>NZ_JBFUGI010000006.1:0-405283 GCF_056402995.1 Mesorhizobium sp. P3_A8 | reverse complement strand
ATCATGTTCTTCACATAGTCGGCGTGGCCGGGGCAGTCGACGTGGGCGTAGTGGCGGGCAGCCGTCTCGTATTCGACGTGAGCCGTCGAGATGGTGATGCCGCGTGCCTTCTCTTCCGGCGCCGCATCGATCTGGTCGTAGCGCTTGTACTCGCCAAAATACTTCGTGATCGCCGCCGTCAGCGACGTCTTGCCATGGTCAACGTGACCAATCGTGCCGATGTTCACATGAGGCTTGTTACGCTCGAATTTACCTTTTGCCATGTGATGTCTCCAATCCTGCTCGCCCGTGCGGGCCTTGAATTAAGTTACTGCTGCAACCCGTTCAGGTTACGCGTATTTCTTCTGAACTTCCTGGGCGACCGCGGTCGGCACAGGCTCGTAATGATCGAACTGCATCGTGTAGGCCGCGCGGCCCTGGCTCATCGAGCGCAGGTTGTCGACGTACTTGAACATGTTGGCGAGCGGCACCATCGCGTTGATGACGACGGCCACGCCGCGCGCTTCCTGGCCCTGGATCTGGCCACGACGACCGTTCAGGTCACCGATGACGCTGCCGACGTAGTCTTCCGGTGTCACGACTTCGACCTTCATGATCGGCTCGAGCAGCTGCACGCCAAGCTTGGGTGCGGCCTCACGGAAGCAGGCGCGGCCGGCGATTTCGAAGGCCAGAACGCTGGAGTCCACGTCGTGATAAGCGCCGTCGATCAAGGTTGCCTTGACGCCGATCATCGGGAAGCCCGCGAACGGACCCGAGGTCATGACGCTGTTGATGCCCTTTTCGACGCCCGGGATGTATTCCTTCGGCACGGCGCCGCCGACGATCTTGGTTTCGAATACGAATTCGCTGCTTTCCGGATTCGGCTCGAACACGATCTTGACGCGAGCGAACTGACCGGTACCGCCGGTCTGCTTCTTGTGCGTGTAGTCCTGCTCGTGCCTGCGGGTGATCGTCTCGCGATAGGCAACCTGCGGAGCGCCGACATTGGCCTCGACCTTGAACTCGCGACGCATGCGGTCGACGATGATGTCGAGGTGGAGCTCGCCCATACCGGAAATGATGGTCTGGCCGGATTCCTCATCGGTCTTGACGCGGAAGGACGGATCCTCGGCAGCCAGGCGGTGAAGGGCGAGGCCCATCTTTTCCTGGTCGTTCTTGGTCTTCGGCTCGATGGCGATCTGGATGACCGGATCCGGGAATTCCATGCGCTCCAGGATGACCGGGTGCAGCGGATCGCTGAGCGTATCGCCCGTGGTCGTGTCCTTGAGACCGGCCAGAGCAACGATGTCGCCGGCAAAAGCCTCTTCGACGTCGGCGCGCGAGTTCGCATGCATCTGCAGCATGCGGCCGATGCGCTCTTTCTTGCCCTTGACGGTGTTGTCGACCGAGATGCCCTTGGTCAACTTGCCCGAATAGATGCGGGCAAAGGTGAGCGAACCGACGAACGGGTCGTTCATGATCTTGAAGGCGAGCATCGACAGCGGCTCGTTATCATCCGCATGACGCTCGATATCGGCGTCGGTCTTGGCATCGACACCCTTGATGGCGGGAACATCGGCCGGCGAAGGCAGATATTCGACGACGGCGTCGAGCAGCGGCTGCACGCCCTTGTTCTTGAAGGCCGAGCCGCAGAACATCGGGTAGAACTTGACCGCGATGGTGCCCTTACGGATCAGCGCGCGGATCTCGTCATTCGACGGCATCTTGCCTTCGAGGTAGTTCTCAAGCGCCGTCTCGTCCATTTCGACAGCGGCTTCGATCATCTTCTCGCGGTATTCTTCCGCACGAGCCTGAAGGTCGGCCGGGATCTCGACGACGTCCCAGGCAGCGCCCAGCGTCTCGTCGCGCCAGACCAGTGCGTTCATCTCGACGAGGTCGACAACGCCCTTGAACTCGGTCTCGGCGCCGATCGGCAGCTGCATGACGACGGCATGCGCACCGAGGCGCGAGCCGATCATCTCGACCGAGCGGTAGAAGTCGGCGCCGATCTTGTCCATCTTGTTGCAGAAGATCATGCGCGGAACGCGATACTTGTCGGCCTGGCGCCAGACGGTTTCCGTCTGCGGCTCGACACCGGCATTGGCATCGAGCAGCGCGATGGCGCCGTCGAGAACGCGCAGCGAACGCTCGACTTCGATGGTGAAGTCGACGTGTCCGGGGGTGTCGATGATGTTGAAGCGGTACATCTTGCCGCTACGACCCTTCCAGAAGGTCGTGGTCGCGGCGGACGTAATGGTGATGCCGCGCTCCTGCTCCTGCTCCATCCAATCCATGGTGGCAGCGCCGTCGTGCACTTCGCCGATCTTGTGCGACTTGCCCGTGTAATAGAGGACGCGCTCGGTGGTCGTCGTCTTGCCGGCGTCAATATGCGCCATGATACCGAAATTGCGGTAGTCTTCGATTTTGTATTCGCGGGCCATCGTAGCTGCCTCTCAGTCTCGTTCGCGCTTTACCAGCGGTAGTGCGCGAAAGCGCGGTTGGCTTCAGCCATCTTGTGGGTGTCTTCACGCTTCTTGACGGCGGTGCCGCGGTTGTTGGCCGCGTCCATCAACTCGCCCGACAGGCGGTCGACCATCGTCGTCTCGTTACGGTTGCGGGCGGCAGCGATCAGCCAGCGAATGGCCAGCGCCTGACGGCGCTCGGGGCGCACGTCGACCGGAACCTGGTAGGTGGCGCCGCCGACGCGACGCGACCGGACTTCCACATGCGGCGCGACATTGTCGAGCGCCTGATGGAAGACGGTGACCGGCTCCTGCTTGGTCTTCGACTGAACCTGGTCGAGCGCACCGTAGACGATGGTCTCGGCGACCGACTTCTTGCCGTCATACATGACGGCGTTCATGAACTTGGTGACAATCAGATCACCGAACTTCGGGTCCGGATTGATCTCACGCTTTTCTGCACTGTGACGACGCGACATGGCTTTTGTCTCTCAATCTCATAGCCCGACGCATTCAAGCAGCGCCAGGGCCGGAAAATCTTACTTCGGACGCTTGGCGCCGTACTTCGAACGGCGCTGCTTGCGGTTCTTCACGCCCTGCGTGTCGAGCACGCCGCGGATGATGTGGTAGCGAACGCCCGGAAGATCCTTGACGCGGCCGCCGCGGATCATCACCACGGAGTGTTCCTGAAGGTTGTGACCTTCGCCGGGGATGTACCCGATCACTTCAAAACCATTGGTCAGGCGGATCTTGGCCACCTTGCGCAGCGCCGAGTTCGGCTTCTTCGGCGTCGTTGTATAGACGCGCGTGCAGACGCCCCGCTTCTGCGGGTTCTGCTGCATGGCCGGGACCTTGTTGCGCTTCACCGGCGCAATGCGCGGCTTGCGGATCAGCTGGTTGACGGTAGGCATTAAACCCTCTTGTCTCTCAATTCCGTGTCTCGCCCGGTCAGGGCCGCTCAAAGCGTCATTTCCATACGCAAATTCGGGCCATAAACCGCGCCTCGCGGTCTTGCCCGAACAAATGGCAGAGGAAGCGGAAGCCGCTTCGTGCACGCCGGAAATGTCTTTTCGCTCGTAAAACGAACCCTGTTTGAGGCAAACTCCAAAGCGTGTCGCTTCGGAAGGGAGAGCCTCACATCGGTTCTGACTGGCCGGCTTCTACTCGTAAGCCCGCGAACCGTCAACCCCGGTGTGGCAAATATTGCATCGAAGCCGGGGCTTGGCAGCTATGCGAAAACCGCATGTAATTTTCTTTCGCCGTTTTGCAAGCGCGAGGAAGAAAGTGACCCGCGTTCGACTGTTGCAAAGCCATGCTTCATGCGAAAAGTCGGCATGAGCAGCCCAAATCCCCTCGCCCACCCAGTATCTTTGGCAAAAAACAGGAATCAGCCCGTGAACGACAATGAGGAGCGCCCGGTCACCATCATCACCGGCCGGGTATGGAAGAGGAAGGGCGGCAAAGTGGAGGGCGTGCATGTCATGCTGGTTGCGCCCGACGACGATTCGGCGGTGCGCCGCGCCCTCGAATCGCTTGCGGCGGAAGGTTACGCCGAGGCTGAGCTCGACCAGATCGGCGACATGGACGGTATACCCGACGAGGAGCCGCATCTCTCCGCTTTCCAGGGTGCGCTCGAAGGCGAAGTGTCGATCGTCACCTTCGACGTGCCGATCTGAACCCAGGGCATAGATGATGGCTGGATCGAAGGAACCTGCATCCCGGGCCTGGGCCGACCGGTCGGTCGCCGCGATCGAGGCCGACCAGCACCGTTCGGCCGACACCCACCTCTGGAAACTCGACCTGCCGGCGCTGGCCGGCATCGACTTCTATCTCAAGGACGAATCCACCCATCCGACCGGCAGCCTGAAGCACCGGCTGGCGCGTTCACTGTTTCTCTATGGGCTGTGCAATGGCCTCATCCGCGAAGGCTCGCCGGTGATCGAGGCGTCATCCGGTTCGACGGCGGTGTCGGAAGCCTATTTCGCCCGTATGATCGGCGTACCGTTCTATGCGGTGATGCCGCGTTCGACATCGCGCGAGAAGATCGCCGCGATCGAACACTATGGCGGCAACTGCCATTTCATCGATGACGGCAGGCGCATCTATGCCGAGTCGGCCGAACTCACGGAGCGACTCGGCGGTCATTTCGTCGATCAGTTCACCCACGCCGAACGGGCCACCGACTGGCGCGGCAACAACAACATCGCCGATTCCATCTTCGGACAGATGCGCGAGGAGCGGCACCCGATCCCAAGCTGGATCGTGATGAGTGCCGGCACTGGCGGCACCACGGCCACGATCGGCCGCTACCTGCGCTACAAGCGGCATGCGACCCGGCTGTCGGTGGCGGATGTCGAGCGCTCGGCTTTCTTCGATGGCTTTGCCACGCATGATCGCGATTGCCGCTGCGAGCAGCCGTCGCGGATCGAGGGCATCGGCCGGCCGCGCATGGAACCATCCTTCGTGCCCGGCGTGATCGATCACATGCTGAGGATACCGGATGCGGTGTCGCTGGCGGCGATGCGGGTGTTGTCGCGCCGACTCGGCCGCCGCGTCGGCGGCTCGACCGGCACCAACTTCATCGCCATGTGCTTTCAGGCCGCGCGCATGATCGAGCATGGCAAGACCGGTTCGCTGGTGACGCTGATCTGCGATTCCGGCGACCGCTATGCCAACACCTATTATTCCGACGAGTGGCTGGCCGCCAACGGCCTCGACCCCTCGCCCTTCGAACCTGCGATCGAAGCCTTTCTGGCGGGCGGAAAACTGGCGCTGCAGTTCGAGGAAAGCTGGGGCTGAGCTTTCTACTCCCACTTGGCGGCTTCGGCTTGCCCGGGGCAAGTGTTCTGCTAGAAACGCTCACCATCATCAAACAGACGGAGCGGCCGTGTCCGAGCCCATCAAGATAGGCCCCATCAAGATTGGCATCGTCGGCGTCGGCAAGATCGTCCGCGACCAGCACCTGCCGGCCCTGGCGAAAGACCAGAGCTATCGCCTCATCGCCGCCGCCAGTCGGCACGGCAAGGTCGACAACATTCCGAATTTCCCTGATATCGAAGCCATGCTCGACGCCGTGCCCGAGCTCGAGGCCGTGTCGCTCTGCATGCCGCCGCAGTTCCGCTACGATGCGGCGCGCACGGCGCTGATCGCGAAAAAGCACGTCTTCCTGGAGAAGCCGCCCGGCGCCACGGTCAGCGAGGTCGAGGACCTGAAGCGACTCGCGGCGGCCAATGGCGTCTCGCTGTTCGCCAGCTGGCATTCGCGCTACGCGCCGGCGGTGGAAGCCGCGCGCGCCTTCCTGGCTTCGGCCAAGGTCAAGTCGGCCGCCATCAACTGGAAAGAAGACGTCCGTCGCTGGCACCCCAACCAGGACTGGATCTGGGCGCCCGGCGGTTTTGGCGTCTTCGATCCCGGCATCAACGCGCTGTCGATCGCAACCCACATCCTGCCGGCAATGTTCATCACTTCGGCGGCGCTCGATTTTCCGGAAAACCGCGCCGCTCCGGTCGCGGCCCAAGTCACCTTTCGCACTTCCGATGGATTGCCGGTGACGATGGACCTCGACTGGCTGCAAACCGGCCCGCAAAGCTGGGACATCCTGGCCGACACGGACCAGGGCAAGATGGTGCTTTCCGGCGGCGGCACCAAGCTCGCCGTCGACGGCAAGGTGGTTCACGACGAGCCCGAAGCCGAATATCCCCAGCTCTACCGCCGCTTCGCCGAGATCGTGCGCGCCGGCGTGTCCGACGTCGATCTGGCGCCGCTCCAGCATGTCGCCGATGCCTTCATGCTCGGCAAGCGCAACGTGGTCGAGGCATTCTTCGATTGAACCGAGGCGTTGCTATCGTGAACCTTGGCCGGGATATGTTCCTGGCTTAGGTTCGGAGACGCTTGGTGCGGTGCGACGTCCGAATTCCAGCTCGTTCAGCACTTCTTGGACGGCGATCTCAAGATCGGATTGCCCCCAGCCAAGCTGCGTGATCTCGCCATACCTAGCGAAATTTGAGCGGTCGAAACCGTGCTCAAGGTCGTTGTATGAGATCACAGTTCGGCCGATCAGCGCTACAACCCAAATGTGAAGATCCGCGCCAGCCGAGGTCCGGTGAATCCATTGTTCCGGATCAATGCTGATCGTGTCCCAGAGCCTTCGCTGCGCAAAGCTCATGCGCTCCCGGCGCTCGTTGATCAGGTCCCAGAGAGCTGTCTCCTTCATCTGTCCAATACCTTTCAGATCCGGCTTGCGTTTTCAGTCGACGATCGCAATCGCAAAGCCATCATAACCCTTGGCGCCGACTGTCTGGATGGCGGTGCCGTCCAGGCGCTTGTCGCCGCCGATGAACGAGAACGCCGCCCGAGCGCCCACGACATTGGCGTCATGGCCGCCCTCATCGAGCACTGCGCCGTCGCGGATGACGTTGTCGCAGATGATCACAGTCCCCGGCCGCGACAGCCGCATCGCCCATGACAGATAGTTCGGGTTGTTCGGCTTGTCGGCGTCGATGAAGATGAGATCGAACGGCCCGGCGTTCTCAGCGCTTAGCGCGGCAAGCGACTGAAGGGCCGGTCCGATTCGCAGGTCCACGCGTTCCGACACGCCTGCCCGTTCGAAATTCGACTGCGCGACGCTGGCGTGATGCGGGTCGAGTTCAAGCGTCACGATCTTGCCGTTCGCAGGCAAGGCGCGCGCCATCCAGATCGTGGAGTAGCCGCCCAGCGTGCCGACTTCGAGAACCTTCTTCGCTCCCTGAATGCGCGCCAGAAGTGAAAGCAGCTTGCCCTGCGCCGGCGAGACGTCGATCGGTGGCAAACCTTGATCACGGTTGGCCGCCAGAACGGCATCGAGGGCGGGATCTGCCTCGAACAGGGCATCAACGATGTAGTCGTCGACAGCAGCCCAGGTCTTCTTGCTCATCGTCTTTTCCGATCCATCAAGAGCCAAATTACGAAACCGGGCCGCTTAAGGGTTGCGGCAAGGAAACACGTGATGTCGTCGGCTGTCCGAATTCAAGTTCGTTCAGGACGTTCGTACCAACCGAGACAGGTCGTCGTAAATGAAAAAGCCGCCGGGTTGCCCCGACGGCTTCCGTGATTGAAGCGCTGTCGATCGCGATCCGGGCCCGGCGGCTCGCTTCGATCAATCCGTGGTGCGGCAGCCAGCGCGCTTGACCATGTCGGCAACGATCAGTGGCGTCGCCGGCGTTTGCGACCAGCTGTCGTGACGGGGCGCACCGGCTTCGAGGGCGGCGCGTATGGTCCCAGTATCCAGGCTGAAAGACTTCTTGCACGAACGGGCGCCATTGCCGATCGTGTCGACGATGACGCCGGCACCTTCGCCAACCCCGGCGACATAGGCGACAAGCGTTTGCCTGGCGACTGGACTCGTCCCGGCCTTTTCGATCATCTCCATCACCTGCGCCACCGATATCCGACCAGTCGCCGTCGATGGCAGGGCGTGGGCTGCAAAGGGCATCACGAGCGCCGTCATGAACCCGATGGCGGCAAGGGTAATCTCGCGTTTGAAGGAAGGCATTGGTAGCTCCTGTTGAGTCGAACATTGACATCTGACATCGTTATGCATAATCTTATTATTGTAAAACGATAATTTCTTTTCACCAAGCGAGATCACAATGATTGAACCCGTCATTACGGCTCCAACCCTGGACCCAACGCGCCAGACAAGGTTGAGACGCATCCGGCTTTTCAGCCTGGTGCTGGCAAGGTGTTTTGTTGTGCTGGCGGCAGCGCTGACGATTGCTGTGCTGATTTACTGGCTCGCCACTCCCACCGCTTCGATCGCCATGGATGCCAATATTCCTCAGGAATGGCTGAACGGCATGGGCCTCGGTCGGAGACTGGCCGGGTTCGCGATCTCGTTTGCGCCGCTCGCCTGTCTCGTTTTCGCGCTGATGGCAGCCCGACGCGCCTTCCAAGCTTTTGCGACCGGAGACTTCTTCGGTCAGAACGCCATCAGGAATTTGCGGTATTTTGGCCTCGGGCTGTTGGCATCGGCAGTGCTGAAGCCAGTTTCGGGGGCCGCATTGTCCGTTCTCTTGAGTTTGGACGCGCCTGCCGGCCAGCACCGGCTGACGCTCGGTCTCGACAGCGACACGCTGCTGACCTTGCTGACCGCGGGCATCATTGCCGTGATCACCTGGGTCATATCAGAGGCATCCGCGCTCGCCGACGAAAATGCGCAGTTCATATGAGGAGGATCGGCTTATGCCCATAAGGGTCAGGCTCAATGTCGTCCTCGCCGAACGAAACGTGAAGTCGAAGGACCTGGCCGAACATGTCGGCATCACCGAAGCCAACCTTTCCCTTCTGAAACAGGGAAAGGTCAAAGGCATCCGGTTCGACACGCTGGAGCGCATCTGCGAATACCTCGATTGCGAGCCAGGGGATTTGCTTCGCTTCGAGAAGCCGTCCGAATAGCACAAACAAAAAGGCCGCCGGGTTGCCCCGACGGCCCTGTTGCCTGAGATATCCAAGAGCGGTTCATCGTTTCCAGGAAACGCCGAACCGCTCTATCTTTTGTTCTGGCGCAATTCCTGTTGGGAATTGCTGCCGCCGCGCTTACTGCGCGGCGGTTGTCATATCGGCCAGCATCGGCTCGGCGATTTCCACACCGGAGGCCTTGCGGCGCTCGTCGATGATCAGTTCGTCGCGCGAGGTGGCGATGCGCCGGATCTGGCTCATCGTGCCGCCGGTACCGGCCGGGATCAGCCGGCCGACGATGACGTTTTCCTTCAAGCCCTGCAGCATGTCGGTCTTGCCGGCAACCGCGGCTTCCGTCAGCACCCTGGTCGTCTCCTGGAAGGAGGCGGCCGAGATGAAGGACGGCGTCTGCAGCGATGCCTTGGTGATGCCCAAGAGCACCGGCTGACCTTCGGCCGGCTTCTTGCCGTCCTCGATCAGGCGCTCGTTGACCTCTTCCAGTTCGATCACGTCGACGTGGTCGCCCGGAATGTAGGTCGAGTCGCCCTGCACCGTGATCTCGACCTTCTGCAGCATCTGGCGAACGATCACCTCGATGTGCTTGTCGTTGATCGACACGCCCTGCAGACGGTAGACTTCCTGGATTTCGTTGACGAGGTAGGAAGCAAGTGCTTCCACGCCCTTGATCGCCAGGATGTCGTGCGGTGCCGGATTGCCGTCGAGGATGTAGTCGCCCTTCTCGATGACGTCGCCGTCCTGGAGATGGAACGGCTTGCCCTTCGGGATCAGGTATTCGACCGGCTCAAGCGTCGAGTCATGCGGCTCGATGATGATGCGACGCTTGTTCTTGTAGTCGCGGCCGAAGCGGATCGTGCCATCGATCTCGGCGATGATGGCGTGATCCTTCGGACGACGTGCCTCGAACAGTTCGGCAACACGCGGCAGACCGCCGGTAATGTCCTTGGTCTTGGCGCTTTCCATCGGGATACGTGCCAGCACGTCGCCGGGACGAACCTGCGCACCCGGCTCGACCGAGAGAATGGCCTCGACCGAGAGCAGGAAGCGGGCGTCGCCACCCTTCGACAGCTTGCCGACCTTGCCCTTGGCGTCCTGAATGGCAATCGCCGGCTTCAGATCGTTGCCGCGCGGCGTCGAGCGCCAGTCGATGACCTCACGCTTGGTGATGCCGGTCGACTCGTCGGCCGTTTCCTGAACGGAAATGCCGTCGACCAGATCCTCATACGACACCCTGCCCTCGATTTCGGTGAGGACCGGGCGGGTATAGGGATCCCACTCGGCGATACGCTGGCCGCGCTTCACCTTGTCACCATCGTCCACGAAGATACGCGAACCATAGGTGAGACGGTGCGAGGCGCGCTCCTTGCCGGCTTCGTCGAGGATCAGCACCGCCATGTTGCGGCCCATGACCATCTGCTGGCCGTCGGAGTTGCGCACCACGTTGCGGTTGCGGATCTCGACCTTGCCCTCATACGAGGCTTCAAGGAACGAGCTATCCACCACCTGCGCGGTACCGCCCATGTGGAAGGTACGCATGGTGAGCTGGGTGCCCGGCTCGCCGATCGACTGCGCCGCGATGACGCCGACGGCTTCACCCTGGTTGACCGGGGTGCCGCGCGCCAGATCGCGACCGTAGCAGACCGCGCAGACGCCGATCCTGACCTCGCAGGTCAGTGCCGAGCGAATGCGGACCGACTGGACGCCGGCCTTTTCGATCTGCTCCACGTCACGCTCGTCCATCAGCGTTCCGGCCTTGACCAGCAGGTCGCCGGTCACCGGATGGTTGATGTCGTCGAGCGAGGTACGGCCCAGCACGCGCTGACCAACCGAAGCGACAACCTGACCGGCATCGACGATCGGCTGCATGGTGAGGCCCTTGTCGGTGCCGCAATCCACGGAGTTGACGATGCAGTCCTGCGCCACGTCGACCAGACGGCGGGTGAGGTAACCCGAGTTCGCCGTCTTCAAGGCGGTGTCGGCCAGACCCTTGCGGGCGCCGTGGGTCGAGTTGAAGTACTCGAGCACGGTCAGGCCTTCCTTGAAGTTCGAGATGATCGGCGTCTCGATGATTTCACCCGACGGCTTGGCCATCAGGCCGCGCATGCCGGCGAGCTGACGCATCTGGGTGGGCGAGCCACGCGCACCGGAGTGCGACATCATGTAGATCGAGTTCATCGGCTTCTGACGGCCATTGTCCTCGAACTCGACCGCCTTGATGCGGGCCATCATCTCGTCGGCGACCTTTTCCGAGCACTTGGCCCAGGCGTCGACGACCTTGTTGTACTTCTCGCCCTGCGTGATCAAGCCGTCATTGTACTGCTGCTCGTATTCCTTGGCCAAAGCCTCGGTGTCGGAGACCAGCTTGATCTTGCTATCCGGGATCAGCATGTCGTCCTTGCCGAACGAAATGCCGGCACGGCAGGCATGAGCGAAGCCGAGAGCCATGATGCGATCGCAGAAAATGACCGTCTCCTTCTGACCGCAGTGGCGGTAGACGGTGTCGATCATCTTGGAGATGTTCTTCTTGGTCATCTCCTGGTTGGCGGTCTCGTAAGGCACATTGACGTTCTTCGGCAGAAGCTCGCCGATGATCATGCGGCCAGGCGTGGTGTCATGGATCTTCGACACGACCTTGCCTTCGGCGTCGACCGTGCGGAAGCGGCCCTTGATCTTGGCGTGCAGGGTCACCGCCTTGGTCTCGAGCGCATGCTGGAGTTCGCCCATGTCGGCAAACACCATGCCCTCGCCCGGCTCGTTCTGGTTGACGATCGAGAGATAGTAGAGACCGAGAACCATGTCCTGCGACGGCACGATGATCGGCGCGCCGGAAGCCGGGTGCAGGATGTTGTTGGTCGACATCATCAGCACGCGGGCTTCAAGCTGCGCTTCCAGGGACAGCGGCACGTGAACGGCCATCTGATCGCCGTCGAAGTCGGCGTTGAAGGCCGTGCAGACCAGCGGATGCAGCTGGATCGCCTTGCCTTCGATCAGGATCGGCTCGAACGCCTGGATGCCGAGGCGGTGCAGCGTCGGCGCACGGTTCAACAGCACCGGGTGCTCGCGGATGACCTCGTCAAGAATATCCCAGACTTCCGGACGTTCCTTCTCGACCAGCTTCTTCGCCTGCTTGACGGTCGAGGAGTAACCCTTGGCGTCGAGACGGGCGTAGATGAAGGGCTTGAACAGTTCGAGCGCCATCTTCTTCGGCAGGCCGCACTGGTGCAGCTTGAGCTCCGGACCGGTGACGATGACCGAGCGGCCGGAATAGTCGACGCGCTTGCCGAGCAGGTTCTGGCGGAACCGGCCCTGCTTGCCCTTGAGCATGTCGGACAGCGACTTCAGCGGACGCTTGTTGGCACCGGTGATGACGCGGCCGCGACGGCCGTTGTCGAACAGTGCGTCGACGGCTTCCTGCAGCATGCGCTTTTCATTGCGCACGATGATGCCGGGAGCGCGCAGCTCGATCAGCCGCTTCAGACGGTTGTTGCGGTTGATGACGCGGCGATAGAGGTCGTTCAGGTCGGACGTCGCGAAACGTCCACCATCCAGAGGAACCAGCGGACGCAGGTCCGGCGGGATCACCGGAACCACCTTCATGATCATCCATTCCGGACGATTGCCGGATTCCATGAAGTTCTCGACGACCTTGAGCCGCTTCAGATACTTCTTCTGCTTCAGTTCGGACGTGGTCGAAGCCAGTTCCGAACGCAGGTCGCCGGCGATCTTCTCCAGGTCCATGCCGGCCAGAAGGTCATGAATGGCCTCTGCGCCGATCATGGCGGTGAACGAATCCTCGCCATATTCGTCGACGGCGATCATGTACTCTTCCTCGCTGAGCAGCTGGTGCTCCTTCAGCGCGGTGAGGCCAGGCTCGGTGACGATGTAGTTCTCGAAGTAGAGGACGCGCTCGATGTCCTTCAAGGTCATGTCGAGCAGCGTGCCGATGCGCGAGGGCAGCGACTTCAGGAACCAGATGTGAGCGACGGGAGCGGCGAGCTCGATATGGCCCATGCGCTCGCGGCGGACGCGCGACAGCGTGACTTCGACGCCGCACTTCTCGCAGATGACGCCCTTGTACTTCATGCGCTTGTACTTGCCGCACAGGCACTCATAGTCCTTGATCGGGCCAAAAATGCGCGCGCAGAAAAGACCGTCACGCTCCGGCTTGAAGGTGCGGTAGTTGATGGTCTCCGGCTTCTTGATCTCGCCGAACGACCAGGACAGAATCTTCTCAGGGCTGGCGAGCGATATCCGGATGGAATCGAACACCTGCGCCGGCGCCTGCGGATTGAAGAGATTCATGACCTCTTGGTTCATGCCGTTCTCCTTTTCGGGGTCCTCGAAAACCCCTTGCATCTAACGCGGACCAAACGCCCGCCGTCTTTGTCGGCCACTGGCCGTCGAATTCGTTTGGCGCGCCGCAACTTATGCGGCGCGCCGTAGCCTTACTCGGCCGCGTCGGGCAGCCGGATCGGGTTGTCGTCGAGCTTGGTGTTCTCCAGCTCGACATTGAGGCCGAGAGACCGCATTTCCTTGACGAGCACGTTGAAGCTCTCCGGAATGCCGGCCTCGAAGGTGTCGTCGCCGCGGACGATCGCCTCGTAGACCTTGGTGCGGCCAGCGACGTCGTCCGACTTCACCGTCAGCATTTCCTGCAGCGTGTAGGCGGCGCCGTAGGCTTCCAGCGCCCAGACCTCCATCTCGCCGAAGCGCTGGCCACCGAACTGCGCCTTGCCGCCCAGCGGCTGCTGGGTGACGAGCGAGTACGGACCGATCGAACGCGCGTGGATCTTGTCGTCCACGAGATGGTGAAGCTTGAGCATGTAGATATAGCCCATCGTCACCTTGCGATCGAACGGCTCGCCCGTGCGTCCGTCATAGAGCTGCGACTGACCTGATGTGTGCAGGCCCGCCTGCTCCAGCATGATGTTGATGTCAGCCTCGTGCGCGCCGTCGAACACCGGGGTCGCGATCGAGACGCCGCGGCGCATCTGCTCGCTGAGGCGAACAATGCTCTCGTCGTCATAATCACGGACCGGCTCGTTGCGGTCATTCGCCGGAATGAAGCTCTCGAGCGTCTTGCGCAGCGGCTTGATGTCGCCCGCCACCTTGTACGCGTCGATCAGCTCGCCGATCTTCTTGCCCATGCCTGCGCAAGCCCAGCCCAGATGCGTTTCCAGGATCTGGCCGACATTCATGCGGCTCGGCACACCCAGCGGGTTGAGCACGATATCGGCATGCGTGCCGTCCTCGAGGAAAGGCATATCCTCGACCGGAACGATGCGCGACACGACACCCTTGTTGCCGTGACGGCCGGCCATCTTGTCGCCCGGCTGCATCTTGCGCTTCACCGCCACGAAGACCTTGACCATCTTCATGACGCCCGGAGGCATTTCGTCGCCGCGCTGGACCTTCTCGACCTTGTCCATGAAGCGCTGCTCGAGCGCCTTCTTGGAGTCGTCGTACTGGCCACGCAGGGCTTCCAGTTCGCTCTGGAGCTTTTCGTTCTCCACGGCAAACTGCCACCACTGCGAACGCGGATACTCGTCGAGCGTATCCTTGGACAGCGTCGAGCCCTTCTTGAAGCCCTTCGGTCCAGCGATTGCTTCCTTGCCGACGAGCACGTCGGAAAGACGCGCATAGACGTTGCGGTCCAGAATGGCCTGCTCGTCGTCGCGGTCCTTGGCGAGGCGTTCGATCTCCTCGCGCTCGATCGCCATGGCGCGCTCGTCCTTCTCCACACCGTGGCGATTGAACACGCGCACCTCGACGACGGTGCCGAAGGTGCCCGGAGGCATGCGCATCGAAGTGTCGCGCACGTCCGAAGCCTTTTCGCCGAAGATGKCGCGCAGAAGCTTCTCTTCCGGCGTCATCGGGCTTTCGCCCTTCGGCGTGATCTTGCCGACCAGGATGTCGCCCGGCTGAACTTCCGCACCGATATAGACGATGCCGGCTTCGTCGAGGTTCTTCAGCGCTTCTTCCGAAACGTTCGGAATATCACGCGTGATTTCCTCCGGACCGAGCTTGGTATCGCGCGCCATGACCTCGAACTCCTCGATGTGGATCGAGGTGAAGACGTCGTCGGCGACGATGCGCTCGGAGAGCAGGATCGAGTCCTCGTAGTTGTAGCCATTCCACGGCATGAACGCGACCAGCACGTTGCGGCCGAGCGCCAGATCACCGAGCTCGGTCGACGGACCGTCGGCAATGATGTCGCCCTTGTTGACCCGATCACCCATACGCACCAGCGGACGCTGGTTGATGCAGGTGTTCTGGTTCGAACGCTGGAACTTCATCAGCCGGTAGATGTCGACGCCGGACTTGCCCGGATCGAGATCTTCCGTCGCGCGGATAACGATACGCGTCGCGTCCACCTGGTCGACGATGCCGCCGCGGCGAGCGCCGATGGCGGCGCCTGAGTCACGGGCAACGATCGGCTCCATGCCGGTGCCGACAAACGGCGCCTCGGCGCGCACCAGCGGCACGGCCTGACGCTGCATGTTCGAGCCCATCAGAGCGCGGTTGGCGTCGTCGTTCTCGAGGAACGGGATCAGGGCCGCGGCCACCGACACCATCTGCTTGGGGGACACGTCCATCAGGTCGACGTTTTCACGCGGCGCCATCATCACTTCGCCGGCACTGCGGCAAATGACGAACTCGTCGACGAAGCCGCCATTCTTGTCGAGCTCGGCGTTGGCCTGCGCGACATGGTGCTTGGCTTCTTCCATCGCCGAGAGATAGACGACGTCATTGGTCAGCTTGCCGTCGACGATCTTGCGGTACGGGCTCTCGATGAAGCCGTACTTGTTGACGCGTGCGAAGGTGGCCAGCGAGTTGATCAGACCGATATTCGGGCCTTCCGGCGTCTCGATCGGGCAGATACGGCCGTAATGCGTCGGGTGCACGTCGCGCACTTCGAAGCCGGCGCGCTCGCGGGTCAGACCGCCCGGTCCAAGCGCCGACAGGCGACGCTTGTGGGTGATCTCCGACAGCGGGTTGGTCTGGTCCATGAACTGCGACAGCTGCGAGGAACCGAAGAACTCGCGCACGGCGGCAGCCGCCGGCTTGGCGTTGATCAGGTCCTGCGGCATCACCGTGTCGATCTCGATCGAGGACATACGCTCCTTGATCGCACGCTCCATGCGCAGCAGGCCGACGCGGTACTGGTTTTCCATGAGCTCGCCGACAGAACGCACGCGACGGTTGCCGAGATTGTCGATGTCGTCGATCTCGCCCTTGCCGTCGCGCAGTTCGACCAGCGTCCTGACCACGGCCAGGATGTCGTCCTTGCGCAGCACGCGCACGGTGTCCTCGGCCTTGAGTTCGAGGCGCATGTTCATCTTGACGCGGCCAACGGCCGACAGATCGTAGCGCTCGCTGTCGAAGAACAGCGAGTTGAACATGGCTTCGGCGGTCTCGAGCGTCGGCGGCTCGCCGGGGCGCATGACACGGTAGATGTCGAACAGCGCGTCCTGGCGGCTCTCGTTCTTGTCGACGTTGAGCGTGTTTCTGATGTAGGCGCCGACATTGACGTGGTCGATGTCGAGAACCTTGATCTCGTTCTCGCCCGTGCCGAGCAACACCTTCAGCGTCTTTTCGTCGATCTCATCGCCGGCTTCGAGGAAGATCTCACCGGTGGCGTAGTTGACGATGTCCTCGGCCAGGTAATTGCCGAGCAAATCCTCGTCGGTCGCCTTGATCGCCTTGAGACCCTTTTCGCCAAGCGCCCTGGCCTGACGGGCGGTGATCTTCTTGCCTTGCTCGACAACGACCTCGCCCGTATCGGCGTCGACCAGGTCGCCGACAGCCTTGAGGCCGCGGAAACGCTCGACGTTGAACGGGATGCGCCAATGGTCGCCGGCACGCTTGTAGGTGATCTTGTTGTAGAAGGTCGACAGGATCTCTTCGCCATCCATGCCGAGCGCCATCAAGAGCGACGTCACCGGAATCTTGCGGCGACGGTCGATGCGGGCGTGCACGACGTCCTTGGAATCGAACTCGATGTCGAGCCACGAACCGCGATAGGGAATGACGCGCGCGGCAAACAAAAGCTTGCCCGACGAGTGCGACTTGCCCTTGTCGTGGTCGAAGAAAACGCCCGGCGAACGGTGCATCTGCGAGACGATGACGCGCTCGGTGCCGTTGACGATGAAGGTGCCGTTCAAGGTCATGAGCGGCATGTCGCCCATGTAGACGTCCTGCTCCTTGATGTCCTTGATCGACTTGGCGCCGGTATCCTCGTCAATATCGAACACGATGAGGCGCAGCGTCACCTTCAGCGGCGCGGCATAGGTCAGGTCGCGCTGACGGCATTCGTCAACGTCGAATTTCGGTCCTTCGAACTCGTACTTCACGAACTCCAGCATCGAGGAGCCGGAAAAATCGGAGATCGGGAAGACCGACTTGAAAACAGCCTGCAGTCCCTCGTCCGGACGTCCGCCCTTGGGCTCGTCCACCATCAGGAACTGGTCATAGGACGCCTTCTGAACCTCGATCAGGTTCGGCATCTCCGCAACTTCCGGAATCTTTCCGAAGAACTTGCGTACGCGTCTGCGGCCATTGAAAGTCTGGGTCTGGGCCATCGTCGCTCCTTAGCTCTAAACTCGGGACGGGCCTCGCCGCGGCCCGCCTTGCATACCGAGCCGCCTGGGCGGCGGCTCTCTGTCTGTTCTCCGTCCGCCCCAACCAATTGCTTGGCGGCGGCCGGCTAAAACGGGAGAAAACCCGTTTCCTGAGGGCCGGCTGTGGCCCTCAGGAAAGAGGTTCTCGTACATCTCGCGCTACGCGTCCTCCCTTCGGCCGAAAGGAGTGGCGGACGGCGCGAGGCCGTCCGCCGCTTTTACGCTTACTTCAGGTCGACCTTGGCGCCGGCTGCTTCCAGCTGGGCCTTGAACTTGTCAGCGTCAGCCTTGGAAACGGCTTCCTTAACCGGCTTCGGAGCCGCTTCGACCAGATCCTTGGCTTCCTTGAGGCCAAGACCGGTGATGGCGCGGACTTCCTTGATGACGTTGATCTTCTGAGCGCCGGCCTCGACGAGGACGACGTCGAATTCGGTCTTCTCTTCAACCGGAGCAGCAGCGGCTGCACCGCCGCCAGCAGCGGCAACCGCCACCGGAGCAGCAGCCGAAACGCCCCACTTTTCTTCCAGAAGCTTCGACAGCTCGGCCGCCTCGAGGACGGTCAGCTTCGAAAGGTCGTCTACGATCTTTGCGAGATCAGCCATTGTTGTATTCCTTCATAAGGTTCGAACGTGTGTTTGTGATAGCGAGGAACGGCCTCATGCCGCCTCGTCCTTCCGGGCGTAAGCGCCGATGACGCGCGCGACCGAAGCCGCTGGCGCATTGACGATCTGGGCGATCCGGGTTGCCGGCGTGGCGATCATGCCAACCAGCCTGGCGCGCAGCTCATTGAGCGACGGAAGTGTGGCGAGTGCCTTCACACCATCGGCATTGAGCGAGGTTGTGCCCATTGCGCCGCCGAGAATGATCAACTTCTCATTCCCCTTGGCGAAATCGGACGCGACCTTCGGCGCCGCAATCGGATCCTCCGAATAAGCAATCAGCGTCTGTCCCTTGAACAGGTCGATGATCGATGCGGAGTCCGTGCCCTGAAGAGCGATTTTGGCGAGACGGTTCTTCGCGACTTTAACGGTGCCACCGGCAGCGCGCATTTTCGACCGAAGGTCGTTCATTTGCGCGACGGTGATACCGGCATAGTGGGCCACTACGACTGAACCTGCGCCCGAAAACGCATCATTCAGGCCCGTGACGAGTTCGCGTTTTTCCGCTCTGTCCACTGCCTATCTCCAGTTGACCCCTACCCTGTTCAACGGGAACATTCCCATTGACGAGGACAGGCGTCGGGTTGCCTTTTGCCGGCCGGGCCATCCAGTAACGGATCTCCCGAACGACGCTCGAGGATCCTGCCCCCTTTCGCCACACCGACGGCCAAGCCGACGATGCGCAGACAAAAGGCAAACACGGTTCGAACCTTTCATTGGAGCTTGTCGCTCCGTTGTCCGGTTTTCACCCGTCTCATGCAGGCCCAATTGAATTAAGGCTTCTGGGCCGCCTGCAATCTCGGACAGGATGTCCGGAAGCCTCTCGGCTTCCGGTACCGGGCCACCAACAAGTCGGAGGCCCGGAATTCACTTGCGGATCAGCCGCTTAGCGGCCGATCCAAGATGTTCGTATCAGGACGCGGCGAGCGTCGAGACGTCGAGCTTGAGGCCCGGGCCCATCGTCGAGGTGACCGACACCTTCTTGACGTAGTTGCCCTTGGCGCCAGCCGGCTTTGCCTTGGTCACCGCATCCGCGAAGGCACGGATGTTCTCTTCCAGCGCCTTGACGTCGAACGAGACCTTGCCGACACCGGCATGAACGATGCCGGCCTTCTCGACGCGGAACTCGACCGCGCCGCCCTTCGATGCCTTGACGGCGGCGGCGACGTCGGTGGTGACGGTGCCGACCTTCGGGTTCGGCATCATGCCGCGCGGGCCGAGCACCTTACCGAGACGGCCGACCAGCGGCATCATGTCCGGCGTGGCGATGCAGCGATCGAAATCGATCGTGCCCTTCTGGACGATCTCGACCAGATCCTCGGCACCGACGATGTCGGCGCCTGCGGCCTTGGCCTCTTCCGCCTTGTCGCCACGAGCGAACACGGCAACGCGAACCGAGCGGCCTGTGCCGTTCGGCAAATTGACCACGCCGCGGACCATCTGGTCGGCATGACGCGGGTCGACGCCGAGGTTCATCGCGACTTCGATGGTCTCGTCGAACTTGACCGAGGAACGGTCCTTGAGCAGCTTCAACGCATCGCCCAAGGCATAAGCCTTGTTGGGATCAATGCCTTCGCGGGTCTTCGATACACGCTTTGCAATCTTTGCCATGATCTCAGCCCACCACTTCCAGACCCATCGAGCGGGCGGAGCCCTCGACCATGCGCATGGCCGCCTCGACGTCGTTTGCGTTCAGATCCTTCATCTTGGCAGTGGCGATCTCGCGAACCTTGTCGCGCGAAACGGTGCCAGCCTTGACCTTGCCCGGCTCCTTCGAACCCGACGTGAGGTTTGCCGCCTTCTTCAGGAAGTAGCTCACCGGTGCCGTCTTCATGACGAAGGTGAACGACTTGTCCTGGTAATAGGTGATGACGACCGGAACCGGCGATCCCTTTTCCATTTCCTGGGTCTGCGCGTTGAACGCCTTGCAGAATTCCATGATGTTGATGCCACGCTGACCAAGCGCCGGGCCGATCGGGGGAGACGGCGTCGCCGATCCCGCTTTCACCTGGAGCTTGAGCTGGCCTGCAATTTTCTTAGCCATCTCTTTTCCTGCCTTTGTCTATGCCGGCCCCAATCATCTGGGAAACACCGGCGGTTGCAGTCTGGTGGTGCGATCCATGCGGCCGGCTAAAGCCCCATTCGTCTCCCACCGTACTCAGGCCACGCGCTTCCGCGCCGCCTCCCCTGATCGCCAAACCGGCGCCAGAGATTCGGATCAGCCCTTTTCGACCTGTCCGAATTCCAGATCGACAGGCACGGCGCGCCCGAAGATCGAAACTTCCACCTTGAGCCGCGCCCGCTCCTCGTCCACTTCCTGGACGAAACCGTTGAAGGACGCGAAAGGACCGTCCGAAACGCGGATCGCTTCGCCGATCTCGAAAGTGACCGAGGGCTTCGGCCGCTCGACGCCTTCCTGCACCTGGTTCAGGATGCGCTGTGCTTCCGCCTCGGTGATCGGCACCGGCTTGGAGTCACCCAGGAAGCCGGTGACCTTCGGCGTGTTCTTCACCAGCGAGAACACGGCATCGGTCAGGTTGGCCTTCAAGAGCACGTAGCCCGGGAAGAACTTGCGCTCGGCATCGACCTTGCGGCCACGGCGAACCTCGACGACCTTCTCGGTCGGCACTACGATCTGCTCGATATCGGCGGACAGGCCCTTCTGCTTGGCCTTGTTCTCGATGTCCTCGGCGACCTTCTTTTCAAAGTTCGAATAAGCGTGGACGATGTACCAGCGCGCAGCCATTTTTTTAGACTTCTCCGTAGTCGCCGGACTTAGCGTCCAATGCCCAGAATCTGTTCGATCGCGAAGCCCATCAACTGATCGGCGCTAAAGAAAAAAATCATCGCAATCACAGCGAAGGCCAGAACCATCACCGTCGAGATCATCGTTTCGCGCCGCGACGGCCAAGTCACCTTGGCGGTCTCCGAGCGAACCTGCTGGAGAAAGACGAAAGGATTTGTGGTTTTCGAAGCCATATGCCGCTCTGTCTTCAAGACCCGTTGGCCGGGTCTCCTGGATGATCCCGCTGGCCGGGACGTGCCGCCTGAGCCCAGTATCGCGCCGAATCAGCGCAATCATTTCGCCCATGCAAATCAGACGCGTAAAGCCGGTTTCCCAGCTCCACGCGTCGCGTGTCTGTTCTGTCTACATAAAACCGATTCTTGATCCACGCAAGTGGCAAGTGTCCGCTTTATGACCAAACACCGCCTCGGAACCATCCAGTCGTTCCGTCCCGGCTATGGCGCCCTTATGCCCCAATCAGCCTAATATGGCAAGCGTGTCGCCGGTTTTCAAAGGCGGGCACGAAAAATCGTTTCCAATGGCCATTCTTGAAATGGCACGGGCAGCAGGGCTCGAACCTACGACCTGCGGTTTTGGAGACCGCCGCTCTACCAACTGAGCTATGCCCGTATCGCGCGCGCCTCGGCGCAGCAGGGGCTTCCTAAAAGCTTCCGCGCTCTCTGTAAAGAGCGGTTTGCACGCAAACGCGCCTTCATCCCCTTTGCCAGAAATCGGGATAGTCAACGACCAGCCCATCGCGGTCGATCTCGAGTTCGCGCTTGAAGTCGCTGGCGCGCGATTCATAGAGATATCGCCTGCCCTCCTCGAGGCATGTGTAGCGCTGCGGGTTGCTGACGACCGTGAGCGCCGGGAATTCGATGAAAGCGGTGGTGATCTCGGCTCTCTGCCCGGTGGAAAGCCGCAAGCGCCGGATCGGCAGCGTGTTGGTGAACGGGGTGACGGTGAGATCAGGGTCGAGCACGCCGTCCAGTTCTGGCATCGGCAGACCGTCCAGTGTCCAGCGGCCGTCACCGTCGGAGGCAAGAACCAGTGCCCGGCCGGAGCCGATCATGTCGACAGTGACACTCCTGGCGCGCCAGTTCGCGTCGCATTCTATGCGATAGCGGACGGCAAAAGGCGTTTGGCCGGAGCAAATGACGACGGAGTCGGCCAGGACCTCTCCTGCCCGCTCGCGCAGTTCGAGATGCTCGATACCGGGGCCGTCCCACTCGCGCCAGCGCACGATCTTGAAGTCCTCGGCAGTCATCGCTCACTCCCTTTTGCGGGCACCTCATGAGGCGCTCGCGGCAGGCTGGGTTCTTCCATATCCAAGCCAAAGCGCCCAGCCGCATGTCAGAAGCTCGAGTGCGAACGTCCAGTGCAAAACAAAACTCAAGACCCAGTTTTTGTATCTGGCCGGAACCGTAACCAGTTCAAGTGCATGGCGGTCAAACGGCATCAGCCACAATATGGGAGACGCCAAGGTGTCCAGGACCATGTGCACCATGGCGGCGGCAAAAAAGGCGCCGGTAGCCGCCAGATACGGCCTGGCGCACCAGCTGACGAGAACCAGCGACAACAGCCCGGTCGCCGCCCAGAACAGCGGCCAATGAGTGACATAGGCATGGTGGTGGGTGCGTCCGCCGTCGACAAAATGGAAATACAGCATGTCGATATCGGGGATGACGCTACCGGTTATCGCGGCAATCATGATGCCGGGCGCCTCACGCCAGCGTCCCCGCGCGAACCGACCCAGAATGTATCCCGATGGCAGATGGGCGATCAGCATCACAAAAGCCTCAACGATGCATCAGCGTCCCAGCTTTTTGTGGCGCCATCTTTGCCGAGGTTTGCAGGAATTGCGCAGCTTCGACGGTTCGGCAAAAGCCGCCTGATCTCTGCCGGAATTCCGGGGCGCTGGTGACCGGCCGCAGGGTCTGCCTGTTTGCAACGGCTACGATTTCCCGGCCGGTGGCGTGTATGGCCCGCCGGGTACGCCCCAGCCCCAGGCCGGCATCGGTTCGGTCTCGGGATCGCAGGTTTCGCCGAGATTGGAGTTCATCTTGGCCAGCCGCGATCCCCATTCGACATAGCCTGTGAAGGCCGAGCGGAATTCGGGATCGTCGGGCAGACCGACGGCATCGGCGGCGTCGGCGAGCAGGTTGATCCAGCGGCGGCGCTGCTCTTCGGTCAAATGCTTGCCCAGATGATGCATGACCATCTCGCGGTGGCCGCCGAACTTTTCGCTGTAGGTCTTCGGTCCGCCAAAGACTTCGCCGATGAAGGCGGCGACATGGGCGGGATGGTCCGGCGACATGGTCTTGAACACCGGCCCAACGACGGGATCCGTTGCCACCTTGTCGTAGAAGGTCTGTGTCAGCCGGTTCAGGGCGTCACTGCCGCCGGCCCATTCGTAGAGTGTCGGAACATCCCGGCTCATTATCGATCCTCCCCCAGCCCCGGCGCCACCGGCCGCGACGATAGCGGAAAGATCTAAGACAGCTCAACCTGCCTCGATGGCCAGTTTCCGAAAACCGCGCGCTACAGCTTTGCGGGCGCGTCGGCCGCCGCATTGGCGGGCGGCAGGCCGCGGCAATTGTCTGGCCTGGGAACAGCCTTGCAAATCGTCGCGCCGGTCAGTGCGTCGACCGATTGCGGTCCCGTTGTCAGTCCCGCCTTCAGCATGGTGTCCGGTTCAAGCCGGCCCTCGGTCGAGCGTCCCGCGATCGCTTTGAACAAAGCGGGACCGATCGCCATCTCCTCGAGGTACGCCTTGACCACCTGCTTTTGTCCCATCGGGTACAGGCTGAGCCGCGCCTCGGGACCGACAAGCCTTCTCGCGCCGCCGGCAAGCATCAGCGCACAGGCCGAATCGCACTCCACGCCCGCATCGATGCTCAATCCGGCATAGGCGCCCTCTTTGGCCAGGCAATTCCATGCTCCTGGGTCGCAATCGACGAAATCGGTCCGGGCCACGGCGACGTCGAGCTTCCTTTCGTGGATAAGCCGGCCCGCTGCCAGAGCGCCGGACAGGTCACCTCCCCGTGAGCTGATCACGACAGGCAGGCGCCGATTGCCCAGCGTGGCGAGCAACTGGCGCAGCTTCTGCGGCGTCTGACTCGTAATCACGCCTTCCGCCGAGATCCATTCCGGACAGTCGGGATTACACAGCGGATTGCTGCCGCGAACCACGACAAAGCGCATGTCCGCTCCGGCCTTCGCGGTCTCCGGTCCAACCGGCACGATATCCCCGGCCTTGCCAGTCGCAGCCGCCGATGGCGTCGCATCGTTTGCAGAGCTCGGTATCTCCCGGCAATTCGGGGCCGGCTGTTGCATCGCGCACAAGCTTGCGGTGGTCAACAGCCCCACGGCGTCGCGGCTGGTCACCAACTTCATCGTCAGCATATCGTCGAGCCCGATCTGACGGATGTCGCTGGCCGGCGTCGCCTTCATCATGACAAGCACGCCGTCGCCGATTCCCATTTCCTTCAAGTAGGCGGAAAGCGTCTTCTCGACCGCCTTGCTCATCTCGTAGGTCTTGTAGCTGCCGGCATTTTTCCGGCTGATTACCTTGGTGTTGATCACCTTCTTCTTGCCGTTCACGATCCGATAGGTGGTCCGGTAGAGCAGCTTCTCCCGGTGATATGTGGTTGTGATCTGGTGGACGCCGAGATAACCGAAATCTCCGACCACGCGGCGAATACCGCCGGAAAACATAAGCGGACAGGCAGAATTGCACATAGCCTCGTCGTCAAAAGCCATGCCAAAATAGTCGGCACCCTTGCCCTTGTTGTCGCCGCAATTCTTCACCTCCGGCTTGCAGCCGGAAAAAACCGTCGTGCCAACGGCGATATCGAGCTTGTTCTTGCGGATCATCCTGCCAAGTGCGAGTGCGGCATCGACATTGCCGCCGGGCGAATTGACGACGACAGGCAATTGCCGTCCCTTGAGCGTTTTGAGCGTGCGTTTGAAGAGTGACGGCGTGTCCGCCTCGATGGTGCCTTCCGCCGATATCCATTCCGGACAATTGGGCTCGCAGCCCGGCGCAGCACTGCGCACGACGGTGAACCGCATCGGCGGAATCTCACGCGACTGCTCCTGCGCCTGCGCCGCCGGGACAGACAGCACTGTCGCAATCAACAGCGCAAGACCGGCCAGCGCTTGCGACCACCACCCCTTCCCATCGAAACAGCGCCCTGGAACCACTCTTTCGCAAAGCTCCCTCAACGCAACCTATACTAGTTGCCGCGATGGCGCTTGCAACAGGGTGGGTACAGGTCCCGGATCACGAAAAAGGGCGGCCCGAAGACCGCCCTTTTCTTGTCGATCCGGCTGTAGTCGGTCTCGATTGCTCCTTGATGGTGACGACGATGCCGTCACCGACGGTTCGGCCGCCTTGACGGATGGCGAAGCGCAGCTTCTCTTCCGTCGTCGGCACCGGCCTGCCTCATGGCCAACGCGACAATGCTAAAGTTTAGGCGGCGTCTTTGCCTCGGCATTCGCCGATGACAAAGCCCGGCAATTGTCCGGTTTTGGCGCCGATTTGCAAATGGTCGGGCCTGTCAGCAAATCCACCGATTGCGGCCCGGTGATCAATCCAACCCTCAGCATCATGTCGGGTTCGAGCTGGCGCTCGACCGAGCGCTGCTCGAGCGCCGCGAACAGACCGGCATTGATCCCCATCTCTTCCAGGTAGGTTTTGACTACCCGCTTCTGCCCCATTGTGTACATGCTGAGCCGAGCCTCGGGATCGACCAGCCGCTTGGCGCCGCCGGCAAGCACGAGCGCGCAGGCTGAATCGCACTCCACGCCAAAATCGCTGATCAGCCCGACATAGGCGCCGTTGTCGGCCAAGCAAGCTCCGCCTACCGGATCGCAGCCGGTGATATTGGTGCGGGCGACCGCGACGTCGAGCGCCCGTTCCCGGATGAGCCGACCCACCCTCAAAGCGCTGAACAGGTCGCCTCCCCGTGAGCTGATCACAACGGGCAGCCGCCTTTTGCCAAGCATGGCGAGCAACTGGCCAAGCCTCTGCGGGGCCTGAGGCGTGATTGCGCCTTCGGCCGAGATCCATTCCGGGCAGTCGGGATTGCAGAGCGCGTCGCTGCCGCGAACGACCATAAAGCGCATCTCCGGCGCCCCATTTCCTGGCGCTGCCCAGAACGGCTTGGAGGGCGGAGCCTTGGCAGGCTGGGTCAGTACTGCCTTCATGGGCCGGATTGGTGCTGCCTTGGCAGGCTGCGAAAGTGAGACTTGAGCCGGTTGGGAGGGGGCGGGCTTAGCCTCAATCGCCGCCACGGCGGCCGGCTTGTCGTTTGCAGGGATTTCCCTGCAGTTCGTCGGCGCCGGACTTCGCCGGCATATGCCCGCCCATATAAGCAGGTCGACAGTGCCCTTGCTGGTGACCAGCTTCATCGTGGTCATGTCGTCGAGGGCGACCTGGCGGATGTCACCCGCGGGTGTGGCTTTCATGACCTCGAGAACACCCTGCCCCACTCCCATTTCCGTGAGATAGGCCGACAGCTTCCTTTCAACCGCCTTGCTCATCTCGTAGGTCTTGTAGGTGCCGGCATTCGTACGGCTGATGATCTTGCTGCTGATAATCTTCTTCCTGCCACGCACAATTCTGTACGTGGTGCGGTAGTAGACCTGCTGGCGTTGGAATGTCGTGGTGATCTGGTGGACGCCCAGATAAGCCCATCGCCCGACCAGGCGTTGGACACCTCCGGCAAACATCAGCGGACAGGCGGAATTACACATGGCACCGCCGTCGGACGCGACGCCGAAATAGGCAGTGCCCTTGCCGTTGTCGGCCCGGCAAAGGTCCATCCCCGGCTGACAGCCGGAGAATTTGGTGACACCGACGGCTACATCGAGTTTGTTCTTGCGGATTATTCGGCCGAGCTGGAGAGCGGCGTCGACGCTGCCGCCGGGAGAACTGATGATGATGGGCAGGTGGCGGCGACCGAGCGTCTTCAATATACGCTTGAGCTTGGCCGGCGTTCCGGCTTCGATGGCGCCTTCAGCTGAAATCCATTCCGGACAGTTGGGCTCGCAGCCAGCCGCGTTGCTGCGGACGACGACAAATTGCATCTCCGAGAGACCATCGGACAGAAGATGCTGAAGGTACCAGGTATCGGGATTCCATGTTTTCGGGTCGGCTGAGTTATCGGCCTTCGCGGTGAAGGCAACCATCATCATCGCAAGCACCGGCACCAGCCGAGCCAGCGCACGCCACCAACTTGCGGTATTGTTTGAACGACGCCCCAAAACCACTCTTGGCAAAAGCCCCTTCGACGCAACCTATAATAGTTGCGGCAACGGTGCTTGCAATAGCTTCGAAACAACCGCGCAAGACTTGTTCTGCACGGCAAGCAAACAAAAAAGGGCGGCCCGAAGACCGCCCTTTTCTTATCCAACCGGCAGAGCCGGTCTGGATTATTCCTTGATGGTGACGACGATGCCGGCACCGACGGTGCGGCCGCCTTCACGGATGGCGAAGCGCAGCTTCTCTTCCATGGCGATCGGCACGATCAGCTCGACATCGACCGTGATGTTGTCGCCAGGCATGACCATCTCGGTGCCTTCCGGCAGCGACACGATGCCGGTCACATCAGTCGTGCGGAAGTAGAACTGCGGACGGTAGTTGGTGAAGAACGGCGTGTGACGGCCACCTTCGTCCTTGGTCAGGATGTAGGCTTCGGCCACGAACTTCTTGTGCGGCTTCACCGTACCGGGCTTGGCCAGAACCTGGCCGCGCTCGACACCTTCACGATCAACGCCRCGCAGCAGCGCGCCGATGTTGTCGCCGGCCTGGCCCTGATCGAGCAGCTTGCGGAACATTTCMACGCCCGTGCAGGTCGTCTTGGTCGTCGGACGGATGCCGATGATCTCGAGTTCCTCGCCAACCTTGACAATGCCACGCTCGACGCGACCGGTGACAACCGTGCCACGGCCCGAGATCGAGAACACGTCTTCGATCGGCATCAGGAACGGCTTGTCGAGCGGACGAACCGGCGTCGGGATGTAGGCGTCGACAGCAGCCATCAGCTCGCGGATCGCGTCTTCGCCGATCGTCTTGTTCGAATCTTCAAGAGCAGCCAGCGCCGAACCCTTGACGATCGGAATGTCGTCGCCGGGGAATTCGTTCTTCGACAGCAGTTCGCGAACCTCGAGCTCGACCAGTTCGAGCAGCTCGGCGTCGTCGACCTGGTCGACCTTGTTGAGGAACACAACGATCGACGGCACGCCGACCTGACGGGCGAGCAGGATGTGCTCGCGGGTCTGCGGCATCGGGCCGTCGGCAGCCGACACGACCAGGATCGCGCCGTCCATCTGCGCGGCACCGGTGATCATGTTCTTCACATAGTCGGCGTGGCCGGGGCAGTCGACGTGGGCGTAGTGGCGGGCAGCCGTCTCGTATTCGACGTGAGCCGTCGAGATGGTGATGCCGCGTGCCTTCTCTTCCGGCGCCGCATCGATCTGGTCGTAGCGCTTGTACTCGCCAAAATACTTCGTGATCGCCGCCGTCAGCGACGTCTTGCCATGGTCAACGTGACCAATCGTGCCAATGTTCACATGAGGCTTGTTACGCTCGAATTTACCTTTTGCCATAGTCTCTTTCCTTGGACGGCCTTGACCTTCAGTTCAGTCGAATGCGGGGCGATTAGCGACAAAGGCCAAAAAACACAAGCGTCTTTTGGCCGGGTGCCGTCTCACTCAGTCCGAACCTGGGATCCGATTGCAGGGATGTGGCGCTGATATAGGAAGGCGATGCGTGAAATGAAATGGGTGACAGGCCGATCGACCGAGGCCTGTATCAAGTGCTCTTGCCGCCAATCCCTGTCTGGATCACGGCCAGTTGATGGCCCATTGCAGCGGCCACCGAGGTCTGATCTCCTGATCCCATGCATTTCATCCCTGCCTCGATCCGCGGCCCGCTGTTCATGATCGTCTCGACCGGGTCGTACCTGGTCAACGACACGATGATGAAACTCGCGACGGCAGGTCTGCCGTCCTACGAGGTGCTGTTCCTGCGCGGAGTCGCGGCAACGCTCTGGGGCTTCCCGCTGCTGTTCCTGCTGGGCTACGGCAAACAGATCCCGCTGATCTTCGACGGCCATGTGCTGCGCCGGAACCTGCTCGAGATGGCGGCGATCCTTTGTTACGTCGTGGCGCTCGCCAACATGCAGATCGCCGATTCCACGGCGCTCGGACAAATCACGCCGCTTTTGATGCTGGTCGGCTCGTCGATCCTGTTTGGCGAGCGCATCGGCGGCCAGCGGATGGCGCTGATCGGGCTTGGCTTCATCGGCGCGCTGATGGTGGCGCAGCCGACGATGCAAGGCATATCGGTCTACGCGCTGCTGGCGCTCGGCAACGCCACACTGGCAGCCGCGCGCGACCTTGCCGGCCGGCGTGTGCCGGCAGAGGTGCCGGGGATGATCGTGGCGATTTCCGCCGTGGTGGTGGTATTGATCGGCGCCGGTGCCGCGCATCTGGTTTCCGAGCGCTGGGTGATGCCCGAGGCGCGCCACCTGCTGCTGATGGCCGGCGCCGGGTTTTTCCTGATCTTCGGCCATTTCTTCATCTTCATGGCCTATCGTATCGGACCGACCAGCGCGGTGGCACCGTTCTACTACTGCTTCACCGTCTGGGCGGTTATTTCGGGCCTGCTGGTGTTCGGGCAGTTCCCCAATGCGCTGGCGGTCTGCGGCATCCTGCTGGTGGTGGGCAGCGGGCTGACCATTGTGTCGCTGGACCAGCGCAAGCGCCGGCTGACGGTGGTGGCGTAGCATCGCCAGCCGAGCGACTGCCTCTGATGTTGCGGAGGCCAGATTGATCGTCTATTCGGCGATGTATCGTCTATCCGACGACGCCATGATCAATCAGCCAAGGGAGCTTGCCCATGACCGATTTTGACCAGAACAAGAACTCCGACGCCGAGCACAAGGCCGCCATCCGCAAGTCGCTTGTCGGCTGGGCGGTGTTCATCGCCGGAACGCTGATCTTCTTCGCCGCGGCCGATGCGGTGTTGATGCCATAGGCAAGCCCGAAGCCGGTCTTGCCCCAGCAGAAATTCGAAATTTTAGATCATCCGGCTGACGCTTAGAGCGTCCGGCGTCCGCTGAACTGGTGGTAGGCCCACAGCACAACTATCGCGCCAACCACTGAGACGATCAGGCTGGAGATGTTGAGACCAGTGACACCCACGCCAAAAATCTGGCTGCAGATCACGCCGCCGACAATGGCGCCGACAATGCCGAGCACGATATCCATGATCAGGCCCTGGCCGGTCTTGTTGACGATCTTGCTGCCCAGGAAGCCGGCGATGGCGCCGAGAATGATCCAGCTGATGATACCCATTTTTTCCTCTCCATCCCCTGCCGACCCGACATTTTCATATGATTGTCAAAACCTCAAGCCAACTTGAAATTCCGCCCGGATGCGCCATTGTTGAAGATGGGCTGGGCTTGGTTGAAATGGAGGATCCACTATGGGACTTTTTGACAACGCCGTTCCCGGCGGCAACATCACCAAACCGCTGATGATCGCGCTTGGCGCATTGCTGGTCGGAAAAATGCTGAGCGGCAGAAGCGCCGAACAGCCGGATCAAGCACCCGCACCAGCCGCCCCAACGCCTGCCGGGACCACCGCCAGCGACGGCGGCCTGCTCGGCGGTCTGGGCGGCCTGCTCGACAAGCTCAGGGATGCCGGTCACGGCAACGCCGCCGACTCCTGGGTCGGCACCGGGCAGAACCAGTCGATCAACGCCAATGATCTCGGAGCAGCGCTTGGGCCGCAGGTCATCCGCGAGATCGCGCAACGCACCGGCATGGATGAGGGGGAACTGCTCAAGCAGTTGTCCACGGCTTTGCCAGGCATCGTCGACAAGCTGACGCCGAACGGCCAAGTGCCACAACAGCACCAGGTGGCTTCGGCGTTCAACAGCTGACAAGAGTTGTTTGGAGAGTTGCCGAGGTGCGCGTCCGCACGGCCGCCCATAAGGCATATTCCATGAGGCTGACGGCGTTTCTGCGTCCTGTGCGGGGGATCGGCCTCGCACAGGATCAACTTTCCGACGGCAAGGTTGGTTGCCCACGACAACCGTTGGTCGTGCAATCGTAGATTAACCCGTTTTATGTCATCACTTTAAGGCAACTTGGGTGGTGATGAAGCATGAAGTCGGCGTGGGAACTAAAGGGCAGAGACAATCATCGGGCTTCTGTCATTTCCGGCACTTCGGTTCTGATGTTGCACGCCTTCATCTACGCATTTTTCTCCCAAGCGGATCCTGAATTCGCAACACTGTTTTCTCGATCATTCGGCCTTACAGCAGATCTCGGAAAATGCTCGGTGTCGTTTTCTGCTATTGTGATGTCGCAGATCGTTTATTCCATCGTTTTTGCCCTGCTGCTGATGCCCGTCGCGGCGAAGTGCGCAGTCGCCGCGATTACAGACGTTGAAAACCGAATATCGTATCTATGGATCGTTGGCGGTTCGTTGCTCTTGGCCGGATTCCTTGTTGGCGTTGCAACGGCTGATCACGGGTGGTGGCTGTCAAGCTGGGGCAGGAGGTCATTCATTGGCCGCACCACTTTTCCGGAAGCCTGCCAGAATAGCTCTCGCTCTTTCTATCCGCAGCCTTACGTTATCAGCCTCTGGCTTGCCGTGCTGACCTGGATAGCCCTAGCCGTGATCCTTGGTGGCATGAGAAGACTGAAGTTTCGCATTCAATACGATGATCTGCCTTTGGATCCACAATTGCGGGAAGAAATCCTGGAGATACGGGCAAAGTACCCACCCCTCCCGACGCCGAAGACAGCTAACAGGTGGCAAGCTTATCTCGGCTACATTCTGATCGTTGGAGGCTGCATGGCAGGGCTTTGGCACGGCCTCTACAAAGTTGGGACCGCAGTGATGCTGTTGGCATCAGGAAATTAGCTGGAGCGGGTAGCGGGAATCGAACCCGCATATTCAGCTTGGAAGGCTGCTGCTCTACCACTGAGCTATACCCGCGCCTTGCACTGAAGTATCGGATTCACAGGAAAAGCGCCATGCGCTTTTCGTCTCCGATGCTTTTACGTTTCAGGGCTTCCGGGCCGGCAGTGGTGGAGAGGGTTGGATTCGAACCAACGTAAGCTAAGCTAACGGATTTACAGTCCGTCCCCTTTAACCACTCGGGCACCTCTCCAGTCTGCCGCCGGAGCCATGCAACGAGGCATTCGCGCCAATTCGGACCCGAGTTGTGTCTTCTCCGAAACCAGCGAAGCGCCTTATGGCGGCAAGGCCATTGGGTGTCAACCGCGCAGGAAGGGTTTTTCGATGTTGTTCGCCGGCTGCGGCGACAGGGCATATCGCTGGCCGCAGGAGACAGCTATAGAAGCCGGCCATGAGCAACAATTCCAATACCCCGAAAGATACCCACTACGCCAAGCTGCGCCGCGCCTTTCGCGACGAGAAAAGCGGTGGCGCGCCGGCATTCAAGCCACGCCAGCCCGTGCCGCCCGGCGAGAACGCAGCCGACGGCCTGGTGCGACTTTATGGCCTGCACACGGTGCGAGCGGCGCTCGACAATCCGCGCCGCAAGATCCGGAAGATGCTGGTGACGCGCAATGCGGCCGAGCGCCTGGAGATAGCCGATCTCGCCGGGCTGCCTTTCAAAGCCGAACTGGTCGAACCGAGAGACATCGACAAGATCACCGGGTCGGACGCCGTGCATCAGGGCGTGCTGATCGAGGCGGAGCCGCTGAAGCCCAAGCGCCTCGATGCGCTGGGCGACACCAAGCTGGTGCTGGTGCTCGACCAGGTCACCGATCCGCACAATGTCGGCGCCATCCTGCGCTCGGCGGTGGCTTTCGGCGCCGGCGCGCTGATCACCACCGCGCGCCACAGCCCGCAGGAATCAGGCGTACTGGCGAAATCCGCCTCCGGCGCGCTGGAGCATATCGACCAGATCGAAGTGAAGAACCTGGCCGACGCGCTCGGCCAGTTGCACGAGGCCGGCTTTCGCACGATCGGGCTTGATTCGGACGGCCCGGCCGAACTCGAAAAGAGCTTTGCCGGAGAAAAGATCGCGCTGGTGCTGGGGGCCGAAGGCAAAGGCCTGCGCCAGAAGACGCGCGAGACGGTGACCACGCTGGCACGGCTCGACATGCCGGGCGTCATCCGTTCACTCAACGTGTCGAATGCCGCGGCGATCAGTCTTTATGCCGCGCGAAAATTCCTTTCAGCGGATTGAATGAGCTACCGGTATGTTCGAAGCGTTCTCAGATCGTGGCGAATGGCTTGCGTTTCTTGTGAGTACAACCGGCACCCTACGGACGCTCCCTCCATCGGAATTCTATGACGAGGCGAACGACCGCTATCATGCCGTGACGGAAGACATATTCCGACTTATCCACACCCTTGAGAATCCGGCTGATCTTGGAAAATTCCTCGACGACACCGGCGGGGGGACTTGGCTGCCGGAGAGTCCCGAAGATTTGTCCTCCATGGATGCCACAGAGATCCACTATCGGGTCGCCTGCAATATAGCCGATGAAAGATGGGTGGATGGGATTCTGGGCGTGGCATTCAAGAACGGCACGCTTGTTCCAGCGCTTGAGCGGATCGCTGCCAACATCGGTAAATTCAAATTGACGAGCGACGGTCAGCAAGTTCCCTAACCACTCTCGCTATTCGCCACAGCGGTTTGCGTTTACGCCGCGCAGGCATTTCTGATGCGTGGCTTTGCCGATAAGAACGACGAACGGGCTCCGCCCGGCGAGGCAGGAACCCGTTCTCGGACAGGAGAGAGCCGGCGGCGTGGGAACGTTAAGCCGCCCTCTCCTGACCTAAGCTGCTTTGCCCTTCGCGTGGGCCGGTTCTTCGGCGACAGCGTGGCCCGCCATCCGCTCCAGCGCCCTGACCAGCGCCGAGTGATCTTCCTTCGCACCGCCATTGGCCGCACAAGAGTTGAACAGTTGCTGCGTCGTCGATGTGTTGGGCAGTGAAACGCCGAGCGCTTTCGCGCCCTCCAGCGCGAGATTGAGATCCTTCTGGTGCAATTCGATGCGGAAGCCCGGCGCGAAGGTGCGCTTGACCATGCGTTCGCCATGCACTTCGAGGATGCGCGAGGCCGCCAGCCCGCCCATCAGCGCCTGCCTGACCTTGGCCGGGTCGGCGCCGGCTTTCGAAGCGAAAACAAGCGCTTCGGCGACGGCTTCAATGGTCAGCGCGACGACGATCTGGTTGGCGACCTTGGTGGTCTGGCCGACACCGTTCGGCCCGACCAGAGTGATGTTCTTGCCCATCTTCTCGAACACGGGTTTGGCGCGCTCGAACGCTTTATCCTCGCCGCCGACCATGATGGTGAGAGATGCCGCCTTGGCGCCGACCTCGCCGCCCGAGACCGGCGCGTCGAGATAGTCGCAGCCGAGCTCGTTGATCTTCTTGGCGAAGGTCTTGGTCTCGATCGGCGAGATCGAGCTCATGTCGATGACCAGCTTGCCCTTGGAGAGGCCCGAGGCGACGCCGTTGTCGCCGAACAGCACATCGGCGACCTGTGGCGTGTCAGGCACCATGGTGATGATGATGTCGGCAGCCTTGGCGACGGCGGCATGGCCGGCGACTGTTTTCAGGCCTTTGGCGACGAGATCGGCGGGTGGCTTGGAACGGTGATCGCTGGCGATGACCTTGTAGCCGGCATCCAGCAGATGCCCCGCCATCGGCGCGCCCATGATGCCGAGGCCGATGAAGCCGATGGTTTCCATTGTGGTTCTCCAATAACTGTGTGAAGCGCCCCCTCATCCGGCCGCTGCGCGGCCACCTTCTCCCCGGTGGGGAGAAGAGACTGCCACGACCGTTGGCGACCTCTTCTCCCCTCGGGGAGAAGGTGGCCCGAAGGGCCGGATGAGGGGGCCTTAGCCGCTAAGCCGCCGCGCTTCCCTGCCCGGCCAGATCCCGGAACCAGCCCAGTCCGGCCTCAGTGCCGGCCTTCGGCTTGTACTCGGCGCCGATCCAGCCGGAATAGCCGATGCGGTCGATGTGGTCGTAGAGGAAGGGATAGTTGATCTCGCCCGTCCCCGGCTCGTGACGGCCGGGATTGTCCGCAAGCTGGATATGCGCGATGCGGCCGAGGTTGGCCTCGATTTTACGGGCGAGATCCCCCTCCATGATCTGCATGTGATAGATGTCGTATTGCAGGAACAGGTTTTTGGAGCCGACGCGGTCGATGATCGCCAGCGCCTGGTCCGAGTAGTTGAGGAAGAAGCCGGGAATGTCGCGGGTGTTGATCGGCTCGATCAGCAGCCGGATGCCGGCCTGCTCCAGTTTCTCCGCCGCGAAGGCGAGGTTCTCGGCAAAGACATTTTCGAGCACTTTGCGATCGGCGCCGGCGGGCGCGATGCCGGCCAGGCAATTGACCTGCGGGCAGCCGAGCGCATGCGCATAGGTGATCGCCTTGGCAATACCCTGGCGGAATTCCGGCACGCGGTCCGGCAGCACGGCAATGCCGCGCTCGCCCTTGGCCCAGTCGCCGGCCGGCAGGTTGAACAGCACCTGCGTCAGGCCGTTCTTCTTCAACCTGGCGGCCACCACCTCCGGCGCATGATCGTAAGGACCGATATATTCGACGCCCTTGAAGCCCGCGCGGGCGGCGGCGTCGAAACGGTCGAGGAAATCATGCTCGCCAAAGAGCATCGACAGATTGGCTGAAAAACGCGGCATTCTTTTTCTCCTAATCCAGCATCACGATCGCGGTCGGCGCGTCTTCCTGATGTTCGGCAAGGTCTTCGAATTCGGTGATCTTGTCGATCTCGGTGCCCATCGAGATGTTGGTGACACGCTCCAGGATGAATTCGAGCACGACCGGAACCCGGTGTTCCTTCATCAGCCGCTGCGCCTCTCTGAAGGCGCCGGCGAACTCTTCCGGTTTGTGCACCCGGACCGCCTTGCAGCCCATCGCCTCGGCAACGGCGACATGGTCGACGCCATAGCCGGCCTCGGGGTCGCCTGACCGGTTGATGTTCTCGAAGGCGAGGCTGACCTCGTAGTCCATGGCAAAACCGCGCTGCGCCTGGCGGATCAGGCCGAGATAGGCGTTGTTCACGACGACGTGGATGTAGGGCAGCTTGTGCTGCGCGCCGACCGCCAGTTCCTCGATCATGAACTGAAAATCATAGTCGCCCGACAGCGCCACGATGGTGCGGTCCGGATCGGCGGCGCGCACGCCGAGCGCTGCCGGCAGCGTCCAGCCGAGCGGGCCGGCCTGGCCGCAATTGATCCAGTTGCGTGGCTTGTAGACATGCAGGAACTGCGCACCGGCAATCTGCGACAGGCCGATCGTGGTGACATAGGTGACGTCGCGGCCAAACGCCTTGTTCATTTCCTCATAGACGCGCTGCGGCTTCAGCGGCACCTGGTCGAAATGGGTCTTGCGCTTCATCGTCTTCTTGCGGGCCTGGCATTCCTTGGCCCAGCCGGACCAGTCGCGCAGTTTTCCGGCCGTCTTCCACTCGGTGGCGACGTCGAGCAGCATCTTCAGCGCGGCACCCGCATCCGAGACGACGCCAAGATCCGGCGCGAAGACACGGCCAATTTGAGTGGGCTCGACGTCGACGTGGATGAACTTTTTGCCCTTGGTGTAGACGTCGACGGAGCCGGTATGGCGGTTGGCCCAGCGGTTGCCGATGCCGAAGACGAAGTCGGCCTCGAGCATCGTCGCGTTGCCATAGCGGTGCGAGGTCTGCAGCCCGCACATGCCGGCCATCAGCCGGTGATCGTCGGGAATAGCGCCCCAACCCATCAGCGTCGGAATGACCGGCACGCCGGATATTTCGGCGAACTCGATCAGCAGGTCCGATGCGTCAGCGTTGATGATGCCGCCGCCGGCGACGATCAGCGGCTTCTCCGCCGAATTGAGCATGGTCAGCGCCTTTTCAGCCTGGGCGCGGGTCATGGCCGGCTTGAACGGCGTCAGCGGCTCATAGGCGTCGATGTCGAACTCGATCTCGGCCAGTTGGACGTCGACCGGCAGGTCGATCAGCACCGGGCCCGGGCGCGACGAGCGCATCAGATGAAATGCCTTCTGCAGCGCCATCGGCACCAGATACGGCTCCATGACGGTAACCGCCCATTTGGCGACCGGTGCGGCAATGGCGGCAATGTCGACGGCCTGGAAATCCTCCTTGTTCAGTCGTGCCCGCGGCGCCTGGCCGGTGATGCAAAGGATAGGAATGGAATCCGCCGCCGCCGAGTAGAGACCGGTGATCATGTCGGTGCCGGCCGGACCCGAAGTGCCGATGCACAGCCCGATATTGCCGGCCTTGGTGCGAGTATAGCCTTCGGCCATGTGCGAGGCGCCCTCGACGTGGCGGGCCAGGACGTGGCGGATCGTGCCCCTCGCCTTCAACGCCGAATAGAGCGGGTTGATCGCCGCGCCCGGCACGCCGAAGGCGCAGGCAATGCCTTCCTTTTCGAGAACGAGAACCGCGGCATCGACAGCGCGCATCCTGGCCATTTCTTCGCCCTCCACAGGGTTTTGTCATTGTTGGATGGCCGAGAATGTCACCCAAGCGACTATTTTTCAATTTTTTCAGAATATTTTTCCATTTCTAGAAAACGACGACTATATGCTGATTTTATTGTATTTTCTGTTTTCCAGGAATTTCTTTTCTCGCGACAGTGAAAAACTTTTTCATTGCTTGTTCGGTGAAATCGGCGAAACTGGCGTCATGGAAACCGTCGAGAAACGCCAGCGCGGCCGGCCGCGCGCTTTCAATGGACCTGCCGAGGCCAGTTCGGTGCAGTCGCTCGACCGGGCCTTGCGCATCCTGGCCATTGTCGCCGAGGGCAGCGGCCTGTCGCTGAGCGAGATATCGGCGCAGAGCGGCCTTGCCGCCTCAACCGCCTACCGCATGCTGACGACGCTGCAAAACCACGGCATGGTCGAGTTCGACACATCAGACCAGTTGTGGTCGATCGGCGTCGAGACCTACCGCATGGGCGCGGCATTCCTGCGCCGCCGCAAGCTGGTCGACCGCGCCCGCATCGTCATGCAGGAGCTGATGGAGAGAACCGGCGAGACCGCCAATCTCGGCGTCGCCGAGGATGATTGCGTGGTGTTCGTCAGCCAGGTCGAGACGCACCAGGCGATCCGCGCCTTCTTCCGGCCGGGCACGCGCAGTCCTTTCCACGCGTCGGGCATCGGCAAGGCGGTTCTGGCGCATCTCGAGCCGGAGCGCGTCGGCACTATCTTGCGCAAGGCCGGCCTGCAGCGCTTCACCGACAAGACGCTTTCCGACATTTCCGCCCTCGCCCACGACCTTGCAACGATCAAGCGGCGCGGCTGGTCGGTGGATGACGAGGAACGGCACCCCGGCATGCGCTGCGTGGCGGCGGCCATCTTCAACGAGTTCGGCGAACCGATCGGCGGCGTCTCGGTGTCGGGGCCGACCGTGCGGGTGACGCCGGAGCGCCTGGCGGAGATCGGACCGATGGTGCGCAATGCCGCGGCCGAGGTGACCAGGATGATCGGCGGCGTGCAAGCCGGCTGATCACCCTGCCCCGGGCAGAGCGCTCTTGGTCGCGATATCGAAGAAATCGAGCAATATAGCCAAGCCGACGCCGCAAGCGGTGAAGATGAGGCCGGTGATGAAGATGCGGTTGGCGCGTTCATAGATGCGCCGCTGCAGGGACTTGATGTCGAGCAGCAGCGCCAGGGCCCGCATCTGCAAGGCGATGCCAGCCAGGATCGGCAGGACGGCGACAAGATGGTAGGCCCGCCACGGAATCGGGTTGGCGGYCCAATGGGTGATGAAGCCCAGCGAAAAGGCCAGCAAGATGCCGACAGTGGTGACGGTGCCGTTGCGGAAAACCGTCTCGATCAGGTCTTCCCTGGGTTCCTGCTCGTCCAAGCCACCCTCCCTCTGCCGGGCCATCGGGGTAGACTAGACGCTGCGAAAATCGCTGTATAGCGCCCCGCTACATCGGATTTCACCGCCTTGCCGAGGTGTTCGAATGCATGCGAAAGGGCGCGGATGAGGAAAACGGTTCAGCTTCTGCTCGTCGCTTCGCTAAGCGGATGCGTGGCGACGACACCTCGACCAGATGCCGGCGACCAACGCGTCAATCCCATTCCGTTCTCACTCGCGCTGGAAGAGGTCGTCACGACCGGTATCCGCCAGCACCTGCTGGATCCGGCCTCGGCCAGGTTCGGGACGATTCTCGCCGGCGAGCAAACGACGAGCGGTCGCCAGGAAATCGTGGTCTGCGGCACCGTCAGCGCCAAGACCCCATCCGCGGGCGGTGACAAGGTGTTTGTTGCCAAGGTCTACCCGGATGCCGGAAGCAGCTTCGAACTCGTCGCGATGAGCGACGGGACGCCTGAGGCTCGCCGTCGAATTGGTGACCTCTGCCAGGCGGCCGGCTTGCCGATTTCCGACACTGGTTCGAAGGTCTGATAGGCGGTTGCGCACTCAGTGCGCTCGCCGGGTACAAAGAAAAAGGGGCCGCATGCGGCCCCCTTTTACTGTGATTGGTTGAGCTCCTCTCAAAGCCTGCAAGTGCGCGGGCCGTTGTAGCTCATATAGGTGTCCGAGCCTTCATCGTAGGAGGCGTAGCGAGCGTAGCAGCGGCGGATGTGGATCGAGTCGTAGTCTTCCTCGACATAGGCGGTGCGCGGCTGCTGCTGGGCAAGCAGGCTGCCGAGGACGAAGCCACCTATGCCGGCGGCGACGCCGATGCCGATGCCATTGTGGTGGTGATGCAGCGGATGAGCGGCCGAGGGCTGGACAGTGCCGGCCAGCGTGGTGGCGGCGACGGTCGTGGCGATGAGGGTGGAAACGAGTGTGCGCTTGAACATGATGATCTCCTTGCTTCGTTGACCGAGGCGATCCATCCGCCTCTTGATCATCTGTCGTTGCGGCCAGGAAAAAGGTTCGAATCTTTTTTCTGACTTTTCAGCGCGACCTCCCCGCCTCGCATTTCCAGCTTCGCCTCCGGCGATTACGAAGGCCGCACGGAACGCAAAAAGGGCGGCCGAAGCCGCCCTTTTGGGAGAATGGGGTCCCTCCATCAAAGGAAAATGATCACCTTGCCATGGCCGTGATGATGATGGTTGTGGTGCCACCACCAATGCTTCTTGAAGTGGTGATTGTGGTGATGATGATGGTGATGATGGAAGCCGTGAGCCGAGGACGACTGGACTGTGCCGGCGAGCGCGCCGGAGGCGACGAAAACGGCGACGAGGCCTGATGTCAGAGTGCGCTTGAACATGATGATCTCCTCCTTGATCGAGGCGACCCATTCGCCTCTGGAGATCAGTCGGCGTGGCGGGAGAAAAGGTTCGAAGGGGCGAGGAGTTTTTTCGGCGAGGTCGGGGAAAGAGCGAGTAGCGAAGGCCGGATCACAGGAATGTCTGCCCCGCTACCGACTATTCGCTATTCGCTATTCGCTATTCGCTTTCTCAGCCCATTCCCGTGACATGGCGAAGCCAGAAGGCCAGCGCGATGAAGCCGACGATCGTGGTCACGCCGGTCCAGTCGACATTGGCCTTCTTCACATCACTGATGAGCTTTACCAGCAGCATCCAGGCGATGACGACGATGGGGAGAATGATGATAAACCTGATCATGCGACACTCCAGTCCGAAGCGATTGCACCTGACCGATATGTAGGAAGCGTGGCCGCGAATTTCAGCATGCTCATCCGCAGCCTCATCCACCGCCGGGGTAACCGAAAATGGAGTTTTGTCTTTACTGGCGCAACAAATATGCTAACCGGAGCGCCGTGCCCTTGTAGCTCAGCTGGTAGAGCAGCGGTTTTGTAAACCGAAGGTCGGCGGTTCGATTCCGTCCGGGGGCACCAGCTTCCCTGAGACAGTTCGGCTTCTGTTACTCACTCGCCTACCGCGCAGCGAGATAAGGCACAGCACCGATCAGCTACTTCTGCTCCGACGACCAAGGAAAATTTACATAGTGGTCGCGGCTGTCGTAGCAGATGTTCCCGTACATCTTCAGATAGGCGTCCCGTCGCACCGCGTCCGCATAAACCGAGGCTGGGTCCTTAAGGTCGGCCTCATACTGGGCGAGGTTGGCGCTCGTCAGCGCTATCGGAAGGATGTCCATCGCCTGCGGGATGCTTTTGCCTTCGAGCCAGTCGGCTGCAAACTCTCCCATGGCATATCCGAAGACGGGCGAAGACAACGAGATGCTCGCCTTGTAGGGGCTGTTTCCCTTCCTGATTTCAGCGACGGCCTCCGGCTCGCCGTCAATTCCGCCGAGGAATTGGTCGGGCCGATCTTTCCCCGCCGCACGCAACGCTTCCAGCGCACCCAGCACGACGGCGTCGCCGCCGAGCACCACGTCGATGTCCGGATTGGCAAGAAGGATGGTTTGCATGGTGGCGAACCCGCCTTCCTTGCTGACCGGCTTCGGCGCGATATCTGCCACGATCGTCACGCCCGGCATCGCGTTCAGGCCGGCGCGCATGGCCTCGAACCGAGGTGCCAGAAATTCCATCGTGTCCTGGGTCAGCAGCACGACCTTGGCCTTCCCGTTGAGCCTGGTTTTGATGTGATCGATCGCTGCGTCGGTCAGCACCTTGCCAGTTCGATATTGCGGGGCATTGAGCAGCAACGTTGCCGGCGGAGGCACGATGGTGCCAACAAACGCTCCTGACCAGATTGCCTGCTGGAGGGCGGGACTGAAAGCCGCCGGATCCGGCGACGTGGCAACCATGGCGCCAACCTTTGCCGCCACCAAAGACTGAACCTGTGTTATTGCCTTTCCCACATCATTTTCCACCAGAACTCTTCGATACTCCAAGCCCCGATCTCTTGCGGCCATGGACAGGCCATGGTCGACCCCCTCCAGGAAGTCCCGGTCGTTCTCCTGCACATAGGCCAGCACTTTTGTGAGACCGACCGGAGCGTTGCAAGAGGGCGCGTGGGGATCGAAGGCGGGGAATACAGTCCGCTGTGTGATGCCAGGAGCGCCGGCCTGGGCACTGGCGAAAGTCCCACTCATCGTGGCAATGAGAAGCAGGGCTATGGCTGATCCGGTTGGCCATCGGCAGGCAATCTTCTTATGATCAAACACGTCTGCCCCCCGTCGGCGTCAACTGTTGGCGCCACGACTATCACATCACACGCGCAATGCTGCCGCAGTGATTTTTCCACCTCGCGACGGCGCGGTCTACTATGCGGCGGTAGAGCGCCGTGGTTTCGTCGAAAACACCAAATGAGCGGCGGTTCCTGGCTGAAGCGTTCGATACTCGATCTTGGCGCCCAGGCTGATGCACATGGCGTGGATGATTCTGCTGCCAACGCCGGTCCCTTTGGCCGGCGTACCTTCAGCCTTTCCAACCCCATCATCTTCGACCACCAGTTCGGCTTGCTCGCCCGGCAGCTTGCTGAGCCGGACGCGGACTTCTCCGACACCATCCGGATAGGCGTATTTGAAGGCATTGGTGACCAGTTCGGTGATCACCACGCCAAGGTTGATGCTGGTGTCAGTTTCGAGCTTGATGGGGTCGACGTGGTAAGACAGGCTTACACCTTGAACCTGGCTGCGCATCGACGTTCGCAGGTGATCGAGCAATCCGCTCAGATATTCGTCCAACTCAACCGAACGGACGTCGGATGAGCCATAGAGCCGCCTGTGCACGAGCGAAATCGCAAAGATGCGATCCTGGGTTTCGGCCAGTGCGTCCTTGGAAGCGCGATCTCCGACAGCCTTCGATTGCAGGTTCACCAGCGACGAGACCAGAGCCAGGCTGTTGGCGACGCGGTGATTGACCTCTGACAAAAGCACTTCGGCCCGATCGCGCGCCTTGGCCAGGTCCTCGGTGCGGGTGGCGACCCGTTGCTCCAACTCGCTGTTGAGCGCGTTGACCTCGTCGCGCGTATCGCGAAGTTCCCTGGTGTATCGCGCGGCACCATAGGCTGCTCCGCCAACCACGGCGACGATGACAAACCCGCCGATTGCCGAAACAAGTCGCAGCCATCCGCTGTTGGCACGCTGTTCGGCGACGCCTGACGTCAGCCGGTCATCCGCTCGTCCAATGATCCCCGAAAAGAACACGTTGGCTTCGTCGGTCAGAGCCTTGCCTCTGTTGGTGCGGAATATCGCCAGTATCTCGGCATCGCGCTGATCTCGCTTTAGAGCTATCGTTTGATCGAGCTCATCAAACTTGGTGGTTATGATCGCAGACAGCCGTTGCAGCGTGGATTCCGAATTGGCATAGGATGTCAGCAGGGTCTGCAGCGCCTGCAGATGACGCTGCGCCTGGGCCTTGGCGGTCTGGTAAGGCCCCAGGTAAATCTCGTTCCCGGTGATGACGAAGCCGCGCTCACTCGCCTCGGCCGTCTGCATTGCATTTCTCAACTCGACGGCCGCGATACGCGTGTCGCGCGCCTCAATCGCATTGTCGAAATAGGACTGAGCTCTCTGCCCCAGCCAGAAGTTGGTGGCGACGATGGCCATAAGGGCTACGAACCCGATGAGCAGGGACGCGGATGTGAGTCGGACAATTTTGCGGCTGGAAACTGGCATTCGGGCATACCTGCCCGATTTTGAGTGACCGCGCCATCATGTAGTGAGAGCTAATAAGCCGCACACGCAAAACTTGCTACTTTGCGTTGACTTTGCGCCGACACCCGACGTCGATCAGCCGGCACCCGCCAACATCTTTCCGCACCGCGAACTGGTGGAGAACTACAGGGCGGCGCCGCTAACCGCCTAATGTCCTACTTCGGGCATCTCTCAAAAAAAGCGGATCGCTGGATTTCCGGCAGGCCTTCGAACCGAACCCGAACCACCTCGATCCTCGCCCCAACCTTCTGAAAGACAAGATGCATGTTGTCGTAGTCGTGTTGGGACGCTGCTTTGCCATCTGATCGGGTGACCGTTACGGGATGGAGGCCTATCCCGATTTCATCACGGGCAACGAGTGCCGATTCAGTGACTTGATCGACAGTGGTAACCAACACGCCGCCATGCTTGTCCAGGATGGTCGCCGTCGCCTCTCCGCCGGACGGTGCCGCAAACGTAACTCTATCCATCGCCGACTGAGAAATGTCCTTGCCGCAATCCGGCGACCACACTCCCATGAGGCCAAATTGTTTCATAGGCCCGCCGATGTCATCGCCAAAAGCTGGGGCGCAGAACACACCAGATGCCAAGAGAACCCCGAAAAAGCTGCGCATTGCCCCTCCTGCAAGCTATTCCCATGCCGCACGCGTAAGCTAGGCACTGAACTTAGGCGCCTCTATGACCCGGCTCTCGAGTAGCTTGGCACAGGCTGGGTCAAACACACCAGTCAAGCGCTTAGCCGATCCGGCCGGTCGCCCAGCCGCCATCGTCCCTCACACCCCGATCGCTGCCACCAAAATCCGATTCTGCCGGCGTATCGCCGCGCGCAGTTCCGGTATCCTGGCCCCGTCGCGCTTCACGAATTCGATGAACATCATGTTCATGTTGTTGAAGATCAGTTCGCCGAGCGCCGTACCGTCGATATCCCTCCGCACCAGGCCAAGCTCCTGCAGCCGGGCGATCAGCGCGCGGATCTGTTCGGTGAGCGAGCGGTCGAGTGCGGTGTAGGCCTGGCCGAACGGGCTGTCCGGCAGCTGCGTCGAGATCGCCATGGCCTGCCGCCACATCTCCTTGCTGAGATAGTGCAGCGAATGCTCGATATAGATGCCGATCAGAGTGTCCAGCGCGTCGCCGACATTGGCCGGTGGCCTTGCAACGACGCCGCGCCCCGCATTGAGCACTTCATTGACTTCCAGCGAGACGATGGCGCCGAGGATGTCGCCCTTGTTCTCATAGTAATTGTAGATCGTGCCGATCGACACTTCCGCCTGCGCGGCGATGGTTTCGATCTTTGCGCCCTCATAGCCGGCCTCGCGAAAAAGCTCTGCCGCGGCCTCGATGATGCGCCTGTGCCGGTCCGCCTTTTGCCTTGCCCGCAATCCGCTCATATCAGCCTCTTGCCACAAAAACAGAATTGACTCAATTTTAGAATTGGTTCAACTTTTTGCAAGAAGCCACAAAGGCAAGGGAGAACACTTGATGTCCGTCAAATCCGGGAATCCACTTTTCGTCCTGAAGCGCCATCTGCGCGCGGCGTGCGCCGCCACCGCACTGCTGCTTGGCGTGGGCAGCCTCGCCGAGGCCGCTGATCTCAACGCGCTGATCTGGTGCGATCATTCCGATCCGGCACTGCTGCAGCCTTTCGAGGAGGCCAACAACGTCAAGGTCAACGTCAAGGAATTTGAGGGCACGGGGGCTGGCCTCGCTATCGTCGAGCAGTCGCAGCCCGGCGACTGGGACGTGATGGTGATCGACTCGATCGACGTGCCGCGCGGTGTCGAAAAGGGCCTGTTCGAGCCGCTACCGGAGGACAAGCTGCCGCTGGCCGATCTGTTTCCGCAGGTGAAGATGGACGGCTCCACCGTCGTCGGCGGCAAGCGCTACGGCATCACCGAAAAATTCGGCTACAACACGATCGGCTTCAACAAGACCAAGGTCGATCCGGCCGACATGCAGTCCCTGGCGTCGCTGACATCAGACAAGTACAAGGGCAAGGTCGCCATCTACGACTATTATCTGCCGGTCATCGGCATGGCCGCGCTCGCCATCGGCAAGAAGACGGCGGAGCTGACCGAAGCCGACCTGCCCGCCCTCAAGGCTGAGCTTCTCAAGATGAAGGCCAACGCCAAGCTGGTCGGCGAAGTCACCGCCAGCCAGACGGCGCTGGCGACCGGCGAGGTCGATATTCTGGTCGGCGGCGGCGAATGGGTGACGGCAGGGCTGGCCAAGGAAAACCCTGCGCTGGACTTCTCTATCCCCAAGGAAGGTGCGGTGCTGTGGTCGCAGTCGCTGGCCATGTTCAAGGATTCCAAGAACAAGGATCTGGCGCTGAAATTCATCCAGTACATTGTGAGTCCTGAAGGCCAGGCACGGCTTGCCACTTCCTCCTGCTACTGGGGCATGCCCGCCAACACCAAGGCGGCTTTGACCGACGACCAGAAGAAGGTGCTGCGCTTCGACGAGCAGCCGGGCTTCCTCGCTCGCGCCCAGGCCTATCCGGCGCCTAATGCCGATCTCGACAAGAAGATGCAGGACATGTGGACCGAAATGCTGCAGGCGAAATGAGCGGTTGCCGTCCGTGAGCTCAACCGGGAACAGCCGGGCAGGCCGTGCCCTGCCCTGGGCGCTGGTCACGCCAGCGCTTGGCTGGACGCTGCTGTTCTTCGTGCTGCCTTTCATCGCCATGGGGTTTTCGAGCCTGACGGCGCATGAAGGCGGCGGCTTCACGCTCGGCAACTACAGCCAGTTTTTCACCAACCCCTCCTACTGGCAGGCGATGGTGAACTCGCTGCAAGTGACGGCGATCGTCACCGTGATTTCGGTGCTGCTCGCCTATCCCTTCGCCTGGATTCTTGCCGAACAGGTGCCGGAACGCTGGCAGCGGCTGGCCCTGATGCTGGCCGTGCTGCCGTTCTGGACGTCCTATGTCGTGCGCTCCTATTCCTGGCTGCTGGTGCTGGCGCAGAACGGTGTCATCAACCGCGCGCTCACCGGTTCCGGCCTGATCACCGAGCCGCTGCAACTCGCCAATACGCGCTTCGCCACTGTCACCGGCTTCGTGCATTTCTTCGTCATGCTGTTGACGCTGACCATCTTCGCCAATTTGAAGCAGCTCAGCCCGAGCTACCGCAAGGCCGCCGCCGATCTCGGCGCCGGGCCGGTGCGCACCTTCCTGCATGTCGTCCTGCCGCTAACCTTGCCCGGCATCATGGTCGGCGCGTTCCTGACCTTCGTGCTATGCATCGGCGACTACATCACGCCGCAGATCCTGGGCGGCAACAACGAACTTCTGATGCCGCAGCTGGTGATGATGCAGATCGGCCGGCGCGGCGATTTTCCGCTTGCTTCGGCGCTGTCGATCATCCTGATGGCGGTGGTCACCATTGCCTACCTCGCCTGCGCCCGCTGGCTGAAGATCGAGCGGGCCTGAGATGCGCAGGATTGTCCGTGTCGCGTCCTGGGTCTACGCGCTCGCCGTCTACGGCTTCATTTTCCTACCGGTGGTGGTGCTGGTATTGTTTTCGCTGCAGGCAACCTCCTTCCCCATTCCGCCCTTCACCGGTCCATCGCTGCGCTGGTACGAGGCGGTGCTCTCCGACACGCGGCTGACCTCGGCGCTGGTCAATTCACTGATGGTCGCGGCGCTTTCCTCAGCCACCGCCGTGACGCTCGGCTTCCTCTCGGCCTGGGGCTTTGCGCGCTTCGTGCTACCGGGCTCGGGCCTGCTGCGCGGCTTGATCACGCTGCCGCTGACGGTCAGCTACCTCATCATCGGCATGGGGCTCTTGGTGCTGTTCAACTGGGCCGGCGTACCGAAATCGCTGCTCGCCGCCGGCATCGGCCACGTCGTGATCAATCTGCCGCTGTGCTTCGCCATCATCTACAGCCAGATGGGCGATCACCAGATCAACATCGAGCGCGCCGCGCGCGATCTCGGCGCGCCGGAGTGGAAGGTGCTGCTCTTGATCACCGTGCCGGTCATGGCGCCGGCGATCTGTGCCGGCTTCTTCCTGTCGATGACCTTCTCCTGGGACGAATTCGTGATCTCCTTCCTGCTGACCCGCTTCGACACCACGCTGCCGGTGGAAATCTGGAACCTGCTGCGCTCCGGCCTTAACCCGAAAACCAACGCGATCGGCTCGCTGGTTTTCGCCGTCTCCATCGTGCTGGTCGTGCTGTTCGAACTGACATTGCTGCGCCGGAGAAAAGCATGACCGCGCCTCTGGTCGATATCCGCGCTGTCTCACACCGTTTCGGGCAGCTGGCGGTGCTGAAAGACGTCTCGCTCAAGATCGAACCCGGCAGCTACACGATCCTGCTCGGGCCGTCGGGCTCCGGCAAGACGACGCTCTTGTCGATCCTCGGCGGCTTCGTCACGCCCAGCGAAGGCAAGGTTTTCATCCGCGGCGAGGACTGCACCGCAGTGCCGCCGGCGAAACGCCCGACGACGACGGTGTTCCAGGACTATGCGCTGTTTCCGCATATGAGCGTCGGCGGCAATGTCGGGTTCGGGCTGCGCATGCAAGGCGTCGATGGTGCGACGCGCGCCGCAAAAGCCCGCGAGGCGCTGGCGCTGGTCGGGCTGGCTACCGCCTTCGACAAGAAGCCGCACCAGCTTTCCGGCGGCCAGCGGCAGCGCGTGGCGCTGGCGCGGGCGCTGGTGATCGAGCCGGCGGTGCTTCTGCTCGACGAGCCGCTCGGCGCACTCGACCTCAAACTGCGCCGGCAGATGCAGGACGAGTTGAAGGCAATCCAGAAGCGCGTCGGCACCGCCTTCATCCATGTCACCCACGACCAGGAAGAGGCGATGGCGCTGGCCGACCATTGCGTGGTGATGAATGACGGCCGCATCGAGGACGAAGGCCCGCCCGAGCGCGTCTACGCCAGGCCGGCGACACGCTTTTCCGCCACCTTCATGGGCGAAAGCACCATCCTTGCCGGCAAGGTCACGCAAGCCAAGGACAGGACGAGCACAGTCTCGACGCCGGCCGGACCGGTTTTGCTGCGCAGCGCCTTGCCTGTGGGCTCGGCTGTTGCATTGGCCATCCGGCCGGAGTACCTCCTCCTCGGTGGGGCCGCGGGCACCGCAAGTCTCGGCATGGCAAAAGTGAGCGACGTTGTCTTCCAGGGCAGTTTCAAGCGTGTGCTTGCCGTTTCAGTCGCGGATCCCTCGCTGCAGTTCATCGCCAAGCTGCCGGCATCAGCCACCGTCCAGCCCGGCGACACAGTTGCCGTTTCGTGCGATACCGACCAGATCATCGTTTTGACGGACTGAAATGGCACCCCTTCCGGTCATCGACGCACCAGACTGGTACGAGACCATCCGCATGGCCGACGGTGTCACGTTGATCCACGAGCCGTGGATAAAACCCTTCTTCCGCTGCAACATGTGGCATGTGCGCGGCCGCGACCGCGACCTCCTGTTCGACAGCGGTCTCGGTCATTTCAGCTTGCGCACACATGTGCCCTTGGTCAGCGAGCGCAAGCTGACCTGCGTCGCCAGCCATACGCATTTCGATCACATCGGCTGCCATCACGAATTTCCCGACCGCTGCGTGCACCGGGCCGAGGCGGAAATCCTTGCCGATCCGCGCAACGAATGGACGGCCGCCGGCACATATGCGACCGAAGAGATGTTCGATCGCCAGCCGCAAGGTTGGGACACAGCGCGCTACCGCATTTTAGCCGCGCCGGCCGACCGCCTGCTCGAGCATGGCGATATCATCGATCTCGGCGACCGCGCCTTCGAGGTGATCCACACACCCGGCCATTCGCCCGGCGGCATCGCGCTCTACGAGGACAAGACCGGCATCTTGCTGTCCGGCGACATCATCTATGACGGCCCGCTGATCGACGACGTCTACCATTCGGACATCCCAGACTATGTCGAGACGCTGCTCGCCATGCGCGAACTCGATGTCTCGATCGTGCATGGCGGCCATTTCCCGAGCTTCGGCAAGGTGCGCTACCGCCAGCTGATCGACGAGTATCTTTCGCAGAAACGCCAGGCCGGCTGCCACCTGAGCCAGCGCCCCTGAGAAACAGCTACGGCATCAATTCGAAATGCCGCGGAAATGCCTGATGCAGCAGCAGCAGCATGGTCTTGCGCAGCACATTGGTGTCACGGCTCGAAGGGTTCAGATGGTCCCAGTACCATGCGCCGTGAACCAGATAGTTCAGGCTCTCCGACAATGTGTCTATGTCGACGCCGGCATAGCCGCCGCTGCGCGAAATCTCGATCAGAAACTCGCGCGCTTCAGCGGTGTAGGCGAGATCGCTCGGCAGGCCGATTTCATTATATATCTGCATGCTCTTGCGGTCGCTGGAGAACGCAACAAAGACGGACACCCATTTCGGATGCTGCCGGGCAAAACGTTGCGCGCAATCGACGGCGCCCAGCACCCTTTCAGCCGGCGTCAGGCCGGGCGCCCGCACCAAAGTGATCCACAGTTCGTCGTACTGATCGCTGAGATACTGCAGCACGACCCGGAACAGGTTCTCCTTGCTGCGGAAATGAAAGACGACCAGCGCGTTGGACGAGCCTACATGTTCAGCGATGCGCTGCATGGTGACGCTGGCCAGGCCCTCCTCCGCGATGAGCTCGATGGTGGCGTCGATGATGCGCTGCACGCTGGCTTCGCCGCGCTCGCGCCGGCGGTCCTTGGGCGCGGCGGCATCATTTGCCGCGCCCTTCGTCGCCGCAGCCTTGCGTTTCTCCGGCTTTGCGGTTGCCTTGCGTTGCGCCATTGTCGTCAGGCCTTTCGGACCCACGGCGGAAATATCCCGCCGCACAAATTACTTCGGCATATGGCACGCCGCATCCCGGAAATGTCTCAAAGCGACGGGCGTGCCTCGGCGTTTCCATACCATTGCCCGCGGGCCGTTTCATAGGCCAGTCCGGCGCGGAAGACATCGGCGTCGCAATAGGTGCGGCCAACGATCTGGATGCCTGTCGGCACGCCGTTGGCGGCGCGGCCCGACGGTATCGTCAGAACCGGGCAACGGCTCAGCATGTTGAACGGCGTCGTCATCACCCAACCCAGCGAGGGGTTTACCTCCCTGCCGTTGATCTCAACCTTGTCCCTGGTCTGATCGAACTCCGCCGGCACCGCTGGAAGCGCATTTGTCGGGCAGATCAGCACGTCGTAGGTCTCCAGCAGCGGGCCCAGCGTCTGGTACATCCTGGCCGCCACCTCCAGTGTGGCGACAAAATCCGCGGCCTTCGACTTCTGCCCATCCTGCGCGAACTGCCTGGCATAGCTGGTCATGTCCTTGCCGTGCTTCTCCAACAGTTGCGACAGCGAGGCGCCGAACAGGTGCTCCAGATAGGCCATGCCGGCCTTGAGCACCTCGTCGCCCCAGCCCAGGTCAACCTCCTCGACCGTGGCGCCAAGCGAGCGGAAGACATCGCAGGCGGCAAGTGTGTTTTTGCGCACGTCGGGATCGACTTCAAAAGAGCCGAGATCCATGGAGAAGGCTATTCTCCAGCCCTTGATCGGCTTGTAGTCGAACGGCAGACGCAGTTTGGGACGCAGCGTGGCGATGTCGAGCGGGCTCGGTCCGGCCATGACGTTCTGCAGCAGGATCGCATCCCTGACATTTCGCGCCAGCGGTCCGGTGTGGCAATAGAAGTCGAGGTTGAAGGGCGGCTCGTCCGGATTGCGGCCGTAGGGCGGCTTGAAGCCGACAAGACCGCAGGCCGAGGCAGGAATGCGGATCGACCCGGCAATGTCCGAGCCGGTGGCGATCGACGATGTCCCTGAAGCCAGCGTTGCCGCAGACCCGCCCGACGACCCGCCCGGCGTGAATTCCGGATTCCAGGGATTGCGGGTGACGCCCCACCGCTTCGACCAGGTATAGCCGGCGCAGCTGAATTCCGGCGTCGCCGTGCGCGCATGCACGATGCCGCCTGCCTTGATGATGCGCTCGTTGATGGTCGAGGTATGGCCGCCAAGAGCATCCTTCGACAGCAGCGAGCCATGCGAGGTCGGCTTGCCCTTGATGTAGCTCTCGTCCTTGATGCCGATCGGCAGGCCCTCGAGCGCGCCGGTTTTGGCACCCTTGGCGTATTTCGCCTCGGCTTTTCTGGCCAGCGCCATCGCCTCTTCGAAATGGGTGAAGGTGAAGCAGTTGATCGTCGGCTTCGTCGCCTCGGCGCGATCGATGGTCGCCTGCATCAGTTCGACGGGCGAAAGGGTCTTGGCCTTGAACCGCCGCAGCGCTTCGCTCGCCGGCATGTAGCAGAGGTCGAGATCGGTCATGAAAGTCTCCCGCGATCGCCCGGATCGCCTTGGCTTGATGGATCGAGAGGTGGCCGCGCCGCATGTCGCGGCGCGGAAAACAACGGATCAGGCTATTTCTGCAGATCGGTCCAGATCTTGGTGTAGAGCGCCTGCACATCCGGCGGACAGGCCGCCATGAACTGGCCCTTGGCGGCGAATTCGGCCGGCACGTTCACCTCCGGCGCGTCCTTCATGTCGGCCGGCATGAACGCTTCCGAGCCCTTGATGCCGTTCGAATAGCGCGCGAAGGCCGAGATCAAGGCGGCATTCTGCGGGTCCATGATGAAGTTCTGGAACAGCTTGGCGTTGTCGACGTTCTCGGCGTCCTTGAGAACCGCGACATTGTCCATCCAGATCGGATAGCCCTCCTTGGGATAGCCATAGACGATCTTGTCGTTCTGCAGCCGCTGGCGCAGCGAAATGCCGTTCCAGTTGACGCCGGCGGCGATGTCGCCCTTGCCGAGGCCATCGACGGCGCCATAGTCGAAGGACAGCCATTTCGCCTTGGCCTCGACCAGCTTGTCGCGAACCTTCTTCAGCAACACCTTGTCGTCGGTGCAATACTGGCCGCCTTCGTAGGCGATGGCGAGGAACATGATGTCACCCATTTCGGGCACGACATTGATTTTGCCGACCAATTCGGGCGGTGGGTCGAGGAAGATTGCCGACGTGTTCACATCGCCCGAATAGACCGATTTGTTCACCGATATGCCTGTCGTGCCCCACTGCCACGGAACCGTGTATTTGCGGCCCGGATCGAAGGGAACATCGACCCATTTGGGATCGACATTCTTGAAATTCTCCATTGCGTTGGGATCGGTCTCCAGCAGCAGCCCTTCGCTGATCCAGATGGGGACGACACTGGCCGAGGGTACGACGATGTCGAAACCGGCGCCGCCCTGGCGGATCTTGGCGAGCGCCGTGTCGTTGGAATCGAAGTCGGTGACGGTAACCTTGACCTTGTAGGTCTCCTCGAACTTCTTGATCAGGTCGGGGTTGGTGTAGTTGCCCCAATTGTAGATGTTGAGCTCGCCATCGGCACGCGCCACGCCCGTAACAGCCAGCAGCGATAGCCCGACGGCTGTCGCGGTCAGTTTCCAGTTCATGCTATTTGCTCCCATTGTTGGGACCGGCGGCGATGCGGCCTCAGGTCCGTTTCCTGCTGAAGAAAAAGAAAGCCGTGACGATGCCGATCGACAGGACAAGGAAGACGGTCGAGATCGCATTGATTTCCGGCGTCACGCCGCGACGAATCTGGCCAAGCATGAAGGTCGGTAGCGTGTCCTGGCCGCCGGATTTGACGAATTCGGTGATGACCACGTCATCCAGCGAGACGACGAAGGCGAGCATCAGCCCTGCCAGGATGCCCGGCCAAAGCAGCGGCAGCGTCACATGCCGGAAGGCCTGCCATTTGCCCGCATAGAGGTCGGCCGCCGCCGTTTCGAGCGAGAGATCCATGCTTTCGAGCCGAGCACGGATCGGCAGATAGGCGAACGGGATGCAGAAGGCGGTGTGGGCTGCGATCAGGTATCCAAGACCCGAATAGCCGGTCCAGATCTTGATGCGCGAGAACACAATCAGCAGCGCCACCGCCGTGACGATCTCCGGCACCATCAGCGGCTGGTTGATGAAAGCGTATTTGAAGGTCAGCCCGCGATACGGCTTGGTCCGGGTCGTCGCCAGCGCCGCCATCGTTGCCGTGATCGTCGCCAGGATGGCGGCGACCGCTGCGATCTGGAACGAGCGAATCGAGGATTCGATCACCAGCGTGTTGTTCCAGGCGACATGGAACCAGCGCAGCGAAAAGCCCTTCCAGATCGCCAGCGATTCATTGTCGTTGAAGGCGAAGACGACGAGCGTGCCGATCGGCAGATAGAGGAGGAAGAAACACACCATCGCTATGGTGACGAAGCCGGTCTGCTGGCGGACATCGAAGCGCTTAGCCATGGCTGCCATCCGACCTTGTCATGTTGCGGACGTAGAACAGCAGCGCCACCATCACGATCGCCATCAGCGTGATCGACAGCGCCGCACCGAGCGGCCAGTTGCGCCCTTGGCCGAATTGCAGTTCGATCAGATTGCCGATCATCAGATTGGTGCCGCCGCCCAGCACACGCGGCGTCACATAGGCGCCGAGCGAAGGGATGAAGACGAGGATCGAGCCGGCGACGATGCCCGGCGCGACCAGCGGCACGATGATGCGCCGCAGTACCTGAAACCGCGTCGCGTACAGGTCGTAACCCGCCTCGATCAGCCGGAAGTCGATCTTCTCCATGCTGGCGTAGAGCGGCAGCACCATCAGCGGCAGGAACACATAGACCATGCCGAGCAGGACGGCGAAATTCGTATACATCAGCTGGGTGGGGTGATCGGTAATCCGCAGCAGCTGCAGCAGCCAATTGATGAGGCCGTCATTGCGCAGCACCTCCTGCATGGCGAAGGTTCGGATCAAAAGGTTGGTCCAGAACGGGATGGTGATCAGGAACAGCCAGATATCGCGCCGGTGTTCCGGTCGTGTCGCGATGAAATAGGCTGTCGGAAAGCCGAAGATCAGCGTCAGGATCGTGGTCATGGCCGACAGCGACACCGAGCGCCAGAAGATCGACAGATGCGCGCTGGCGAAGGACAGCGCGTCGTCGAAGACGTCTCGCTGAAGCAGCACGCTCACCCAGGCGTCGGTCGAAAACTGCCATTTCACGTCGCCGTAATTGCCTGGGGTCAGGAAGGAATAGACGACCACGATCAGCAGCGGCCCAAGCGCCGCGAGGAAGACGATCAGCAACGCCGGCGTGGAAAGCAGCCAGCGCGAGCGGATATCGTTGCGTTCGGCCTTGTCGGCGATCTCTTTCGCGGTCGCCATGACCTAATCCTTCAGCAGCTGCGCGGCGGCGTCGCCGATTTGAATGCCGACCTTGTCGCCGGCTTCGAAGCCGCAGCCGGCACAACGTGAATTCTGCTGGCGCACGATGAAGGGACCGCCGTCCGCCAGCCGGACATGGATATGTGTGTCGGTGCCGAAATAGACGACGGTCTCGACCGTGCCGGTCAGGTCGCCGGCGGCCTTGACGAGCCTGGCATGCTCGGGCCGCACCATCAGCGTCGCCTGGCTGCCCGGCCGGAAATCGCTGGCGGTGGTCGCGAGGATGCTTGCTCCCGAGCGCAGTGTGACCCGCGCCTTGCCATCCGCGGCGCCTTCGACCGTGCCGTCCAGGAAATTGGTCTCGCCAATGAAGTCGGCGACGAAGCGTTGCGCCGGGTGATCGTAGATGTCCCAAGGCGTACCGACCTGCAGGATCTTGCCTGACGACATCACCGCGATGCGGTCCGACATGGTCAGTGCTTCTTCCTGATCATGGGTGACGAAGATGAAGGTGATGCCGGTCTCGTGCTGCAGCCGCTTCAACTCGATCTGCATCTCCTTGCGCAGCTTGTAGTCGAGCGCCGACAAGGGTTCGTCGAGCAAGAGCACCTTCGGCTGCGGCGCCAGTGCCCGGGCCAGCGCCACGCGCTGCTGCTGGCCGCCAGAAATCTGGCTGGTGCGGCGGCTCTTCAATTTCTGCATGTGGACCAGCGTCAGCATCGCATCGACGCGCGCCTCGATCTCCGCCCTGGGCTTGCCCAGCATCTTCAGGCCGAAGCCGATGTTCTCGGCCACCGTCATGTGCGGGAACAGCGCATAGGACTGGAAGACGGTGTTGACCGGGCGCTTGAACGGCGGCAGCGGCGCGATGTCCTGTCCGTAGAGCAGGATTTCGCCGGCGCTCGGAAAATCGAAGCCGGCTATCAGCCGCAACAACGTCGTCTTTCCGCAGCCGGATGGGCCCAGCAGCGTGAAAAACTCGTTCTCGCGAATGGAAACGGAAACCGCGTCAAGCGCCCTGACGGGCTCCTGGCCGGGTCCCTGAAAAGTCCTGGTGACGTCCTTCGCCTCAACGGCGGGCCGCATGACTGTCAAGATATTCCCCTCTCCTTCGTGGCCATTCACCGGCAAACGCCGGCTGGTCATCGTCGACGCTAGGGATAACTATGACTAAACATACAGTCAATATTTTTTTGCGGGCGACGGCGGACATCTGACAGGCCGCAAAACCGCGCCTCCAGCACTCTTGTCGTCGGCTTTGGTATCATGCGTGGGTGGCGCGTCCGGCTTCATCGGCGGAATGTGGCCGCGGACCGGCCACGTGACAGCGCTCTCGACCAATTTCTACGATCGCATCAGCAGGGGTTGGAACGCGGGCCTAGCTGCGGACGTACTGGCTGCCGAACCATGAGACCGGCGACCCGACTCGGTCTACACGGCAACGCTGATTTGCAGGGATGACGCGGCGAACAATAGGCGCGACAAAGCCGGCCAAGCCGGACATCAGCCGGAATTGGCTGCCGGAAGCGAGATCGTATAGCGCGGTGGCGTAGACGCCGTCCGGCCTCTCCTCCATTGCTTCAGCAGGTCTCTCAAGCGGATCGGAGGTTTCTCGTAGATTGGAGCAACCAGGCCAGCGACCTCGTAGTAGCCGTCGAGAATGTTGGTGCGCAGCAATTGGCGCTCCTGTGTATAGAAACTGAAATGCGCGACGATCAGGTCACCAAAAATCTTGCCCGGCCGATCCTGTTTGGTCGGCAGCGTCGCCGAAAGCCACTCTTCCTCATCGCCTGACGGCGGATGGAAATCCTCTCCCAGACCGACAATATCCGACCCGAAGAAACCGATCGCATTGATGGAGAAGCGCGACAGCCTGATCTCCCGGTCCGGGATCCGGAAGTCATCGAGCCGGTTGGAGCGGACAGCTTCGATGAAGACCGGATGAAGCGCCTGCGGAAAGCTGGCATGTGCCCAGGAGAACTCGCATGACGCCTGGCACGTAAGCGGCCCCTCCACCACAACCCTGGAAAGCTGTTTGATCAGTGAATTGCAGATCGCATTGTTGATGATCAGCGGCGCGTACCAGATGGCTGATCCTCGTTCGGCCATGACCCTGGCCATGAACTTTTGAAAGAAGCCGTCCTCGACAAAAACCACATCGTCGTCGAGGCGCAGATAGAAAGCGTCGACATCATCGCAAAAACGATAGAAGTCACCGATGACATTGAACCCGCCATTGGCGTGTGGAAGTTTTTTGATCCGGCAGCGTGGATCGGAAGCGGCCAGTCTCTGCAGGTAGGCTCGATCGGCTTCGTTGCGGCAGTTGTCCCACAGGTGCCATTCGTGCACATCGGAGCTTTTCAGAACGTAATGGCTGAGCAAGCGAAGATATTTCTCGCGCCCGGCCGGCGTCACGACGATAAGTTTCATGGATGCAAGACCCTACGGTGGCCGCTTTTTACTGGACCGATCGATCAACGATATCGATAAAATAAATGTTCGAATTCTGAAGATTCTTCTAATCTATACAAAGACGATCAAGCCACCAAAATATTTTGATCCATCCAGCCGGAATACCTCGTTTCCAAACACTTCAGCCGGATGTCGTTTTTCGCTTGAATCATGACCAACGGCAGCGAATAAGGCGCTGACGCTGAACACTGAATGGATAAGGCCGGATGGACAAGAACCTGCTTGGCAAGGCCGACATCCTTATTGTCGGCGCGGGCTTTTATGGCGCGACGCTCGCCGAGCGCATCGCCACGCAACTCGGCCGGCGCGTGCTGGTGATCGACCGGCGCCAGCACATCGGCGGCAATGCCTACACCGAACAAGATCCCGCCACCGGCGTCGAGATCCACCGCTACGGGCCGCATCTTTTCCATACATCCAACGAGGAGGTCTGGAACTATCTGCGCGCCTTCACCGGTTTCACGGCCTATCGCCATCGTGCGTTCTCGACCTATCGCGACAAGGTCTATCCGCTGCCGATCAACCTTGCCACGATCTGCCAGTTCTTCGGCAAGCGGCTGAGCCCCAATGAGGCGCGCGGCATGATCGCCGAGCAGGCGGCGGAGCTTGGCGATCGCCCGCCGGCCAATCTCGAGGAGAAGGCGATTTCGCTCGTCGGCCGTCCGCTCTACGAGGCCTTCATCAAGGGCTATACCGCCAAGCAATGGCAGACGGACCCGCGCGAACTGCCGGCACAGATCATCGCGCGCCTGCCGGTCCGCTACACATTCGAGGACGGCTATTTCAACGACCGCTTTCAAGGCCAACCTGTGGATGGCTATACGGCGATCTTCGAAAAGATGCTCGCCCATGAGCTCATCGAAACACGGCTTGGCGTCGACTTCTTCGATATCAAACCCTTGCTTCCGAAAGGCTTGCCGGTCGTCTACACCGGTCCGATCGACCGCTATTTCGACTATTGCGAGGGCGAGCTCGGCTGGCGGACGATCGATATCGATCTCGAGGTCATGGACACGCCGGATCATCAGGGCACGGCGATCATGAACTATGCCGACGAGGACGTGCCCTACACCCGCGTCGTCGAGTTCCGGCATTTCAATCCGGAACGCCAGCACAACAGCGACAAGACACTGATCGGCCGCGAGTATTCCCGTTTTGCCGGCCGCAGCGACGAGCCCTACTATCCGATCGACACGCGCCGGGATCAGGCGGTGTACCGTCGTTACCTCGAACGGGCGGACGCCGAGAAAAACCTGCATCTGGGCGGACGGCTGGGCACCTACCGGTATCTCGACATGCATCAGGCGATCGGCGCGGCCTTGAAGGCCTTTGAAACCGTGCTTGGACCCTACTTCACCGGCAGTCTAGATTCTGTTTCACGGTCGCTATGACGGGTCGGGCCCCAGGCTCAGGCTGAGGCCGCCGATCTGCCGTCAGTCGCCATCTGTCGGCGAAACCATTCGAAAGTGCGCCGTATCCCTTCCTGGTAACTGGTCTTTGCCTCCCATCCGGGAAGAACCTGCCTTGCCAGGGTCAAGTCCGGGCACCGGTTCGTCGGATCTTGCAGGGCAGGCGCATGGTGTTCGATGCGGCTGCCAGCCACAAGCGAACTGACGAATTTCGCGGTCTCGAGAACCGAGACCTCACGATTGTTGCCGATGTTCAAGGGGCCGCGGTGCGAGATGCTGTCACGCCAGAAGAAACGCTCCAACCCATCGACGATATCGTCGACGTAACCCCAGCTGCGCGATTGCGAGCCGTCGCCATAGACGGTCAGGATTCCAGTGGTCAGGGCCTGGCTGACAAAATTCGAAACAGCGCGGCCATCATCGATGCGCGTTCGCGGCCCATAGGTGTTGAACAACCTGACGACGCGGACATCGAGCCCATTGACGCGTTGCTCTTCGAACAGCAGCGCTTCGGTGCAGCGCTTGCTTTCATCATAGGACGCCCTTGGCCCGGTGCAGTCCACGGATCCCCGGTAGCTCTCCGGTTGGGGCGACACCATGGGATCGCCATAGACTTCCGAGGTCGAGGCGAAGCAGAAGCGACCGCCGGGCCTGAGCAGCGATAGAAGATTGAGCGCGCCGCCTATGTTGGCCTTGATCGTGCGAGCCGGCTCGCGCATGTACCATACGGGCGAAGCCGGTGACGCCAGATGGATGATCTCATCGAAATGCCGGCCGGCCGTGAAGCTTTCGGCATCGGCAATTTGCAGGCTGAACCGCGGGTCCGCGACATGGGCAAGGTTGTCGCGCAATCCGGTCCACAGATTGTCGACGACGACAAGCGTTTCCAGATCATCGCGCCGCAGCAGGCGATCGACAAGGTGGGAGCCAATGAAGCCGCAGCCCCCAGAAACCAACACGCTGCGCGCCATCCACACTCCCTTCCAGAAAACTCGACCGGCCAACGCGCCGCAGGGCTTGTTTTCCAGGACGATGGGACCAAGGTCCTATCCAGATCCGAGTGTCTTCTACCAGTGCTTTCATCGCTGCCGCAATTGCAACGATCAAACTTGTCCTGCGCCAGCCGATGACTGGTCGCCCGAGGACGAAACCTTGGGTGCGGATAGGGAAAATGAATTTTCGCGGTTACTCCGCGGTTACAGTGCCCGTTGCGGGCAAGGCATGCCGCTGGCATCGCCACAGCGTGACGCCGTGGGCAGCGGTCTGTTACTCATTGCTTCCGACTGCCGCACAAGCTCGGCGAAGACCAGCGCGAAGCTACCCAGCATGAGAAAGACGATGATCAGGCGTGCTACCGGCAATATGTCGGCCTCGTCTGGTTGGTGCGTGCCCCCGAACATCTAGGTTCGTCCATGGGATCATGCGCACAAATCAAAAGTGCCACAGCGTCCTTTGGCATCCCGAAGGATACTTGCGGTGCTGCGGGCGCCCCCACGCCATCCATCCCGGCTAACATGATCGATCCGCCTTTACGAGAGTTTAAGCCCCGCCTTAACCATCACATTCGCGCGCGCCATGTCATGAAGCGCGACCTGCCGGTGCTGGCGACGCCGTCGCGGCATGGCTTTACCCACCGGCGCAACGGCTCTCTTTGCAGAGCCGCCCGCACCATGCTACCCCGGCGCTGGCGCGACCAGACCCGCCGCCAATCGGTCGCGATCGGGGAGCCATGAGCACAGCCGCCAACAGCATCGCCTTCGTCTCGTCCGACACAGCAGACGCCAAGGCGGCGCTGGAAAGTCTGTCGGCGCGTTATGGCCAATCTTCGATCGCGGAGGCCGCAGTCGTGGTGGCCCTGGGCGGCGACGGCTTCCTTCTGCAGACTTTACGCGACACGATGGGAACCGGAAAGAAGGTCTACGGCATGAACCGTGGCACCATCGGGTTCCTGATGAATGAGTACCGTTCCGGGGGGCTGACCGAGCGAATCGCGGCTGCGGTCGCCGAAACCATCCGCCCGCTGGAAATGCTGGCCGTCACCTCGGAAGGCGAGACCGTTTCGGCGCTGGCGATCAACGAAGTTGCGCTGTGGCGCCAATCCTATCAGACAGCCAAGATCCGCATCAGCGTCGATGAACAGATCCGGCTCGAAGAACTGAGCTGCGACGGCGTCATGATCGCCACGCCAGCCGGATCCACCGCCTACAATCTCTCCGCACACGGCCCGATCTTGCCACTCGACGCACCGCTGCTGGCGCTGACCCCAGTCAGCCCGTTTCGCCCGCGCCGCTGGCGTGGCGCGTTGCTCTCCAACAAGGCAACCGTGCGCTTCGACATTCTCGAGCCGGAAAAGCGGCCGGTGAACGCCGCCGCCGATCACACCGAGGTCAAGGCGGTGACTTCGGTGACGGTACGGGAATCGCCGACCGCGACGGCGACGTTGCTGTTCGATCCCAATCATTCCTGGAACGAGCGCATCCTGGCCGAACAGTTCCGTTACTGAGCCGGCACACAGACAAGCGGCCGGATTAACCATCGCGATTAAGGTTACAACTTCACAATCGTGCCAATCCCGCCCGTTTCTGTTGACAAATCGCGGACTTGCGCCTAATCGCAATACCAATCTTGCAGGCGCGTGGCGCTTGCCGCGACAGACGCCGTTGCGCTTCCCCGAACCAGCCAAAGACAACAACACTTGTCCTCAGACACCACGACCGCTCAAGAAGCGTTGACCTTCGCAGACCTCGGCCTGTCGCCGAAGGTCCTTTCCGCAGTCACCGATGCCGGCTACACCCAGCCGACGCCGATCCAGGCTGGTGCGATCCCGCACGCCTTGCTCGGCAAGGATATTCTGGGCATCGCCCAGACCGGCACCGGCAAGACGGCTTCCTTTGTGTTGCCGATGCTGACCCGCCTCGAAAAAGGCCGGGCACGCGCCCGCATGCCGCGCACGCTGATCCTGGAACCGACGCGCGAACTCGCCGCCCAGGTCGAAGAGAATTTCATCCGATACGGCAAGAACCACAAGCTCAACATCGCGCTTTTGATCGGCGGCGTGTCGTTCGACGAGCAGGACAAGAAGCTGGAGCGTGGCGCCGACGTGCTGATCGCGACGCCTGGCCGTCTGCTCGACCACCGCGAACGCGGCAAGCTGCTGCTCAACGGCGTCGAGATCCTCGTTATCGACGAGGCCGACCGCATGCTCGACATGGGCTTCATTCCCGATATCGAGCGCATCTGCGAAATGATCCCGTTCACCCGGCAGACGCTGTTCTTCTCGGCGACCATGCCGCCGGAAATCACCAAGCTGACGGAAAAATTCCTGCACGCGCCCGTGCGCGTCGAGGTTTCGAAGGCTGCGTCCGCCGCAACCAACATTATCCAGCGGCTGGTGAAGTCCGGCTCGAAGCCCTGGGACAAGCGCGAAACGTTGCGCAACCTCATCAAGGCTGAAGACGCGGAGTTGAAGAACGCCATCATCTTCTGCAACCGCAAGGTCGAAGTGTCGGAGTTGTTCCGCTCGCTGCTGAAGTATGATTTCGATGCCGGCGCCCTGCATGGCGACATGGACCAGCGCGCCCGCATGCAGATGCTGGCCAATTTCCGTGACGGCAAGCTTCGTTATCTCGTGGCTTCGGACGTCGCCGCGCGCGGCCTCGACATCCCCGATGTCAGCCACGTCTTCAACTATGACGTGCCGATCCATGCCGAGGACTATGTCCACCGCATCGGCCGCACCGGTCGCGCCGGGCGCTCCGGCAAATCCTTCACCATCGCGACCAAGTCGGACACCAAATACATCGACGCCATCGAACGGCTGATCGGCAACAAGATCGAGTGGCATGACGGCGACCTGTCGACGGTCGTGGCCAGCGAAGGCGGCGAGGACGATGCTCCGCGCCGTGGCAAAGGCGCGCCGCGCCGTGCCGGCCGCAAGGACGACGATCGCAAGGACAGGGGCGAACGCAAGAAGGGCGGCGAACGTCGCGCCAAACACAGCGAGGAAGATGCCTCGCCGGTGGTCGCACAGCAGGAACAGCCCGATGTGGCTGAGACGCCCGTCGCCGACATTGGCGAAAGGCGTGCGCGCAAGGAGGCGATCCGTTCGGAAAACACCGAACGCAAATCCTCCGATCGCAACGAACAGCGCGCACCGGAGCGGGGCGACACCAGGCCGCAGCGCGATAGCAACCGCCCTGCCCGTCACCGCCACCAGGAAGACAACGACACCACCGTTGGCTTTGGCGATGACATGCCGGCCTTCATGCGCATCGTCGCAAAGGTCTGATCTCCGTCTGCTTTGGAAGGCAAGCCAGCGATCCGGCTTGCCTTCGCGGTAAGCTTCTGGCTCAGCTCGGCCGTTACATCGGCCCGGGCATCATCTTGGTCGGTTTCTCCAGCATCGGAAAGTCGGCCTTGGTGCATTTCACGTTCGGGTTCGTCGGACTGAACATGCCGTTCGGATTGTCCCTGAACAGCCAGGCGTGAAGATCGTAGTGGACGAACTCCCTCGGAATGAGCGGATAGTGTCCCTCCATCGGACCCATGAAGGTCTGGCCAAACAGCTTCGGCGGCGCTTTGACGTCCGGCGTCAGCGGCACCAGCCATTCCACGCCGACCAACTTCAGGCCTTTCTTGGTCGGCTCGTAGATCAGGACGTTGGGCTTCATCGGGTCGAGTTTCTGGCCAACACTTGGAACGTTGACGAAATGGATGCCCATGGCGCCTTTCGGGTATTCCATCGAGCCCGGTATCTTTTCTCCGCTGTAGTAGACGCAGCCGACGGTCGACAGATAGAGGTCGCGAACGGCGGCGGTGTAGTCCTCATATTTGGCGAGCGACTTTTTCAAGGCATCGATGTCGGCCTTGTTGGCGTCCTCGGCCCAAGCCGTAGCGACCCCCAACCATGCGCCTGCAACACCGGTCAAAACGAGGACGCCGCAGCGCCCTAGGCCTGTTCTTGTCATGCATTCCTCCCAGACTTTCTGATCTGGCCGTGCAAGACCGAGGCGGAAAAATGCTTATAGCGCGGCCAGTTGTACCGCCTCATCCCCTCAGGAACGGGACGATGCTATTCCTTTCCATGACCGCGGGAAAGTCGTTAATTAGAACTAGCTAATACTCTGGCGCCGTATCTGAAGAGCGTCGACGTCCTCAAACAAAAACGGCCCCTTGCGGGGCCGTTTTCGTTTCTGATCGATACCGCTCAGGTGAGCGGCGACAGCTGGATTTCGACGCGGCGGTTCTGCTCGCGGCCGGCGGCCGTCGCATTGGATGCGATCGGACGCGTCTTGCCGAAGCCGGTGACCGCGAAGCGGCGTTGATCGACGCCCTGACCGGACAGATAGTTGGCGACCGCCAGTGCGCGGCGCTGCGACAGATCGAAATTGTGCTGTTCGCCGCCGGTCGAATCGGTATGGCCGAACACGTCGACCGTGGTCTGCTTGAACTTCTTCAGCACCAGAGCGACCGAATTCAGCACCGGATAGAAGCCAGGCTTCACCGCATCCTGATCGATGTTGAAGGTGATGTCAGACGGCATGTTGAGGATGATCTGGTCGCCACTGCGGGTGACGCTGACGCCAGTGCCCTCGAGCTGCCGACGCAGTTCAGCTTCGTTCTGATCCATAGTGGCGCCGATTGCACCGCCGGCCAGTGCACCGATGCCGGCGCCGATCAGCGCGTTGCGGCGGTCATTACCGCCGGCAAGCAGACCAAGGCTGGCACCCGCCAGGGCACCAAGACCGGCACCCGCGGCGGTGTTGGAAATCTTCTGGTCACCGGTATATGGGTCGGTCGTGGTGCAAGCGCTCACGAGCAAAGCCGTCGCCACGACGACGAGCACGGTCTTCTTCATAGATGGTCCCTCTCCAAGTCGCGCCTTTTTCGACGGCGCCAAATCAGCCCTTCCCGCGACTTGTACCATGAATTGCGGCGAAAAGCGGAACGGGAAAGATGCCCGCGACGGCTTTTCCCGGGGTCTGTTAGGTGACGATCACCTTGGCCAGCTACCAGAGATTCTTGCCGTCAATGACCACCACTTCCACGGTGTCGAGATCGAAATCATCGAACAGCCGCGAATTGACGCTGATCTTGGGATTGTCGAAATCCGGCTTGCCGGTCGACCAATCCGGCGTTTGCGTGAAGGTGCCGCAGCCGCAGGTGGCGCAAAAGCCGTGCTTTACGGTTTTCGAGCCCCACTCATAGACAGAAACGTTTTCCTGCGGGCTGGTGAGCTTGAATTGTGATGGGATGTAATAGGCCCAGAGCGAGCCGCGTTTCGAGCAGAACGAACAGGTGCATTGCGTCACCGTCTGCGGTGCCTCTGAAACCTCGAATGTCGTCGCCTTGCAGTGGCAGCTTGCCTTGATGGTCATCAACATCACCTCTCCATTGTCGGCCGCCCATGCGGCAGGGCACCATAAAGAAGCGATCCTGACAACTGTCTGTCAGCAGGCTTTACGCCCTGAACAGCCGGCAGCAAACTCAGTAAGACGATGGCGGCACGAACAGGCAGATGGTCTTTCCGGCATCGAGCCCTGCTTGATGCGCGCACCAATGGAATTCTCCGTCGGGCGAATCCTTGATCCGTCTGTCGCTATACGCGACCACCTCCCCGGTGTCCTTGATGACATAGCCTTCCGGGCGCTCGCTGATCGAGGTTTGCGACACCTCGTGGCAATCGTAATTCGCGCAGCAGGCAAACGGATAAGCCCAGCCTTGCGGCTTGGCCGCGGTCGGCTTCGCGTCATGCGCCAGGGCCGGCGCCGACAGCAGCGCGATCGCCGCGCAAAGGGGAATGACAAGCTGGCCAACCGATGGAACGGCGATGGCCGATCTGGAACTGGCAGCAGACATGGGAACGTTCCTTTCAAACGAGGTTCAAGCGTTTCGCTTGCCCGTTCCCGGAACGTGTCTTCCCAGCGGCCAATCGTCAGCAGATATGCCGCGACCGGCCATAAATGCTTTTGTCTCCTCCTGCGTCCGATGGTGAGCCGAAATGTGAGTCGGCGCAAGAAATTGCTGCGTGGCCGGACGACCTGTTGCCGCCGGCCCACCCAAGGCAGCAACCAGGTGAAATCACAACTACGGCAGTCGTTGGTGATGGCCCGCTTCGTCCAGTGCGAGCGGTCACACTCCAGGTTTGGCGGCGGACGGCGCTAGTCCAGATCGGCCACGGCCTCACCCGCGCCGCCCTCGATGCGCTGCGACAGCGAGGCTTCCATGAAGTCGTCGAGGTCGCCGTCGAGCACGCTCGACGGGCTGGTGCTCTCGACGCCTGTGCGCAGATCCTTCACCAGCTGGTAGGGCTGCAGCACGTAGGAGCGGATCTGGTGACCCCAGCCGATGTCGCTCTTCGACGCCTCGGTGGCGTTGGCCACCGCCTCGCGCTTCTTCAGCTCTTCCTCGTAGAGGCGCGAGCGCAGCATTTCCCAGGCCTTCGCCTTGTTCTTGTGCTGTGAGCGTTCGGCCTGGCAGGCAACCGCGATGCCGGTGGCGATATGGGTGATGCGGACCGCCGAGTCGGTGGTGTTGACGTGCTGGCCTCCCGAACCGGACGAGCGATATGTGTCGATGCGGACATCGGATTCTGAAACATCGATCTCGATCCTGTCATCTACGACTGGATAGACCCAGATGCTGGAGAAGGATGTATGGCGGCGCGCATTGCTGTCATACGGCGAAATACGAACCAGGCGATGGACACCCGATTCCGTCTTCAGCCAGCCATAGGCATTGTGGCCCTTGATCAGCAGCGTGGCGGACTTGATGCCTGCTTCTTCGCCGTCATGCATTTCCAGCACCTCGACCTTGAAGCGACGCCGTTCGGCCCAGCGCGTGTACATGCGCAACAGCATCGAGGCCCAGTCCTGGCTCTCGGTGCCGCCGGCGCCGGCATGGACTTCGAGATAGGTGTCGTTGGCGTCAGCCTCGCCCGACAGCAGCGTTTCGACCTGGCGGGCCTTCGCCTCGCCCTGCATGGAGCGGATCGCCGCCTCAGCCTCGGCGATGACGCCCTCGTCGCCCTCTTCCTCGCCGAGCTCGATCAGGCCGATATTGTCTTCCAGCGCTTGCGTCAGACCCTTGACCGACGCGATGCCTTCCTCGAGGCCCTGGCGTTCGCGCATCAGCTTCTGCGCTTCCAGCGGTTCGTTCCAGAGGCTGGCGTCCTCGGCGCGGACATTCAGGTATTCAAGCCGCTTTATGGCCTGATCCCAGTCAAAGATGCCTCCTCAGCAGGGTTATCGCCTGCCTGATCTCGTCGACAATATTCTGCGTTTCCGCGCGCATGGCCTGGTATTTTGTCCTGTTGCTGAAGTGACACTTCGGTCGGCGCGATACATAGGGACGGCGCCGCCATGTGTAAAGCGAAATGGGCCGGCCCCGAGGCCAGCCCAGCAGTCGGCATTTGACCCGTCAGTAGAGGCCGCCGCCACCGTCCTGGATGGCCTGGTTGGCCTGCGGCGACAATGGGCCGCCCGACGCGTTGGAGCCGTCGGCGCCCATGCCGATCACCCAGTAGCTGTCGGCGGGACCAGTGCCCGGCTTGAAGGCCTCGATGATGGTGCCCGGATCGCCCGACGCGGCACGCATGCCGGTCTTGCGATTGATGGCGACCAGGTTCATGCCGTCAGGAACCTTGAAGTCGACATTGGGCGTGCCGTCCAGCGCCACACGCATGAAATCCTTGAAGATCGGGGCGGCGAGACCGCCGCCGGTGGCGCCATGGCCAAGGCCGCGCGGCGTGTCATAGCCCATGTAGAGACCGACCACGAGGTTCGGCGTGTAGCCGATGAACCAGGCGTCCTTCTCGTCGTTGGTGGTGCCGGTCTTGCCGGCGATGTGGCGGCCTAGCTCACCGATGGTGGCGCCGGTACCGCGTTGCACCACGCCTTCCATCATCGAGGTGATCTGGTAGGCGGTCATCGGATCGAGCACCTGCTCGGAAGTGTCGACCAGTTCCGGCTCCGGCTGGTTCTTCCATTCAGGCGCGTTGCAGCCTTCGCAGCCACGCTCATCCTGCTTGAACACGGTCTTGCCGTAGCGGTCCTGGATGCGGTCGATCAGCGATGGTTTGATCGATTTGCCGCCATTGGCCATGATCGAATAGGCCGAAACCATGCGCATGACGGTCGTCTCGCCGGAGCCCAGCGCCATCGGCAGATACGGCGCCAGATGGTCATAGACGCCGAAGCGCTCGGCATATTCGACGACCAGCTTCATGCCCATGTCGTTGGCAAGCCGCACCGTCATCAGGTTGCGCGACTTTTCGATGCCGGAGCGCAGCGTTGCCGGCCCGGCGACGGTGCCGTCATAGTTCTTCGGCGTCCAGGTCGTGTTGCCGCTCTGGATGGTGATCGGTCCGTCCATGATCACCGAGGCCGGCGTATAGCCGTTGTCGAGCGCGGCCGAATAGACGATCGGCTTGAACGAGGAGCCCGGCTGGCGCATGGCCTGGGTGGCGCGGTTGAATTCCGACTGCGAATAGGAGAAGCCGCCGACCATGGCCAGCACGCGGCCGGTGTGCGGATCCATCGCGATCAGGCCACCTTCCACCTCGGGAACCTGACGCAGGCTGTAGGTATTGTCGGAACCATCGTTCTTCTGCACGAAGATGACGTCGCCCGGCTTCAGCACGTCGGCCGGCGACTTGGCCTTGACTGTCTTGCCGTCGACCAGATGGCGCATGGCGAAACCCATGTCATCCTTGCTGACGGTGCCTTCGACACGTTCCTTGACGATCTCACCCGACGCCTGGCGTGCGGGTTGCAGGCCGATCGAGAGGCCGGTCGCCGAGGAGTCGAGCACGACGGCGAGCGACCATTCGGGAACGTCTTCCAGCCCCTTGACGGCGCCCAGCGGGACGCCCCAGTCGCTCGACACGTCAATCGACGTCACCGGCCCGCGATAGCCGCGCAGCGTGTCGTATTTCATCAAACCGTTCTGCATCGCCTTACGGGCGATGAGCTGAACCTTCGGATCAAGGGTCGTGCGAATGGAAAGACCGCCCTCGTAGAGCGCATTCTCGCCATAGCGGGCGATGATCTGGCGACGAACCTCTTCGGTGAAATACTCGCCCGCGAACAGATAGGAGCCAGTGCGGCGTGGGGCGACACCCAGCGGCTCGGCCTTCGCCTTCGCACCCTCTTCGGGGGTCACGTAACCGTTCTCGACCATCTGGCCGATGACCCAGTTTCGCCGCTCGATCGCGCGATCGGCATGCTTGAAGGGATTGTAGTTGGCCGGACCTTTCGGCAGCGAAGCCAGATAAGCGGCCTCGGCCACGGTCAGTTCGTTCACCGATTTGTCGAAATAGGTGAGTGCCGCGCCGGCGACACCATAGGCGTTGAAGCCAAAGAAAATCTCATTGAGATAGAGCTCAAGGATGCGATCCTTGGAATAGGCCTGTTCGATGCGGAACGAGAGGATGGCCTCCTTGACCTTGCGTTCCAGGGAGCGCTCGTTGGTGAGAAGGAAGTTCTTGGCAACCTGCTGGGTGATCGTCGAACCACCCTGCATCGGTCCACCCGAAACATAGGTGAGCACCGCCCGGCCCAGGCCCGTTATGTCAACACCGGGATGGCTGTAGAAGTTCTTGTCCTCGGCTGACAGAAAGGCCGCCTTGACGCGGTCCGGAATGGCCTGGATCGGCAAATACAGGCGCCGTTCGCGCGCATACTCCGCCATCAGAGAGCCGTCGGAGGCATGAATGCGGGTGGTCACCGGCGGCTCGTACTTGGCCAGCACTTCGTAGTCAGGCAGATCCTTTGCTACATGGCCGATGTAAAGCGCAACGCCCGCCGCAGCCAGAAGGGCCAGCGTCGTGCCGATGCCGAAGAAATAGCCAATGAGACGAATCATACCCGCTCCAGTCCTTGGTTCGGGAATTTCCTAAACGAAGCCGCCTTCCACGCAAGCTTTCGAGCCGGTCCCAATCCGTAATCGAAAACCCATGTCGCCACCATGTGGACAAAATACGGCAAGGCCTGATTTCGTGACCGGCTGCGTGGAATAAAGGCACCGGGTGTTGTCATCCGGCAACGCTGCCCCTGGTTGCAGGCGCCGCCAGGCATGTCAGCCTCCAGTTCCTGGTCCGACCCGGGCGGAAGCGAACAGCGCGACGGCGTTGGTGATGCTTTGGGCGGCCTTGCCGCGCCATTCGGCGTCGAGCAGCTGCGCCTCGTCCTTGGCATTCGAGAGATAGCCGAGTTCGACCAGAACGGACGGCACGTCTGGTGCTTTGAGCACCTTGAACCCGGCGGAACGCTGCGGATTGTTGATCAGGCCGACACTGGTCGACAGCTGGCCGACCAGCGTGTGGGCGAAACTCATCGAAAAAGTGTGCGTCTCGCGGCGGATCAGGTCGATCAGGATGTCGGTCACTTCCTTGTTATCGTCCTTGATGACCATGCCGGCGAACTGGTCGGAGAGATTTTCGCGGTCGGCAAGCGCCTGCGCCTGGGGATCCGACGCCTTGTCGGAAACGGTGTAGACAGTGGCGCCGCGGATGCCCTTGACGCTGATTGTGTCGGCATGGATCGAAATCAGCAGGTCGGCTTCATGCTGGCGGGCAATGCGCACGCGGTCGTCCAGACGCAGATATTCATCGGTGTCACGGGTCATGAAGACATCGTATTTGCCAATCGCGGCGAGCTTGTCGCGCAGCTCCGTGGCGAAGGCCAGCGTGACGTTCTTCTCAATGGTGCCGTTCAGGCCCTCGGCGCCGCCGTCGACGCCGCCATGGCCGGGATCGATGACGACGGTGAAGCGGTGGCCCGGATTGGAGACCGGCCCGGTACCAACCCGCCCGCCCTTGTCGGTCGAAACCGTCGAGCCGGTGGTCAGCGCCTGGTTAGCAAGGGCGACGTCGAACTCGCGTTCGGAGGCGGCCGACATGTCGATGGCAATGCGGTAACCGGTTCCATCCTCATTCTTGAGCACATCCAGCTTGTCGACGGCGAACGGTCCCTTGCCGGTGAGGATGAGCCGCGAAACGCCCTCGCCGAGCGCGCCCAGGCGCACGCCCTTGACCAGGCCGCGTGGCTTCAAATCCTTGGCGTCAATGGCCAGCCTGGTATTCGCCAGATCGATGACCAGACGATTGGGTCCGCGCAGCAGGAACCACTTGATGTCCGGTTCGCGATCGAAATCCATGACGATGCGCATCTTGGTGGCATCGCCGGCCATCTTGTAGCCTTTCGCCACCAGTGGCGCGTCTGCGGCGTTGGCAACGGGGGAAAAGGCCTGGGAAATCGCCAAGAGCATCAAGAGACAGAAGGCGTGCAGAATCCGGCCGCCAACACGACATCCCTTGTCTGTGAAGTCTGCCAGTCCCATTTCTCTTCCAGTCGCTCCCGGTTTGGCGCCAGGCGCCCTCTCGTTTCGTCGAAGTGCCGGTTAGGCCGCGAACTCGATTAACGATTGGTATCCAGAGAAGGTTAACCAAGCCTTTTCATGCAAGGTTCGGAACCCAGGCTTACGCTACGGAACTGCTTTTTGCCGGCATCGGAAATCGGGGTTGCCTTCCACCCCGTCAAATCATAAAAGCGATAGTGGATCACTGCAATCCTGGAACCGCCCTCCTCCGCAGCTTCCTGCTACAGGGTCAGATGAAAAGGCGGCTCCTTTCGCTTCACGCGAAAAGGGTTCAGGTGATTGCGACGAATTTCGCAGGCGTGCTCCCGTGGCGGGGGAATCACCTGCGTGAGGAAAACGGCCGGGTTTGTTCCCGTGCCGGCTCTGTATGAGCAAACAAGCTGGTCCGGTTTCCGGGCTTTGGTTCAAAAGGTTCTGCTGGTGACGATGGCTTCAAGCGCAATCATGGAAAGGTCCGCATCAAACCGCGCCATTATGGCTGCGGGCGGCACCGCCATGACGCGCAGGCACCGTCCGGCGGACATTCAGACATCCGGCACCCACACTCCAGACACGCAGCAGCGGGCTTTGCCTTGCAAGCTGCGGCTGACGGCTGCCGGGAGGAAACGAAATAATGCCCAACAAAATGCTGATAGACGCCTCCCACCCGGAGGAAACACGCGTTGTCGTCGTACGCGGTAACCGTATCGAAGAATTCGACTTTGAATCCCAGGACAAGAAGCAGCTCAAAGGAAACATCTACCTCGCCCGCGTAACGCGCGTCGAACCCTCCCTTCAGGCAGCCTTTGTCGAATATGGCGGCAACCGTCACGGTTTTCTCGCCTTCAGTGAAATACACCCCGACTACTACCAGATTCCGGTCGCCGACCGTCAGGCCCTGCTGCGCGCCGAAGCGCAGGAGGCCGAAGACGAAGAGGACGAGGATGGCGACGGCGAGGATCGCCAGAGCCGCGAGCGCGGACGGCGTGGGCGCCGGCGTGGCGGCAAGAGCCGCGACCGCGGTGAGCACAAGCGCGATGCGGGCGAAGAAGGCTCCGGCGAGGCAGTCGAAGGCAGCGACAATGGCGACATCGTTGTCGAGGAGATCTCCCACACTTCCGAGATCATCGAACACGCGGCCGATACATCAGAACATTCAGAGCATGCTGATGCGTCCAGCCATGATGAAGGTTCCGCCGAGCAAGACGAAACCGACACCCGCGAGGGTGGCCCGACATCGATCGCCGCCGCGGTCGAAGGCGATGTGATTTCCGAACCCGTCTCGCAGACGGAACAGGGCACTGAAGCAACGTCCGGCGACAATGATCGCGGCATGCTGGAGGAAGTACAGTCCTCGCATCCCGATGACCACGAGATCGAATCGGTCGGCGCCGAGGACGCGCTGGAAGAAGTTCGCAACCGCCGCAAACCGGTGCGCCGCCAGTACAAGATCCAAGAAGTGATCAAGCGCCGGCAGATCCTTCTGGTGCAGGTCGTCAAGGAAGAGCGCGGCAACAAGGGCGCCGCACTGACCACCTATCTGTCGCTTGCCGGCCGCTATTCGGTGCTGATGCCGAACACGGCGCGCGGCGGCGGCATTTCGCGCAAGATCACCAGCGCGGTCGACCGCAAGCGCCTGAAGGAGGTCGTCGCCGATCTCGAAGTGCCGCAGGGCATGGGCGTTATCCTGCGCACCGCCGGCGAGAGCCGCACCAAGGCGGAGATCAAGCGCGACTATGAATATCTGATGCGGCTTTGGGAGAACGTGCGCAATCTCACGCTCCAGTCCACCGCCCCTGCCCTCGTCTACGAGGAAGGCAGCCTGATCAAGCGTTCGGTGCGCGACCTCTACAACAAGGATATCGACGAGATTCTCGTCTCCGGCGAGGAGGGCTACCGCGAGGCCAAGGACTTCATGCGCATGCTGATGCCGAGCCATGCCAAGGTGGTTCAGCCGTTCCGCGACACGACGCCGATCTTCGTGCGCAACGGCATCGAGGCGCAGCTCGACCGCATGCTGCAGCCGCAAGTGACGCTGAAGAGCGGCGGCTACATCATCATCAACCAGACCGAGGCGCTGGTCGCTATCGACGTCAATTCGGGCCGCTCCACCAAGGAGCACTCGATCGAGGACACGGCGCTCCACACCAATCTGGAAGCGGCCGAGGAAGTCGCGCGTCAGCTCAGGCTGCGCGATCTGGCTGGCCTGATCGTCATCGACTTCATCGACATGGAGGAGAACCGCAACAACCGCTCCGTCGAGAAGCGGCTGAAGGATCACCTCAAGAACGATCGTGCCCGTATCCAGGTCGGCCGAATCTCGCATTTCGGCCTGATGGAGATGTCACGCCAGCGCATCCGCGCCAGCGTGCTGGAATCGACCATGAAGCCCTGCCCGCATTGCGGCGGCACCGGCCATGTGCGCTCCGATTCGTCGGTCGCGCTGATGGTGGTGCGGGCGATCGAGGAATTCCTGCTCAAGGATTCGCGCAGCCACATCACGGTGCGGACGCCGGCGGCGACCGCACTCTACGTGCTCAACCACAAGCGCGGCACACTGGTGGAACTCGAAAGCCGCTTCGGCCTGACCATCACCATCGAAGCCGACGATACGGTTGGCGCGCAGCACTATGCGATCTTCCGCGGCGCTCTGGCCGAAAAGCCGGAAGGCTTTGTCGAGGCGCGCAGCTTCCCGGCCTATGTCGAGCCGGAAGAGCCAGAGGACGAGATTGTCGTCGTCGAGGAAGATGATGAGGTCGTGGTACAGGCTGAGCAGCCACGCCAGCAGCCGCAGCAAAACCAGCAGCCGCGGCCTGCTGCCGGTGCCGAGGACGGCGAAGGCCGCGACCGCAAGCGCCGCAAGCGTCGCAGACGTCGCGGCGGCAGGGACCGTGATCGCGAACATGGCGCGCCGGCCGACGGCTCATCCGTCTCCGCTCCGGCCGGCGATTTCGCCGAATCGGCAAACGCGGCGGATGATGGCGACGGTGAAACCGACGACGCGGCTCCGATCGCTGCCAGCGCCTCTGACGAGGCGGCGCAGGCTGCGGATGACGGCCAGGGCAAGAAGCGCCGCCGCGGCAAGCGTGGCGGCAAGCGCAATCGCCGTGAAGACGGTGAAGGCGAGACCGAGGCAGGTGCCGGCGAAACGACAGAGGCTTCCGAGGCTGATGCTTCCGAAAGCGAGCCTGCGTCGATCGAGCCGGTGGCTGTCGCTGTGGAAGAGCCGGTGGCTGCGGTAAGCGAAGAGGTGCCGAGCACCGAAAAGCCCAAGAAGCCGCGTCGCGCAGCCAAGCCGAAGAAGGCAGCCGCCGAGGCCGTCGCCGAAACGACTGTCGTCGAGGCAGCCGCGGAAACGCCGGTCGAGGCTCCGGTGGCTATTGCCGAGGAAACGGCGGTCGCGGCCGTCGCGGAAGAGCCTGCAAAGGCCCGACCGTCACGACGCAAGCCGGCAGCCATCGATGCACCGGTTGTGCCCGTGGTTTCCTCGACCGTCACCGCTGAGCCGGAAGCCAAGGCCGAAGAAAAGCCGAAGCGCGCCGGCTGGTGGCAGCGGAAGGGCTTTTTCTAAGCCTTTTTCGCTACTTGAACTGATTTTCTGACAAAAATAATCCCGCGCTGTCCTGAAAGACGGCGCGGGATTTTTCATATCCGTCGTTCCGACAGATCATGAAAGTCATGGCGCGAAGATCGACCAGTTCATCATCCTGGCCAGCTTCTCCAGCGCGATCGAGCCCAGCTTGGAATTGCCGTTGGCGTTGAGACCGGGCGACCAGACGGCAAGCGAGGCGACGCCCGGCACGATGCCCAATATGCCGCCGCCGACGCCGCTTTTTCCAGGAATGCCGACACGGAAGGCGAAATCGCCGGAGCCGTCATAGTGGCCGCAGGTCAGCATCATGGCGCCGATGCGCCGCGCCCGCTCGGCCGACACCACCGTATGCCCGGTCGCCGGGTTCTTGCCGCCATTGGCGAGGAAGCGGCCGGCCATCGCCAGTTGCCGGCAACTCATGGCGATGGCGCAATGATGGAAATAGACGCCGAGCGCCAGTTCCGGCGCATGATGAAGATTGCCGAAGGATTTCATGTAGTTGGCGAGCGCGAAATTGCGATAGCCGGTGGCGCGTTCGGATGCGGCGACCTCGCGGTCGATGATGATGGTCTCGTCGTCGGCGAGGAACTGGATGAAGCGCAGGATCTCGCCGATCGCCTCGCGAGGCTGGTGGCCGGCAAGCAGAATGTCGGAAATGACGATGGCGCCGGCATTGATGAACGGATTGCGCGGAATGCCGTTCTCGTGCTCGAGCTGGACGATCGAGTTGAACGGGTTGCCCGAAGGTTCGCGCCCTACCCGTTTCCACAGCGCGTCGCCGACATTGCCGAGCGCCAGCGTCAAGGTGAACACCTTCGAGATGCTCTGGATGGAGAAGGGCTGGTCGGCATCGCCCGCCACCAGCACGCGGCCGTCATTGGTGACAGCGGCTATGCCGAATTTCCTTGGATCGACCTTGCCCAATTGAGGAATGTAGGTGGCGACGTCGCCACGATCGGTCCGCTCGGCCATTTCGGCGGCGACTTCGGCCAATGCTTGATCAAGTTTGGGGGCCTGTTCGAGTTCCGGCATGGGCGCTACCTCAACCAGCGTTCGATGCGCGCCATCGCCTCGACCATGTCGTCGTGGCTGCCGGCATAGGAAAACCGCATCGTGCGATGCCCCGCCTGAGTGTCGAAGTCGCGGCCGGGCGTCGCCGCCACATGCGCCTCGGCCAGCATCTTGCGCGCAAAGGCCATGCTGTCATTGGTGTGCCTTGTAACATCACAGAAGGCATAGAAGGCGCCATCCATGGGCGCGGCCAGCGGAAAGCCGAGTTCCGGCAGACGCTTCATCAGCAGCTCGCGATTCCAGGCATAGCGCCCCTTGACCGCTTCCAGCTCTTCGGTCGCCGTAAAGGCTTCGATCGCGGCGATCTGCGACAGTTCCGGCGGCGAGATGTAGAGGCTCTGGGCGATGCGCTCGACGGGCCGCACCAGCTCTTCCGGCAACACCATCCAGCCGATGCGCCAGCCGGTCATGCAATAGTATTTCGAGAACGAATTGATCACCGTCACGCTGTTGCCGAAGGTGAGTGCCGTGGTGTCCGGGGCGCCATAAGCCAACCGGTGGTAGATCTCGTCGGAGATGACGGCGATGCCCAGCGTCTCCGCTGTATTGACCAGCGCCGACAGGTCGTCGGCCGGTATGACGGCACCGGTTGGGTTGGCCGGACTTGCGAAAAGCACGCCCTTCAGCGGCTTCTCGCGATGCGCTGTCTCCAGATGACCGGCATGAAGATAGGCCGCGTCACCGAGTTCGATCTCGACCACATCGATGCCGAGCGCCGCCATGATGTTGCGATAGGCAGGGTAGCCGGGGGCAGCGATGGCGACGCGATCGCCCGGATCGAACATCGCCAGAAAGGCGAGATTGAAGGCCGCCGACGATCCCGTGGTCACCGCGATCCGGCCGGGTTCGATTTCGAGCCGATAATGCTCCGCGTAATGCTCGGCGATCGCCTTGCGCAGACCAGCCAGACCCAACGTGTCGGTGTAGCCTATGCGGCCGTGCTCCAAGGCCTTGGCCGCGGCGGCGCGAACCCGTGCGGGCGCCGGATCGGATGGCTGGCCGACCGCCATGGAAATCACCGGCACGCCCTGGGCCTTGAGCCTGTTCGCCTCGGCCAGGATGTCCATGGCGTGGAACGGCTCGACATTGCCGCGACGTGAGAGCGAAACGACCATTTTATCCCTATCCCGACGGTTGGGCACGCCATGCCTTGAATACATGCGCCGCACAAATGCCCGATTGATGTGAGGATCACAAGTTGAGGAAGTTTTCCGGTGCCGACTTTTCATCTTTCGCCCGCTCGTCTACCAGTGGACACGTCATGTTGAGCCGACCCAGATCTACGATTGCCCGGATTGCGCGTGTTTTCACGACGCTTTCGCTTGGCGTCGCGGTTGCCGTGGCGAGTTCGGCCACCGCCTTCGCCCAGAACGTGCCGGTGGTACGCGATGCCGAGATCGAGGCTCTGGTGCGCGACTACGCGCGGCCGATCTTCAAGGCGGCGGGGCTCGCGAATGACGGCATCGATATCGTGCTGGTCAATGATTCCAGCTTCAACGCTTTCGTCACCGGGCGCCGGCTGTTCATCAACACCGGCGCGCTGATGACGGCGGAAACGCCCAATGAGATCATCGGCGTCATCGCGCATGAGGCCGGCCATATCGCCGGCGGCCACCAGCAGAAACTGCGTGACCAGCTCGAACGCGCCAAGACGATGGCCATCATCGCGACATTGCTTGGCGCCGGCGCGATGGTTGCCGGTGCGACCACCAACAGCCGCGGCCTGGCTGGCGCCGGCATGGGTGTGGCCGCCGGCGGCGGCGAGATGGCACAGCGCAGCATCCTCGCCTACCAGCGCACCGAGGAGATCACGGCCGACCGTTCGGCGATAACCTATCTCAACGCCACCGGCCAGTCCGGCATGGGCATGCTGAAGACGTTCCGGCGCTTCCAGACCGCGCTGTCGCTGTCGGGTGCGCAAGTCGATCCCTATCGGATCAGCCACCCGATGCCGCAGGAGCGCATCGCCAATCTCGAAGTGCTGGTGACGCAGAGCCCCAATGTCGACAAGGTCGACCCGCAGACGCTGCAGCAGCGCCATGACATGATGCGGGTGAAGATCGCCGTCTATATGGAAGGCCAGGCCACCGCGGCGCGGCTGATGCAAAAGATGAGGGGCAGCCTTGCAGCACAATATGGCGATGCCCAATCGACCTATCTTTACGGTGACATCGCCGGCGCACTCGCCAAGACCAACGCGCTGATCAAGGCGCAACCCAAGAATGCCTATTTCCAGGAGTTGCGCGGCGACATCTTGATGAAGGCGAACAAGCCCAAGGACGCGACGGAAGCCTACGAAAAGGCGGTCAGCCTCGATCCGGTCCGGTCCGGCTTGCTGCCTGTCTCGCTTGGCCAGGCGCTGATGGCGGTCGGCACGCCCGACACGCTGAAGAAGGCCGTCGTACAGATCAACAATGGCTTGGGGCGCGACAAGGAAAATTCCGCCGGCTACCGCTATCTGGCGCAGGCTTACGGCGAACTGGGAGACATACCAGGCGCCGAGCTTGCCACCGCCGAAGGTCACTTCTATTCCGGCAATTACAAGGATGCGAAGATCTTCGCCATGCGGGCGCAGCAGCAGATGAAGCGCGGCGAGCCGCGTTGGATACGAGCCCAGGACATCATAAACTACAAATCGTCTAGCAAGATCTAGTGAACCTTCAGGCGACGCGCTGCGACACAGCCGCACCGGGAAACAGGCAAAAGGAACGAGAACGATGAAAAAGGCACTGCTGCTGGGCACCACGGGGATTGCTGTAGCCCTTGCCATGCTGGCTTTCGGTTTCGTGGCCGGCAGCCCGCAGATTGCCAAGGCCGGTACGGCGCAGCCTGTCCAGACGGCGCAGCCTGTCGAGACGGCGCAGCCTGTCCAGACCGCAGGGGCCGACACCAAGGCGGCCGATACCAAGATCGACCGCGCCGAGGTCGAAGGGATCATCCGCGACTACCTCTTGAAGAACCCGGAAGTGCTGCTCGAAGTGCAGGACGCGCTCGAGGCCAAGCAGAAGGAGGAACAGCGCCTCGCCGCGCTCGGCGTCATCAAGAACGCCAAGGACCAGATCTTCAACTCCAGCTTCGACGGCATCGTCGGCAACCCGAACGGCAAGGTGACGATCGTCGAGTTCTACGACTACAATTGCGGCTTCTGCAAACGCGCCATCGACGACATGCGGGCGCTGACCAAATCCGATCCGGATCTGCGCTTCGTACTCAAGGAATTCCCGATCCTCGGCCCGGATTCGCAAAAGGCCAGCGTCGTCTCGATGGCCTTCCACCTGATGATGCCGGAAAAGTACGGCGAGTTCCACAATGCCCTGCTCGGCGGCCAGGGACGCGCCACCGAAGCGACGGCGATCAAGATTGCGCTTTCGCTCGGCGCCGACGAGGCGACTTTGCGCGAAAAGATGAAGGATCCGTCGATCAGCGAGGCCTTCTCCAAGACCTACGATCTTGCCAATAAGCTGGCGATCACCGGAACGCCGTCCTATGTCGTCGGCAATGAGGTGGTGTTCGGGGCTCTCGGGCAGGAGGTGCTGGCGGAAAAGATCGAGGCGGCGAAAGCCGCGCTTTGATCAGCCGGGGGTTTTCTTCACCGGCGCATTTCGGCCTGTTGTGGACAGTGAAAGAACGCACTTGCGCTCTTTTCGCGGACGGCTATGCCCGGTATAGAGGCCCAGCGCGCCGGTTTGATACCGGCGCCGGAAAAGGTCGGCTTTTTTGAAAACGGTTTTCGTCCTGAACGGTCCCAATCTAAACGCGCTCGGCAAGCGCGAGCCGGGCATTTATGGCGGCAAGACGCTTGCCGCGATTGCCGACGACTGCAAGCAGGCCGGCGCGTCGCTTGGGCTCGAGATCGATTTCCGCCAGTCGAACCATGAGGGCGATCTTGTCGACTGGATCCAAGAAGCCGGTGACAAGGCTGCCGGCATCGTCATCAATCCCGGTGCCTACAGCCATACCTCGATCGCGATCCACGACGCCATCCGTTCGGTCGCGCCGCTGCCGGTCGCCGAAGTTCACCTTTCCAACATCCATGCGCGGGAATCATTCCGCCACGTCTCCATGGTCGCGCCGGTCGCCGTCGGCATGATCTGTGGCTTTGGGCCGCTCGGCTACACGCTGGCGCTACAGGCGCTGGCCGCACGCCTATGACCGGCCAACAAACAGAAGGCTCGAAAATGTCGATAAAGAAGACCGGTGTTGACCAGCAACTGATCCGCGATCTGGCGGGCATACTGAACGACACCAACCTGACCGAGATCGAGGTTGAACTGGGTGACCTGAAGGTGCGCGTGTCGCGGCAGGCGCCTGCCGTCCACGCGATTGCGGCCCCCCAGCCCACCTATGCGCCAGCTGCCGCCCAAACCGCTGCAGCGGCAGCGCCGGCGGTGGTCGACGTGTCGAAGAACGCGGTCACCTCGCCGATGGTCGGCACTGCCTATCTGGCGCCGTCGCCCGACGCCAAGGCGTTCATCGAGGTCGGCCAGAAAGTCAAGGAAGGCCAGACGCTGCTGATCATCGAGGCGATGAAGACGATGAACCAGATTCCTTCGCCGCGCGCCGGCACGGTGACGGCGATCCTGTTCGAGGATGCTTCACCGGTCGAATACGGCATGCCGCTCGTCGTGATCGAGTAGAGCGGGCAGTATGTTCCAAAAAATCCTCATCGCCAATCGCGGCGAAATCGCCCTTCGGGTGCTGCGCGCCTGCAAGGAACTCGGCATCCAGACGGTGGTGGTGCATTCGACCGCCGACGCCGACGCCATGCATGTGCGGCTGGCCGACGAGAGCGTGTGCATCGGTCCGCCGCCATCGCGCGACAGCTATCTCAACATCCATCAGATCGTCGCGGCCTGCGAGATCACCGGCGCCGACGCCGTGCATCCGGGCTACGGCTTCCTGTCGGAGAACGCCAAGTTCGCCGACATATTGGCCGCGCACAACATCACCTTCATCGGCCCGTCCGGCGACCACATCCGCATCATGGGCGACAAGATCGAAGCCAAGCGCACGGCCAAGCGCCTCGGCATTCCGGTGGTGCCCGGTTCGGACGGCGCCGTCACCGATCAGAAGGAAGCCAGGCGCATTGCCGCCGAGATCGGCTATCCCGTGATCATAAAGGCATCGGCAGGTGGTGGCGGGCGCGGCATGAAGGTTGCCCTTACCGAGGCTGACCTCGAGATCGCCTTGCAGACAGCGAGCACGGAAGCCGGTGCGGCCTTCGGCGACGATGCCGTCTACATCGAGAAATACCTGGAAAAGCCGCGCCACATCGAGGTGCAGGTGTTCGGCGACGGCTTCGGCCGCGGCGTGCATTTCGGCGAGCGCGACTGTTCTCTGCAACGCCGCCATCAAAAAGTCTGGGAAGAGGCGCCCTCGCCGGCCCTCAACGCCGAGGAGCGAGCCCGCATCGGCGGTATCTGCGCCAACGCCATTGCCGATCTCGGCTATTCCGGCGCCGGCACGATCGAATTCCTTTACGAGAATGGCGAGTTCTATTTCATCGAGATGAACACGCGCCTGCAGGTCGAGCATCCGGTGACGGAAGCGATCACCGGCATCGATCTCGTCCACGAGCAGATCCGCGTTGCTTCCGGCGGCGGTCTTTCGGTGAAGCAGGAAGACATCAAGTTCAATGGCCACGCCATCGAATGCCGCATCAATGCCGAGGATCCGCGCACCTTCACCCCCTCGCCCGGCACCATCACCCATTTCCACACGCCGGGCGGCCTCGGCATCCGCGTCGATTCCGGCGTCTATTCCGGCTACAAGATCCCGCCCTACTACGACAGCCTGATCGGCAAGCTGATCGTGCATGGGCGCAACCGCGTCGAATGCATGATGCGGCTGCGCCGGGCGCTGGATGAATTCGTCGTCGACGGCATCAAGACGACCTTGCCGCTGTTTCGCGATCTGGTCGGCAATGCCGACATCGCCAATGGCGACTATGACATCCATTGGCTGGAAAAATACCTGGCCAAGGAAGAGTAGTCCGGGAACGCGATGACCCGCCCCTACGCGCCCGGCTATCGCATCCCCACCGACCTCCTGCTCAAGGCATACGCTTCGGGCGTCTTCCCGATGGCCGAAAGCGCCAGCGATCCGGAGGTGTTCTGGGTGCGGCCGGAGACGCGCGGCATCATCCCGCTCGATGGTTTCCACACGCCCAAAAGCCTGAGGAAGGCGATCCGCAAAAGCCCGTTCGACATCCGTTTCGACTTCGATTTCGAGGCGACGATCGACGGCTGCGCCGAAAAACGCGAGGAGCGCCGCTCGACCTGGATCAACGCGCCGATCCGTGAGGCCTATGTGCAACTGCATCGCATGGGCCATTGCCATTCGGTCGAGGCGTGGCATGAGGACAAGTTGGTCGGCGGCCTCTATGGCGTGTCGCTCGGACGGGTGTTCTTCGGCGAAAGCATGTTTTCCAAGGCGACGGATGCGTCGAAGACCTGCCTCGTGCATCTCGTCGAGCGCTTGAAGGCACGCGGCTTCGCTCTACTTGATACGCAATTCACCACCGAGCATCTCAAGCGCTTCGGCGCTGTCGATGTGCCACGCGGCAAATACGAAAAGATGCTGGCTGAAGCACTGAAGGGCGAGGCGATCTTTTTTCCGTGACTGGAGAGCTTCGATGTCGAGCGAAAACCACCTTCGAGCGGATATGCAGCCAATTGTTCAAGCGCTGATCGAAAAGGGCAGAGATGTCACAATGGGTCAGCTCGACCAACTGCTTCCCAAGCGGGAATTCAGTTCAACCGAAATCGAAGACATAATGGCTGCTCTCTCCGAGCACGGGATATACGTCATCGAGTGAGCGATCCGTCGACCAACCCAGATGATCAGCTCTTCGCTGCAGCCTCGATCGGCGTCTGCGAATGGAACATCATCTTCCAACCGTTGACGCGATGGACATAGCCGGTGCTGACCAGCGCCGCATATGGCTCGCCATTCTCCCGCGTCGCATGCGCCTCGTAGGTCAGCATGATGATGTCGCTGCCGGGCTCGATTATCCCCTTGAGGTCGATTTTCAGGTCGCGCCAGCGGTTGGGCTTGGTTGCGGTCTTGGCGAGATCGGCATTGTCCATCGCCTTAGCCATCTGCGGAAATGCCACAAGGCATTCGGTGTCGGCATTGGCCGCATAGTAGGCTTCGTCGCCAGTCCAGAAGCCCTTCTCGAGTTCGAGCAATTCCGCCTTGCCGGCGGTGATCCGCTTGCTATCTGACATCGAAAAATCCTCCAGGCGCATAAATGCGCAGGTCGTCCATGGCCCAACGCACGGTGGCCACGACGGTTCCCAGGGATCAGTTGGTGTCGGTCGTATCGGGTTCGGTGGAATCGGGCTGTTCCACATCCGGGCTGGCTGCAGCGTCCGGCTTGGTTGCGGCGGGCTTGGCCGCGGCAGGCTTGGCCAAGGCAGGCTTCGAAGCGTCAGCCTTGGTCGCGTCAGCCTTGGTCGCGTCTGGCGCCGGCACATCCGACTTCTGCTTGCATTCCTTCAGCCAGACGTCATAGACGGCGTGTTCGACAGCGTTGAGGCCCGGGCTTTCGGCGAACATCCAGCCGGTGAAGATGCGGCGTATCTTGCGGTCGAGCGTGATCTCGTCGACCTCGACGAAGGAATCGGTCTTCGGCTCCTCGGTCTGCGGCCGGGAATAGCAGACGCGCGGCGTCACCTGCAAAGCACCGAACTGCACCGTCTCGTCGATATAGACGTCGAAGGTGATGATGCGGCCGGTGATCTTGTCGATGCCGGCGAACTCGGCAACCGGATTGGTGATGCGATCAGATCCAGCTGACGCCGCCGGCGCGGGTGCCGCGGGTGCTGCCGGTGTGGGCGAAGCCGCAAAGGCCGCCGTGCTGATGGCGAGGCTGGCGGCTAGCGTCAGGCCGCCCGTCGATATCAGGTTGAAAAAGCTCATATAGGGTTACCGGTGGTTCGCGCCCGGGTGATTCCGTCGATCGCCAAGGCTAGTCGCCGTTTTCTGATCAGCAAGCAGCTAAACACCAATTGTGGCGATAAAGGACCGGCCTGCACTTTGCACCGTTACAAGCGGGGGGGCGCCGTTACATACAGGGACCGTTACGACCCGGGCGTCCAGGCGTCATAGTCACCTGTGACCTGCGGGCGATGCTGATTGGTCAGCACCGAGCCCTTCGGGCGATAGGCCGCCGGCGTGCCGGTCAGATTGGGCTGATGCGACTTCTGCCATTCGCGCGGCTTGTAGTCTTCGCTCGGTGGCGCGACGTCGACACGGTGATGCATCCAGCCGTGCCAGCCGGGCGGAATGGCCGAAGCCTCCGAATAGTCGCGATAGATCACCCAGCGCCGCGTGCGGCCTTCCGAATCGATACCGCCTTCGTAATAGACATTGCCGGTCTCGTCCTGGCCGACCCTCTTGCCATACCGCCAAGTGTGCAGGCGCGTCCCTATCGTCTGGCTGTTCCACCAGGTGAAAAACTGCGTCAGGAAAGTCTTCATCTCAGAACCCTCGCGCTGGCGGCGCTGTTTCCTGCTTATGGCGTCAGGCCTTCGGGAAGGCAAGGGTTTTGCCGCAGGGAGCGCGCAAATGGCACGCCAGGCATCCGACACAAGCCTGTGATCCCGAGAGGCGGCAGGATGCACGCTTGCCAAGCCTTTCCGCTCTTTCTAAAGCTCAGCGCGCCCATGCGGATATCCAATCCGGCCAGGGGCCGAAGGAGGTGACGATTGGCCACAAAACTGCCGACCACCGACATTCGCATCGGCACCGAGCTGATTCGCCGCAGCAAGGGCGGCATCCCCTTGGTCTGCCTGACGGCCTACACCTATCCCGTTGCCCGCCTGCTTGATCCGCATGTTGACCTGCTTCTGGTCGGCGACAGCGTCGCCATGGTGCTGCATGGCCATGCGACGACGCTGGCCGCTTCGCTCGAGATGATGATCGCGCATGGGCAAGCCGTGATGCGCGGCTCGGCCAGGGCCTGTGTGGTCGTCGACATGCCAGCCGGCAGCTATGAGGATTCGGCGGCGCAAGCCGTGACCTCAGCGCAGCGCATCGTTGGCGAGACCAACTGCCAGGCGGTCAAGCTCGAAGGCGGCGTCGACGTGGCCGGTCAGATCGCGGCGATCGTGGCCGCCGGCATTCCGGTCATGGGCCATATCGGCCTGCTGCCGCAATCGGTGGAGAAGGATGGCGGCTACAAGATCAAGGGCCGCACGGACGAGACTGTCGCGGCGCTGATGGCCGACGCGCTCGCCGTCGAAAAAGCCGGCGCGTTCTCGGTGGTCATCGAAGGCACCATCGAGGCGGTCGCCGCCGACATCACACGCCGCATCGCCATTCCAACCATCGGCATCGGCGCCAGCGGCGACTGCGATGGCCAGATCCTGGTCATCGACGACATGGTCGGGCTGACCGTCGACCGCGTGCCGAAATTCGTCAAGGAATACGCCGATCTGCGCAGCGTGATCGCGCACGCCGCCGAGCGCTACGCATCGGAGGTGCGAAGCCGGACTTTCCCCGGCCCTGACCACGTCTTTTCGGGTTCAAAAGTCCTTTCGGGCACAAATGGCGGGGATGAGTCGTGAGCCGGCCTGAGGTCGTCGATAGCGTCGCCGCACTTCGCGCCGAGATCCGCGACTGGCGGCGCGATGGCCTGCGCGTCGCCATGGTGCCAACCATGGGTGCGCTGCATGAGGGACATCTCTCCCTGATCAGGATCGCCAGGGAAAAAGCCGAGCGCTGTGTGGTGTCGATCTTCGTCAACCCGACGCAGTTCGCGCCGAGCGAGGATCTCGACAAGTACCCGCGCCAGCTCGCCCGCGACTTGGATATGCTGGCGACGGTCAAGGCCGATCTGGCCTTCACGCCGACGGTCGGCGCGATGTACCCCGCCGGCTTTGCCACAGGGATTTCGGTCGGCGGCCCGTCCGCCGGCCTCGAATCGGACTTTCGCCCGACCTTTTTCGAGGGTGTCGCCACCGTGGTGGCCAAGCTTTTTCTGCAGGCAACGCCCGACTATGCGGTCTTTGGCGAGAAGGATTACCAGCAGCTTTGCGTCGTCAGGCAGCTCTGCCGCGACCTTGACCTGCCTGTCGAGATCATCGGCGCCCCGACCATACGCGACGCGCATGGCCTCGCCATGTCGTCACGCAACGCCTATCTCGGCGAAGCCGAACTCGCGGTCGCCCGCCAGCTCAACGTGATCTTGCAGAAGGCGGCTGCCGCGCTGGCGGCCGGCGCACACCAAGATGACGCGACCGGTGAGGCCAGCCGCGCGCTGATCGCCGCCGGCTTCCAGAAGATCGACTATGTCGAGGCTCGCGAAAGCCTGACGCTGGTGCCTTGGCGCCGCGACCGCGTGGGGCGCCTGCTCGCCGCTGCCTGGCTTGGCAAGACGCGGCTGATCGACAATGTGGAAGTTCCCATAATCTAGGGCAAAGGGTCGATCGGCTGCATTCGGCTTCTTGCGGCGCCTACCTCACGCCTATTCGCCCGCGGGTGCTCACCAATAATTGCCCCACGAGGATCCCAATAATCCCAGCTGATGCTTTCACGAGTGCATCGGCAAGATGCGCGTGGCGACCGGGATCGATGATCTGAAGCAACTCCAGTATGCCGGCAGCCGCAACCACAAAGATCGAGATTTGATACATTCGGTTCGGGAAGCCGACCGCCAGCGCGAAGCCCAACAGTAGATAGGCCAGGGCGCGCTCGACATTCGGGTCGGCTATGTGCGGCCGCATCTGGATCGGCGACAGGGTTGCGAAAATGATGAAGACAAGCAGCACCAGCGCCGCGATGCGGAACAGTTTGATCATGTCCCTGCATATCCGTCGTGAGCCGGCACAGCAAATGCTGGGATGACGCAGGGGCGGATTGGGAACCTATCGGCCGGCCCCACCCGATCGAGTATGCGAACAGCGATGCATGGCTGGCACGACCGTTTGCCACAGCGAAACAATCCACAGATGTATGGCGGCATCAGTAAGTTACATGGCGACCCTATCATGCAATCCTGCTCAACATTTCTGTGGAACTTCACACTTACTTGACGGCGGTACGAGAGGGCCCATGTCCAGGTTGGCGAACGCGATCGACCGCGCCCTGCCGCAGGTCATCGAAGCCATTTATGATTCGGTTGCCGACATCGGCCGCTGGCAGTCGACGCTCGAAGCCATTCGCCGGCTGGCGATTGGCCAGCTTGCCATGCTGGCGGTCGTCGACACAGCCAGCAGTTCCGCTCGATTTTCGGTGTCCTGCGGCGATCCCGCGATCCTGGAGCCACTGCAACGCGACTATGGATCGGAAGTGCCCTTCTTAACGGCCGTTCCCAAGATGGATATCGACATTCCCTTCACGATCGATGCCATCTATGCGCTGCAAGGGCCCAACGCACGGCAGAACTGGATCGAAAGCCGCATCGTGCGCGAATGGGTGGAACCCAACCGGCTGGACGATTTCTTCTGGGTGGCGCTGATGAAGCAGCCGAGCCGCATCGGCACGCTGATGGTGGTGACGGACCAGGACAGGCGACAGATCTCGGCCGCTGATCTCAAGCTGGTGTCGTCACTTGCGCCGCATGTACGGCGCGCGGTGACAATCGGCGACCTGTTCGAGACCGAACGGCGCAAGGCCGAGATTTTCCGCTCGATCATCGAAAGCCTCGATCATCCGGTGATGATCGTTTCCAATGACATGCAGATCATCTTCGCCAATTGCGCGGCCGAAGCCCTGCTGATGGAGAGCTCGGCCGTGTCATCGGTGCGCGGCCAGCTGGCCTTCGCCTACCCGCAAGCCAATGCCGCGATCAGCTGCGCGGTCGAACTCGGCACGCGCGATGAGTTCGCGCTGGGGCCGTCCGGCATCAACATCCCGCTCGCCAGGGTCGGCGTTCCGGCAGTGGCGCATGTCATGCCGCTCGCCCGTCGCGAGATTTCAGCGCGGATGTCGCAGCGCGCCGCCGCCGCCATCTTCATCGCCGCTGCCGGCGCCACGCCGACCCCGGCACTGGACGCGATCGCCGCGCTGTTTGGCCTGACCGCCGCGGAAAAACGCGTTGCCGGCCATGTCGCCGCGGGCAAGACGCGCAAGGAGATCGCCGCTGCCGGCGGCGTTTCCGACGGCACCATCAAATCGCAACTGGCGACGATCTTCGACAAGACGGGAGCGGGCGATCAGCGGGAACTCGAATTGCTGATCCGCGAGCTGTCGCCACCGCTGCGCTCACGCTGAGGGTTGCTCTTCCCTCACGCCCTGTCCGAACTACTCCTCCGTCGGCATATGCAGGTACATCGACTGGATGCCGACGCGGCCCGGGCCGGTGAAGCGGTTGACGATGAAATTCATGTTGGCGCCGAAGAAGCCGCTCGACAGGCGGTCGATCTTGGTTTCCATCCGGACCGAGACATCCTTGAACAGCCAGCCACCCGGTTCGATGTCGATGGTCTCGCCGGCGGCCAGCGTTTTCTCGAAGACATTGCCGTAGCCGTGCAACCAGACGATGCCGTCGCCGCTATCGCCGCGAAAACGGTCGATGAAGAAGCCGCTCTGGCCAAACAGCATCGTCGCCAGGCCGCGGACACGCTCGAAGGTGTAGTCGACATTGCCGGTGGCGGCGAGAAACTGGTGTTCGCGCACCTGGATCTCCTCGCCACGCCTGAGATGGATCGGCACGATGTGGCCGGGCCCGTCGCGGCTGAAGGCGATGATGCCCGCTCCCGACGCCTCGGTGACGAAGATCTGCATGCCAGCCATCATGCGCTTCAGCGCGCCCTTCAGCGATTTCAGGCCGATGGTGATGGTGGAGTTCTTCCACAACAGGATGTGGTGCTCGAAATAGACAGGCATTCGCGTCACATCGACCGAAAGCACAGGCACCAGTTCACCCGCTATGTGGTAGGTGACGCCACCAAAGGTTTCGTCCGACACCTGGGTCGGCATCAGTTCCGGCAAGCTTGGCATGGTTTCCCCCTCGCCGCCTTGCGCGCCAGCCCATTCCGGCTTCCGCACGGTCAGCTGCAGCAGCTTGGTATGTGACCCCTAGGCCGTCAAACGAAAACGGCCCCCTGCCGCACCGCTCGCGCGAAGGTGATCCAGACAGGTATGCGTCGAAGCGATCAGCCGGCAAGAGGCCGGCGATAGACCAGCGTCGGCTCGCCGGAGGCACCCGTACGCTCGCCGGCAGCGCCGGATCGCACGAAGCCGTTTGCTTCGTAGAAAGCGATGGCGCGCGTGTTCTGCGCTTCCACTTCCAGACGGATGGCGTTGGCCTCGGGAAAACTTTCGATGATCTCATCGAGAAGCATGCCGCCGATGCCCCGCCCCTGCAGGCTGGGCAGCACGTAGAGCTGCCTCAGGACGACCGTCTTGCCGCCGTCGATGCCTTCGGCGAAAGCCACGCCGCCAATGCGCTTGCCGTCGTCGGCAACGAGGAAATCACTGTTCGGCTTGGTCAGCCGCGCCTTCAGAGAGACGATCGAATGCCATTCGTCGGTGATTTCGGTGACCTTGGCGGCGCCGTATATGGCGTCATAGGTCGCATGCCAGGTTTCGACCAGCACTGCCCGAATTGCATCAAGGTCACGTTCGCCTGCGGTGCGTACGAACATGGCCTTACTCGATGCCGAGCTTGGCCTTGACGAGGTCGTTGACCGCCTGCGGGTTGGCCTTGCCGCCGGTTGCCTTCATCACCTGGCCGACGAACCAGCCGGCCATGGTCGGCTTGGCGCGCGCCTGTTCCACCTTGTCCGGATTGGCCGCGATCACCTCATCGACCGCCTTCTCGATGGCGCCGGTATCGGTGACCTGCTTCAAGCCACGGCTTTCGACCAACTCACGCGGATCGCCACCTTCGTTCCAGACGATTTCGAACAGGTCCTTGGCGATCTTGCCGGAGATGGTGCCGTCCTTGATCAGGTCGATGACCGCACCGAGCTGGTCAGGCGAAATCGGAGCATTTTCAATGTCCTTGCCGGCCTTGTTCAGCTGTCCGAGCAGATCATTGATGACCCAGTTGGCGGCGAGCTTGCCATCGCGGCCGGCGGCCACTTTCTCGAAATAGTCGGCGATCGACTTTTCCGACACGAGGATCGAAGCGTCGTAGGTCGAGAGACCCAGCGAGGAGATCAGCCGCGCCTTCTTATCGTCAGGCAGTTCCGGCAGTCCCGTGGCCAAAGCATCGACATAGGCCTGGTCGAATTCCAGCGGCAGAAGATCAGGATCGGGGAAATAGCGGTAGTCGTGCGCTTCTTCCTTCGAGCGCATGGAGCGCGTTTCGCCCTTGACGGCATCATACAGCCGCGTCTCCTGATCGATCTTGCCGCCGTCCTCAAGGATGGCGATCTGGCGGCGCGCCTCATAGTCGATGGCTTGGCCGATGAAGCGGATCGAGTTCATGTTCTTGATCTCGCAGCGCGTGCCGAACTCGCCACCGGGCTTGCGCACCGAAACGTTGACGTCGGCGCGCAGCGAGCCTTCATCCATGTTGCCGTCGCAGGTGCCGAGATAGCGCATGATGGTGCGCAGCTTGGTGACATAGGCCTTGGCCTCATCGCCGGAACGCAGGTCAGGCTTGGAGACGATCTCCATCAGCGCCACGCCGGAGCGGTTGAGATCGACATAGGACATGGTCGGATGCTGGTCGTGTATCGACTTGCCGGCATCCTGTTCCAGATGCAGCCGCTCGATGCCGACCTCGATGTCCTCGAACTCGCCCTGCCGGTCCGGCCCGACCGAAACGATCACCGTGCCCTCGCCGACGATCGGCTGCTTGAACTGCGAAATCTGATAGCCCTGCGGCAGGTCGGGATAAAAGTAGTTCTTCCGGTCGAAAACCGACTTGTGGTTGATCTGCGCCTTCAGCCCGAGACCGGTGCGGATCGCCTGCTTGACGCATTCCTCGTTGATGACGGGCAGCATGCCCGGCATTGCCGCATCGACCAGGCTGACATTGGCATTGGGGGCCGCACCGAAAGCGGTCGAGGCGCCGGAAAACAATTTTGCTTCCGAGATGACCTGCGCGTGCACTTCGAGACCGATGATGATTTCCCAGTCGCCAGTGGCGCCGGGGATCAGGCGTTTCGCGTCGGGCGTGCGAGTATCGATGAGGGTCATGGCCTGCCGTCGAATTCAGAATTGATGGTGAATGCACTGCGCATTCAGGAGGTACAAATCGTACTCGCTTCGCTAGTGCAAACCGCCAAAAGAGACAAGCGCAAAGCCACAGACTGGCCTTTTCAGCCGCTTTCGCCTATAGGACGCCCATCCCAATGGAGAGTGGATGTCCACTTACGCTCAGTCCCGGTAAGGCCCTGACCTCGTAGCGAGGTAGGGCAGAAAACCTGAAACCCCGTGCCGCGAAGGTTTCGCGGCGGCGGCCTTTTTCGTTTTCCCGGAAACTCTCACATGGATATTTCGCGCATCGAACAGCGCATCCTGCACCTGCTTGCGCAGGGCGGACGCATTGAAATCGAAAAGAACCAGAAGAAACGGATCGCCTCCGTCAAATGCCTGACCCGCGACGGCTGGCACTATCCGGGCGTCGATCTCGACCTGTTTCGAAAGCTGAAACGCAAGAAGGCGGTTTCGTCGTCAGGCGGCGGTCCCTACCGCATCACAAGGCGCGGACTCGAACTCGTCCGTTCCGAACTCGACAACAGATAGAAATGCCTCCGCCGGTCGGGTCTCCGGCCGGCGGGTCCTTGTCACCGCTCAGGCGGTGGCGATGTAGGCCCTGATCTCATCGGCCTCGCGTTCGACATCCTCGATGCGGCGCTTGACCACGTCGCCGATGGAGACGATGCCATCGAGCAGGCCGTCCTTTTCCACCGGCAGATGGCGGAAGCGGCCCCTGGTCATGATCTCCATCACCTCGTTGACGGTGTGGTTCTCATTGCAGATCTTCACCTTCGGCGTCATCGCCGAACGCACGGCGATATCGAGCGCGGCGCCACCTTCCTTGGCGACAACCCGCACGATGTCGCGTTCCGACAGGATGCCGACGATCTTGCGATCGCCGTTGGTGATGACCAGCGCACCGATCTTGTGGTCGGCGAGCATGCGGATGGCCACGCTAAGTTTTTCATTCGGCCCGAGCGTTAACACGTCGTGGCCTTTTCTCTCGAGAATTGCCTTAACCGTCATGGCGTCCTCCTCTGCTTTTGCCTGCCGGTTCCTGCCCTGACCGGCTTTCACATAAGAGTGAACATCGTGCGCCGTGATCGGTTGCATTTCAAGTGCGGTCGGTGGTTTCCCACTCGGGTGGCTGCCATCGCCGATCGAACCAGCGCAGGCCGAAGAAGGCCGCGACAAAGCCGCCAATATGGGCCTCCCAGGCGATCTGGCCGTCAAGACCGAAGGCGAAGCCGAACAGACCTGTGGCGAGGTTGATCGCCATCCACGCAGCGACAAAAGTCATGATACCACGCGAGCGCAGCACAATCGCGATCGGCAGCACGGGGCCGGCGAAGGCCGCCCCGCCGGGTGAGCGGTCGGTGCGGAAACCAAAACGCACCGCGGCACCCATCATGCCTGATATCGCACCGGAAGCGCCAACCAGCGGTACTTCACCGGAAGGATGAATTGCCCAGAAGAGCACCACGGAAGCCACCACGGTCACCGCGAAGAACAGCGCGAAGCGGAGGGGACCGAAGCGATTGGCCAGCGGCGACCCGAAGGCGGCCAGCGACACCATGTTGATCAGCAGATGCGGCCAGCTGCCATGCATGAACGCATAGGTGAAGGGTTGAAACAGCAAATAGACGGTTGGAGGGTTTTCGCCGGAGTAGCCAGCGGGTGTGAAAGCGAAGTTTGAAACGAATGCGTTGTCCTGCGCTGGCGTAAGCAGATAGTTTTCAACCAGGAAGACGGCCGCGCAAATGCCGATCACCGCCAGCACGATGGGCGGCAGATTGAACACCGGCTCGCGCCGAGGCTCCGGCATCGGTTCGGTGGGTTCGATTTCCAAAGGGCTTACCGGTTCACTCATACGCGCTTGGTCCAGGGATTCGATGCGCGAGCTTTAGAGCAAGGATGCGCGACTTGGAACAATTCTGTTCTCGAAACAGCGAACGCACCGCGCGGCGTTGCCTTCATTTGCTACGAACCGAAAGGAAACGAAGCGGAAATGCTCCGGGATCTGAAAAACTCGCAACGAGCGTTCTAGGAAGCGCCGAGTCCCCTCCCTACAATGCGGCACCATAGCGGGTGACAAAGACGGCCATAACTCGCCGCCCCAAGCGCAATGCCATAACCCGAAGCCCACGCATCTTGCCCCCAGCAAACTCAGCCATCGCCGTCAACGGCATCGAGAAATCCTTCGGTCCGACGCGCGCGCTCGCCGGCGCCGATCTTGCCGTCGCGCCGGGTGAGGTCGTGGCGCTAATGGGCGCCAATGGCGCCGGCAAGTCGACTTTGGTGAAGATACTTTCGGGCTCGTACACGCCCGACGCCGGCACGATCACGCTGGGCGGCAACACGGTCGCCTTCGCCTCGCCCAGCGCCGCCAAGGCCGCCGGCATCGCGACGGTGCATCAGGCGACCGACCAGGCGGGCGCCGCCGGATTGACGGTTGCCGAAAACCTCCTGCTTGACGAGCTTTGCGGCCGCACGGGGCGTTTCCTCGTCTCGGCGGCATCGATCCGCCGGCGGGCGCGCGCGGTCGCGGCGCTGATCGACCTCGATCTGCCACTCGATCGCGACTTCATCGATCTGCGCCCGGCGGAACGGCAATTGATCGCCATCGCCCGCGCCGTCGCGGCCAAGGCCTCCGTGCTTATCCTCGACGAGCCGACGTCGAGCCTGTCGACCACGGAAGCCGAGCGGCTGTTCGCCATCATCCGCCGGCTGCGCGCCGGCGGCATGGCAATCCTCTACATCTCGCACAGGCTTGGCGACCTTGCGGCAATCGCTGATCGCGCCGTCGTCATGCGCGGCGGCCGCATCGTCGGTGCCTTTGCCAGGCCGATCAATTTCCCGGCTGCGGTCGCGGCCATGATCGGCCGGACACTGGAAGCCGCCACACATGACGGCAAGACATCAACGGCGCCGATCATCGCCTCCATCAAGGGGGCGCGGCTGGTTCCCGGAGCGGAGCCTTTCGATCTTGACCTGCGCTCCGGCGAGGTCGTCGCCATCACCGGCACGCTCGGATCGGGCAAGAGCCGGCTGCTGCGCGCGCTTTTCGGGCTCGAAACGCTGGCGCAAGGCGGCTTCGCTCTCGATGGAAAGCCGTGGCTCTCGAGCGGGCCGGCACAGTCGATCGAAAGCGGTGTCTTCATGGTCGCCGAGGACCGCTGGCAATCGTCATTGTTGCCGCCTGAGGTTCCCGGCGCCTCGATCGCCGGCACGATCGCCCTGCCGCATCTCAGACGCTGGTTTCCAAGCGGCCTGCTGCGGGCCGCGCGCGAACGCAAGGTCGCCGTCGAGGCCATCTCGCGGCTCGGCATCAAGGCGCGCGGCCCCGACGACACGCTCGACGAGCTTTCCGGCGGCAACCAGCAAAAGGTCGTGCTCGCCCGATGGCAGGCCGCACCTTGCCGGCTGCTGCTGCTCGACGAGCCGTTCCAGGGCGTCGACGTCGGCGCGCGCGCCGACCTGATCGCTGCCATCCGCAGCAGCCAAAGCGGTTCCGCCACGCTGATCGCCACCAGCGACACCGAAGAGGCGCTGGAGGTTGCCGACCGCATCCTTGTCATGCGCAACCACTCACTTCATGAGGCCGGAGACGGCCATAGCTCGCTGACCGACCAGATCGGCAAGGTCGAGAGCGACAAGGCCGGAGACCACCGATGACCTATCCGACGACGACACAGCAATCCGCCTCGCGCACATCGCTTTTTCGCGAAACGCGCCGCTACGCTCTTTTCGTACTGCTGGCGCTGATGGTGGTCGGGTTCTGGCACGTGCAGCCTGCCTTCATCCGCTCGGCCAATCTGTTCTCGATCCTGCAGGCGGTTTCGGTGGTGGCGATCCTCGGCGTCGGGGTGTCGATCACCATGGCGGCCGACGGCTTCGATCTGTCGGTCGGCAGCATCGCCGCTTCGTCGGTGATGGCAGCAAGCTATGCCATGGTCGTGTGGCAGCTGGACGCGGCTGAGACCATGGTTCTGGTCTTGCTGATGGGTGCCTTCATCGGCCTCGTCAACGGGCTGCTGATTGTCCGCGTCGGCGTACCCGATCTTCTGGCCACGCTGGCGACCATGTTCCTGCTCGCCGGCCTGCAGCTGATCCCGACTGGTGGCCGCTCGATCACCGCCGGCATGGTGCTTCCCGACGGCTCATCGGTTCCCGGCGCCTACGATCCGGCGTTCCTGATCCTCGGCCGGTCACGGCTCTTCGACACGATCCCCCTGTCCGTCGTGGTCATGGCTATCGTCGCCGTGCTAGCCTGGTTCCTGATGGAGCGCACGCGCTGGGGCCGCGTCTTCTACGCCATCGGCGGCAACGAAACGGCCGCACATCTTGCCGGCGCGCCGACCAGGAGATACCGGCTCTGGGCCTACATCCTGTCCGGCACGCTGGCTTCACTGGGAGGGCTGATCGTGGCCTCGCGTGTCGGCCGTGGCGACGTTTCGGCGGGCAATTCGCTGCTGCTCGATGCCGTGGCGGCCTCGTTGATCGGCTATGCCGTGCTCGACAAGCGGCGCCCGCATGTGATCGGCACGGTCGTCGGCGCGATCTTCGTCGGCGTGCTCCTCAACGGCCTCACCATGTTGAACGCGCCCTATTACACGCAGGACTTCGTCAAGGGCGTCGTGCTGGTTGGCGCGCTGGCGCTGACCTTCGGCCTGGGAAAGAAGCGGTAGCCGAGACCACTCGAAAGATGATCTCCCCTCCCTCGCGGTGAAACGAGGGAGAGGAGAAAAAATGGATCAGTTGGACGGAATCCAGCTGGCCGCCGCCGCGTCGCTCTGGCCGAAGGCCGGAAGCTTGGCCTCGAGATCCTCGACTGTCTTGATGCCGTTCTTGCGCAACTCTTCCTGGGTCAGCAGCACCGGCTTGACGACGATACTGTGACCTGGATCCTCGCCGGCGATCAGCTTGGCCGCCGCCCGCACCGAAACCGCACCGACGACGGCCGGATTGGTGGCCGCGGTGGCGACCCACGGGCTTCCTTCGGCGGTGATTTCGGTGATGTCGGCGGTGGACACGTCGGCCGAATAGATCTTCACCTTGTTGGAGATGCCGAGTTCGTCGGTGGCGAGTTTCACGCCGCGCGCGAACTCGTCATAGGGAGCAAAGACGACCGAGATGTCGGGGTTGGCCTGGAACGCCGCCTTGGTCTGGTCGGCCGTCGATACCGCGGTCGTGTCGTTGACCGTCCCCCAGCGGGCTTTCTCGACGATGCCGGGATTGGCCTTCTTGGTCTCGTCCCAGGTTTCGTTGCGGCGGTCGAGCGGCGCAAAGCCGGCGACATAGACATAGCCTGCCTGGAACGAGGTGCCGTTGTCCTTGAGCGCCTGACCGAGCGACGCCTTGGCGAGCTCGTGATCGGACTGTTCGACCTGCGGGATCTTCGGGTTGTCGAGATTGACGTCGAAGGCGACGACCTTGATGCCGGCATCGAGCGCCTTCTGCGCGACGTCCTTCAGCGCTTCGGGTTGGCCATGGTCGATGATGATGGCCTGGACGCCGAGATTGATCGCCTGCTCGATCTGGTCGCGCTGCGCGGCCGCATCCTGCCGGCCGGAAAAGATCTGCAGCTCGATGTCGAGTGCTTTGGCCTGTTTCGTCGCGCCGGCCTGATAGGCCTGAAAGAAATCGCCGGCCGAGATGAAGGTGACGAGCGCCACTTTCACGCCGCCTTTGTCGAAGGGTGCCGGAGCACCCGCGATTCCGGCAGCGTGACCGGCACTGAGCGGAACGGCGCTGGCAAGCAGGCCGGCCGTGATCAGTCCAAGGATAGAAGTCTTCATGAAGGTTTCCCCAGGGAATTACGCTGACAAGGCACGTCTCCGGACCGCGGGATCGCCGCCGTCGCGCCTCAAGGAGCGAATGCACGAAGGGTACAGCGGCAACGGAACCGCTCGGAACGCAGATTTTTCTCTTTAGCGGCGCGTGATTGGCAAATGTTGCTGCTGCCTGCCCCTACAGCCCGGGGTCGGGCTATCCCGGCGCCACCGATCACCGGACCTCCACAGGGGCTGCGACGGGCGAAAAAACATGCCCACCGTTAACCGCGAATCACGGGGCACGAATCAAAAAAGAAGCCGTCCAAGGTTTCCCTTGAACGGCCGGTCGAGCCCCCTGCTCCCCTAAAACTCTGACTGAAGTGCTGCCGATCGTCGCGAAACGACCGCTTCTGGAGTGGTTTTGGTGTGCCACGGGGCGCCCTCGGGCGCAACGTAAACCAGTTGTTAACCTTAACGGCCCCGACCCGTGAACAAGTGTTAACGATGCTGGCACGCTTCCTGCTCCGCAACGCATGTAAGTCATCGGAGGGCGCCCTTCTGTTCACCGATGGGACATCAGACGACAGAATGCGCGGAGCAGCATACCATGAACCAAAACGGATCGATCACGCTGTTCCATTACTGGAATCGCCTGCGTGACGGACGCCCTGCTCCGAAGCGATCGGAAGTCGAGCCGGCCGATATCAAGTCGCTTTTGGCCGATACGTTCATCCTGGAAAAGGATACACGCGGGCACCCCGTGTTCCGCCTCGCCGGCACAAGGATCTGCGCCTGCTATGGCCGCGAACTCAAGGGGTTCTCCTTCCCCTCACTGTGGCGCGAGAAGGATCAGCGGCTCGTCTCGAAGCTGATCCACGGCGTGTTCGACCAGAAATCCGTTGTGCTGATCACCTTCGAGGGTTTCAGCCGCAACGGCCGCTCCAACAAGTTCGAATTGCTTGCCTTGCCGCTTGACGGCGGCATCGAAAACCCGCGCTGCCTCGGCGTGATCAGCGCGGCGGAGAAACCGTTCTGGCTGGGCGCCGACCCGATCACGGACGCAATGATCGATTCGATCCGTGTCATCGATCCTGAGAAAGAGCTGCTCAACAACCGTCCGGCGATCGACGTTCCCTCGCTTGTTCCAGCCGAACTCGAGGCGCCCGATACGATCTCGGCGCTTGGCCGGGCGCGCCGTATCCGCCATCTCGTCGTCTTCGACGGCGGGCGCGAGGAATAGTTGATGATCACACAGTCGAGCAGGCTCGTTTTTTCCCTTTGTTAACCCGCTTTGTTGTACTTCTTTGATGAAGTCCTTCGCATCGACGCGCGGGAATGCCAAACGGGGTGTAGGCAGTCATGAGGTCAGCGGCGGTCGACTACGCGCCGTCCCAAGCTGAAAGGCGTAACTTTCAGCGCGTCCGGGTCAAAATATACGGGCGATTCATGCTGGAAGACCGCACCGAGCACCCTTGCCAGGTCGTCGACATGTCACCTGGCAACGTCGCGTTTCGCACCGACCGCATCGGCATGCCCGGCGAAAAAGTCATCGCCTATATCGACCATATCGGCCGCATCGAAGGCGTCGTCACGCGCACGCTGCAGGACGGCTTCGCCATGACGGTGATTGCGTCCGACCGCAAGAAGGACAAGCTTGCGGCGCAGTTGACCTGGCTTGCCAACAAGCACGAGCTCGACCTGCCGGAAGACCGTCGCCACGAGCGCGTCGCGCCGCGCAACCCGACCAGCGTGCTGCAGCTCACCGACGGCCGCCAATACCAGTGCCGGATCATCGATCTGTCGCTGTCTGGCGCGGCGGTCGAGATCGACGTCAAGCCGGCGATCGGCATCCAGGTCATGCTCGGCACAATGCGCGGCCAGATCGTTCGCCATTTCGAGGATGGCGTCGCCATCGAATTCGCCGTCATCCAGCGCCCCGAAACGCTCGATTCCGAATTCAACACGCCGCGCGCCTGACCGGACAGGACAGGACGACCAATCGAACCGGCCCTTCGTGGCCGGTTTTTTGTTTCTGGCAACACCGACCGACACCGTCCGGGTCAGCCGAGACTGTGACCTGCAATGCTCAACGCAGGCCACGCCTTCCGCCTTGCGAGCTCCGGCAATCCAAACAATTCAATACTCAAATGATTCAAATTTTATGTGTATTCTACTGGCGTTTTACTTAAAGTCTGCTTCGCGCTTTTGCGTCAAATAAATCCAGCCGTGGCAATGTCTCCTTCGAACGGGGAGACTAGAAAATGAAAAGAACGAGGGGCAAGCTGTTGCTGATGGCAATGGCGATGCAGCTTTCCGCTTGGGGATCAGCATATGCCGCGGGACCGGCCTATATGCACACCGGCGGACGTACCACACAGCCTGTTGGCCATTATGAATTCTGCCAGCGCATTCCTGGCGAATGCAATGAGAGGACGCCCAAAGGCGATCCGGTCGACCTGAGCCGCAAGCTCTGGGCGACGATCGTCAACATCAACAATTCGGTCAACACCCGCATCAAGCCGCGCACCGACATGGAAAACTACGGTGTCGAGGAGTATTGGGCCTATCCCGACAATGGCTATGGCGATTGCGAGGACTACGCGCTGGAGAAGCGCCGCGAACTGATGGACGCGGGCGTGCCGGCGGGTGATCTCTTGATGACAGTTGCGCGCCAGCCGAATGGCGATGGCCATGCCGTGCTGACCGTGCGCACCAGCCTCGGCGAGTTCATTCTCGACAATCTGGAAACCAAGGTGCTGTCCTGGACGGACACCGACTACACCTATCTCAAGCGTCAATCGACGGAGAACTCCGGCGTTTGGGTAACAATCAACGACGGCCGCTCCGACGCGGTCGCCAGCGTCCGCTAAGGGCGTAACGAGAAACCCGGTCGAGTCCCCACCCTCCCCGTCCCCAACGACCGGGTCAAAGGAGCCGGCCCCGTCCCCGGGCCGGCTCCGCCATTTCTGGCGGCAGCTGCCAAAATTGATCCAATTTCGATGGCATGGTGTGTGCTCGCGTCGCCATATCTCCAGAAGATATCAGCCGTAGGAGGTCTTATGCCCACCGACGCTCGATCACCACGTCTTGCGGTTCTTATCGACGCCGACAACACCTCCGCCAAGATTGCCGACGGTCTGTTCGAGGAGATCGCGAAGATCGGCGAGGCCAGCGTGCGTCGGATATATGGCGACTTCTCCAGCCTTCGGTCCAAGGGCTGGGCAGACATCCTGGCGAAGCACGCAATCATTCCGCAGCAGCAGTTCGCCTATACCACCGGGAAGAATGCTTCCGATATCACACTGGTGATCGACGCGATGGACCTGCTCCATAACGGCCGTCTCGACGGTTTCTGCCTGGTTTCTTCCGACAGTGATTTCAACAGACTCGCCCTGCGCATTCGTGAACAGGGCGTCGACGTGTTCGGGTTCGGCGAGCGGAAAGCCCCAAAGAGCTTCCAGCAGGCCTGTCACCGCTTCATCTGTACCGAAAATCTTCTGCGTGGCGCGGCGAACGGTCAGGGTGCCGCGCCCGCAACGAAGCCGGGCAAAACGCCAGGTGCAGCCCTGCCCATACTTAAGAAGGCCATCGGCCTGATGAAGAGTCCGGATGGCTGGGTGCTGTTTGGCACCTTCGGGAAGCAACTCTCAAACCTGTTTTCGGACTTTAATCCTCGGACCTATGGCTTCAGCAAGTTGAGCGATCTGGTGAGAAGTACAGGTGCATTTGAAATCGAAACCCCTAAGGGCGGCGCGATGCGAATGCGGACCAAGCCGACGCCTGGCAAAAAGGGAACAAACAAATCCGCTCAGCATTAGGCGCTTGACGTCCAGGGGTCGCAGCCGCCAGACGCATCCGAACCTCCCTTTCCACGCGTTGCAGATCGATGCACTATCAGCCGTTGCTTTCGTCCCCTGGATCACGGCGATGTTGGAAATCCCGGAAGATCGATGCGAGCGCCATCGCCTGTTCAAGGCTATCGACGATGCCTTCAAGGCCGGCGACTTCGAGGCGCTCGGTGCAGCCCTGGGCGGTTCGCCCCGCTGGTTCGACGAGCGCATGCCTTTCGAACTCGGCCTCGGACATCCGCTGGAATATGCGATCTATTGGAGTTCCGTCGGCTTCATCTCAACCCTGCTGGGTGCGGGCTCGGATCCGAACTACGGGGATCACGGCGGGTTTCCGGCAATCATTGCCGCGCTGTCCACCGACCGGGCCGACAGGCTGGAAATCGTGCGGGTGTTGATCGAGGCTGGCGCCGATCCAGACATGCGGGGCGTGAACGACTGGACACCGCTTCATTATTCAGTGGTCATCCGCGGTGTCGATGCGATCCGCCTGCTTCTGGCGGCAGGCGCCGACCCGACGCTCGAAACCCGCATCGACGACTACAGGACAGCCGCCGAGGAGGCCGACATTGCCGGCTTTGAAGCCGGAGCGTCATTGTTGCGCGATGCGATGGCCGGGCGTGGCTCCAACGGACGGTGAGTTGGCCCGCGACTAAAACGGTCGGCGACAGCTATTGGCCAAGCCGGCCTCAGACCTTCTTCAGCCCCGCCTTGAAGCGCTTGCCATTGGCGACGTAGTGCGCGGCCGAGCCGCGCAGCCTGGCAACGGCCGCATCGTCCAGCACCCTGATCGCCTTGGCCGGCGAGCCGACGATCAGCGAATTGTCCGGAAATTCCTTGCCTTCGGTGACCAGCGCGCCGGCGCCAACCAGCGAATTCTTGCCGATCCTGGCGCCGTTCAGCACGATGGCGCCCATGCCGATCAGGCTGTTGTCGCCGATCGTGCAGCCATGCAGCATGGCCCGGTGACCGATCGTGCAGCCTTCGCCGATGGTCAGCGGAAAGCCTGGATCGGTGTGCATGACCGTGTGTTCCTGCACATTGGTGTCAGCGCCGACAACAATCGGCTCATTGTCGCCGCGAATGACGACGCCGAACCAGAAACCGGCATTGCGGCCGACCCTGATGTCACCGATCAGCGTCGCGTCGGGCGCGATCCAGTTTGTGTCCGCGTCCGCGAAGCTGGGCTCCGTTCCGTCGATCGCATAAAGCGGCATTGTCGGTCTCCGAATCGTCTCAGATCCCGGACCCTAGGAGACCGATCATCCATGAGGCAATGGCAAGCACGACGATGCCGAGCGCCAGGGACCAGGCAATCGCCGTGCAGCCGCATGACAAGAGCGCCATTGTCGAAATACGATTCTCACGCCGGGCATCGAGGGCAGCGTTGACCAGCATGAACGGCCCGGCGCCAGCGGTGGCCGCCAGCGAGCGCAGCACATGCGCGGGCGACACATAGGGTTCGGCGAAGGCGACCTTGCGACCCGACACCAGTTCCATCGCCGAACCCGTCAGCCCGCAGACCGTCAGCCCGACGACAAAAGCGAACAGGAAGAGTTCCATCTGAGCCATCTTAACCTTCCATTTACCATGAAATCGCACAGTCGTTTCAGGAAGGCTGCAAGAGCCGTGCCGCGCGATGTGTGCCGTCGAGGGACACCGGGAATGGCGGTTGGGATGAGGACCGAGATGAAGCAGGCAGCGATAGCCGACGGCCCTGAATTCACCGTGGTCGATTCCACGCTGATGAGGCGGGTGTTCTATGCGTTCGCCGTACTTGCCTTGCTGTCGGTGGCGATCAGCCTTGGCGGCAAATGGTTCGGCCACTCGATCGCGATGGCCGGGTATACGGACGACACCACGGTGCGCCAGGTGGTGCTCGGCAAGAATGTGATTTCCGTGCCGGCCAATTTCATCCGTTTCGACCAGGCCCGGCGCGACGGCATTGCCTCGCGTCTCGACCTCTATCTGCGCTACCCCGAGATGGACGGCTACAGCGAAGCGGCCCGCGACGATTTCAATCACTCCGAAGCCAACCGGAAGATCATCTTCCTGTCCTTCGAACAGCAGATGATGTCGCGCGATATGAGCGGCCGGTTCGCGCCGATCTACAGCGCGCTGATCGTCCAGCCCGGCATTCCGGGACCTGGCGGCACGACAGTCTACGGGTTCAACGAGAAATCAGGCTATCTGAGCGAGGTGCTGGTGGTCGGCAAGCGCGGGGGCAAGGACCCATTCGTGGCCCGCTGCCTGAGCGGGCCGAGTGCCGGTCAATCGCTGGCGCCCTGCGAGCGGGACATCCATGTCGGCGACGATCTCAGCCTCACCTACCGTTTTCCCAAGGAATTCCTTGGCGACTGGCAGGCGCTTGACGCGGCGATGACGGCAGAGGCCGGGCGAATCCTGAAGCCCGGACATTGACCGACAGATGCCGAGGCCGGCCGCGCTCGGCGCGGCCCGCCCTCGGCTTACTGGCTCAGGCCAGATCGATGTCGAGGATCGCCATCGAGAAATTGTAGTCGCCGTCGTCCTCGTCCTTGAAGACGAGGCCGAGGAACTCGTCACCGACATAGACTTCGGCCGAATCTTCCTTGCGCGGCCGTGCCTTGACCTCGAGCTTGGGATTCTGGAAGACGCGCTTGAAATAGGCGTCCAGCTTTCTGATTTCGTCCGGCTTCAACAGTCTTCTCCGATCATCGGGCTTGCTGGTTTGAACGGCGCTTCTGGCACGTCGACAATGGCGATGTAAAGGCAAGCCGACCGTATTGCACCGGAAGCGGCAGCGCCGCCGGCCAAAAATCGCAACAACGCCGGACAGCGCGCCGGCGCGGAAAAATCAGATATCGAAGCTGACCACCTGGTCCATCGACTGCGACGGCAGAAGCTGGTCCATCTGGCGCGAGGGCTGGTCGCAACCGGTCTCGCCGACGACGCGGGCCGGCACACCGGCAACCGTCTTGTTGTGCGGCACGGGCGACAGCACCACCGAGCCCGCCGCGATCTTGGAGCAATGACCAACTTCGATGTTGCCGAGAATCTTGGCGCCGGCGCCGATCAGCACGCCACGGCGGATCTTGGGGTGGCGGTCGCCACCGGCCTTGCCGGTGCCGCCCAGCGTCACGCCGTGCAGGATCGATACATCGTCCTCGATGACCGCGGTCTCGCCGACGACGAGGCCGGTGGCGTGATCGATGAAGATGCCCTTGCCGATGCGGGCGGCCGGATTGATGTCGGTCTGGAAGACCGAGGACGAGCGGCTCTGCAAATAGAGCGCGAAGTCCTTGCGGCCCTGGTTCCACAGCCAATGCGCCAGCCGATGGGTCTGGATGGCGTGAAAGCCCTTGAAATAGAGCACCGGCATGATGAAGCGGTCGCAGGCCGGGTCGCGGTCATAATAGGCCTGGATGTCGACGCGCACGGTCGTCGGCCAGTCCTTGTCGTCGGCCAGCATCGATTTGAAGGTCTGGCGGATGAGATCGGAGCCTATATCCTGATGGGCAAGCCGCTCGGCGATCCGGTGGATGACTGCCTCTTCCAGGCTCTCCTGGTTGAGGATCGTCGAATAGAGGAAGGCGGCGAGCAAGGGATCGCGGTTGACCGCTTCCATCGCCTCGTCGCGGATCGAACGCCAGATCGGGTCGACCGGCTGCAACGAGCTGTGGCGGGAAATGCTGATGCTGTTCATCGACGTTTCGTCCTGCGTCCTGCTAGCTGGCCTGTTGTGCTTGCCTGCTGTCTGGCCGCACATATAAGCCAGATCATAGCACGATTGAACTCAATTTTCCTTAGTGCTGTGTCAAATGGATTTGGTTCGCAGGAATTCAAGCAGCCATGGAAAACGAACCCTTGATCGACACCGCCCTGAAAGCCGAGCTTTCGGCGCTCTACACGGCCGAAGACCGCCACTACCACAACCTCACCCATATCGAGGCGATGCTGGCGCTGGCCGGCGATTATCGAACCCTGCTCGGCGATCCCGAAGCCGTCGAAGCGGCGATCTGGTTCCACGATGCCGTCTACGACACCAAGGCCAAGGACAATGAGGCCAGAAGCGCTGGCCTTGCCGAGAAAAAGCTCGCGGGCCGCACCGATACCGGGCGCCTGGGCCGCATCAGCGCGATGATCCTCGCCACCGCCACGCACCAGTTGCCCCGGTTCGACGACGCGAAGGCCACGCGCGACGCCAGCCTCTTCCTCGACATGGACCTGTCGATCCTGGGTGCCGCGCCGGATGCGTTCGACGCCTATGAACGCGCGGTCCGCCGCGAATATGGCTGGGTGGAGGAGCCGATGTGGCGTGACGGACGGGGTGCCGTGCTGAAGGACTTCCTGGCCCGCCCGCACATCTTCCACACCGAGGAATTTCGCCAGCGCTTCGAGCCTCAGGCCAGGCTGAACATGGCGCGGTCGCTGGAGACCCTGCAAAAACCCTCGTGATTTTCGCGAGGCTTCGTCAAAAGCAATTTCTTCCGAGGTGCGGACATCATGAGCAGCAATTTCTTCCAGCCGATCGATGCCTCGGTCGTACCCCGCTTTGCCGGACTCTCCACCTTCATGCGGCTGCCGGCGGTGGCGAGCGCCGAGGGGCTCGATATCGCGCTGGTCGGCATACCGTGGGATGGCGGCACGACCAACCGCGCCGGGGCACGGCACGGCCCGCGCGAGATTCGCAACCAGTCGAGCCTGATGCGGCGCGTCCACCATGTCTCGGGGACCGAACCGTTCAGCATCGCCAATGTCGCCGATGTCGGCGATCTCTCGGTCAACCCGATCAACCTCATGGACGGATTGAAGCGCATCGAGGACGGCATCGCGGCGATCGTCACAGCAGGCGCCATCCCGCTGGCTGCCGGCGGCGACCATCTGACGACGCTGCCGGTGCTGCGCGCCGTCGCCAAGGATCGGCCGGTCGGCATGATCCATTTCGATGCCCATTCCGACACCAATGACCGCTATTTCGGCGACAATCCCTATACGCACGGCACGCCATTCCGCCGCGCCATCGAAGAGGGACTGCTCGACCCGAAACGTGTGGTGCAGATCGGCATTCGCGGCTCGATCTACGAGCCCGGCGAGCATGACTGGGCGGTCGCCCAGGGCATTCGCATCATCTACATGGAGGAGTTCGTCAGGCGGGGTGCTGCCAGCGTCATGGAAGAAGCGCGCGCCATCGCCGGAACCGGACCGACCTACGTCACCTTCGACATTGACTGCATCGACCCGTCGATGGCACCGGGGACAGGCACGCCCGAACTCGGCGGCTTCACCACCCGCGAGGCACAGGAGATGGTCCGACTGCTCGACGGATTGAACATTGTCGGCGCCGATGTCGTGGAAGTGGCGCCGCCGTTCGATCTTGCCGACATGACGGCGCTGGCCGGCGCGACGATGATGTTCGAACTGCTGTGCGTGCTGGCGAAGTCGGTTCAAGCCGCGAGAGCGCCGAACGTCAGGTAAAGGCGCCTATGGTCGACGCCATTGCCGCGAGGATGGCCAGCCCCGCCGCCACCGACAGTCCATTGAGGATGATGCCCAGCAGGCCAAGGGCGCGATTGTCGTTCGAACGCGCCAGCGCCATGATGCCGAAGACAAACCCGGTGATATGCGCCAGCGGGGCGGCGAGCAGGAACACCGCCATGAAGAACCCGATGGCGACGTTCTGAACCGACTGGGATGTATCGCTCGGCATCGCCACCATTATGGCGATGGCAAGCGCTCCCGCCGTGAAGGCCGCCAATGCCAGTATGACCGAACGTTTGCCGAACCGACTGCGAGCCACGGCGCCTAGTATGGCCGCCGTGCTTCTTCCCCATTGTGCCATCGTTGCCCCCCGGCCAACCGCTCAAAGCGGATATTCAGCATAAAACTCCAGCACGCGCTGCTTGAAGGTCTTGTCCCCGACCGCCAGCATATGGTCCCTGCCCTCGATGTGGAAAGCCCTGGCGTTCGGCATCAAGGCGGCGAGCTCGTCCGGTGAGCCGCCAATGTCATCCGTCGTACCGACCGCGACCAGCGTCGGCTGGGCGATGCGGGCAATATCGTCCTCATCGAGCAACTCCCGCGACTTGGCGATGCAGGCGGCGAGCGCCCGGCGATCGCTGCGGGTCTGGTCGGCGAAGGCGCGGAAAGAGCGGCCGCGCGGATGGGTGGTGGCAGCCGGATCGTCGGCAAGCAGGGCCGCGGCAATCGGATCCCAGTCGCCGACGCCGTCGATCATGCCGATGCCGAGGCCGCCAAAGACCAGCGTCGCCACCTTGTCCGGATCGGACAGTGCCAGGAACGCCGCGATGCGCGCGCCCATCGAATAGCCCATGACATGGGCCCGTTCGATGCCGAGATGATCAAGCAAGGCGGCGCCATCTGAGGCCATTTTCGCCGGTGTATAGTCGGCTTCGTCATAGCTCTTCGATGACGAGCCGTGACCGCGATTGTCGAAGGCGATGGCGCGATAGCCGGCATCGTTGAGCGTCTTGAACCAGCCGGGCGACACCCAGTTGACGTAGTGGCTCGAGGCGAAGCCGTGGATCATGAGCACAGGATCGCCCTCGCCCGACGCCGGCTGGCGGTCGAGGAAGGCAAGATCGAACCCGTCATGGGAAAAAACCTGCATCGGAAGGCGATCCCCGGGGCTCAGTTGGAATCGACGTTCGGAGAATCGCCCTTATCAGCCGGCGGCATACCGGGGCCAGATACGGTGCCGACCGCCGGATGGCGCAAAAGGTCGTCATAGTCGATGCCGTTCCTGGCGGCGGTGCCAGCCTTGAGTTCGAGCACGAAGCGCACCGGTACGCCTGGCGAAATGATAGCCTCGGATTGCGGTTCGCCGTGCTTGATCGCCCGGATCTTGCCATCCTGGCCGACAAAGATCAGGTCAAGCGGCATCGGCGTGTTCCGCATCCAGAAACTGACCTGCTGCGGTATCTCAAAGACAAACAGCATGCCGTGATCGTCCGCCATGTCCTGGCGGTACATCAAGCCGGCCTCGCGCTCCGCATCGGTGTCGGCTACTTCGATGGAAAACGAGCGATTCCCGTCTTTCGTCACCACGACCAGCGGCGTCGGATCGACCTGAAGGATCATCGCCCGGCTGTCGGCCGAGGTCGGTCTTTCTGAATAGAAGAAAGCGCCCGCGGCCACGATCACCGCAGCAATGGCGCAAAGCACGCCCGCCGTCAGCCAGTTCCTGTGAGCCATGCAAAGTCCTCGACCGAAATCGTCCTAGTGCGAAACCGGCAAGGTACCCATATCGGGGTGAATTTCGGCGGCCATAAGGCCTTTGTCACCGCGGCCGAAACGGACAAGCACGACCTGCCCCGGCCGAAGCTCGGTGATGCCGTAACGGCGCAAGGTCTCCATGTGGACGAAAATGTCCTCGGTGCCCTCACCGCGCGTCAGGAAGCCGAAGCCCTTGGTGCGGTTGAACCACTTGACCAAGGCGCGTTCGAGCCCGCTCTCCGGCGTCACCGCGACATGGGTGCGCTGTTCCTGCATTTCCGCGGGATGGACGGCGGTGGTGACATCCATGGAAAGCACACGGAAGGCCTGCAGTCCACGATCGCCCTGTTTGACAAGACAGACCACGCGCGCGCCTTCCAGGGCTGTCTGGAAGCCGTCCCGTCGAAGGCATGTCACATGGAGGAGAATATCGCCCGAAACACCGTCATCGGGAAGGATGAACCCATATCCCTTGGCCACATCGAACCACTTGATGGCGCCGGCAATTTCGGTCAGGTCGGCGGCATCGCCGCCTTCGTCGCGCATCAAGGCGTCGCCAAGGGTTCCGGCCCGCCCCGTCAAAGAGGCCTTTTCCCCCATAAGAATGCCCCCTTTGTTCAAGAACACCGCAACTGATTCTTGACACCAGATTAACACCGCGGCTTCCGGTGTGTGCAAGACCTTCCCTGCCTTTTTTCACGGTTCATTGCGGGAATACCGGATTTGTTCTTTGCCGGCGTCGCCGGCCGCCGGAGATTGCCCTTTGAGCGGGCCGACCCTATGTTGCGCCGCAACCCAACAGATCGAGGAAAACACATGCGCTATCTGCACACAATGGTCCGCGTCGCCGATGTCGATGCCTCGCTCGATTTCTACTGCAACAAGCTCGGGCTGAAGGAGGTCCGCCGCTATGAAAACGAGCAGGGTCGCTTCACGCTGATCTTCCTCGCCGCCTCCGAGGACGAGGAGAGCGGCGTCAACGACAAGGCGCCTTTGGTCGAGCTCACCTACAATTGGGACCCCGAGGACTACAAGGGCGGGCGCAATTTCGGCCACCTCGCCTATGAGGTCGACGACATCTACGCCACCTGCCAGCACCTGATGGACAACGGCGTCACCATCAACCGGCCGCCGCGCGACGGCAACATGGCCTTCATCAGGTCGCCGGACGGCATCTCCATCGAGCTTCTGCAAAAGGGCCCGGCGAAAGCCAAGGCCGAACCCTGGGCTTCGATGGCGAACACCGGAAGCTGGTAAGCGTCGACCTGCCATCGGGCGGGATTTGCTCGGCCGCCTTTGCCGTTTCTCACGAAGGCACCTATCTACCCGAACATGGCGCCAACCCGGAAGGTCCGGCGCCATGTCAAGCATTGGGCGCCTGCCCTTCTGGAGAATTCACTTATGCCGACCAGCCGTGCCGATGTCGCCACCGAACATGCCAGCCGCTATCTGCAGCAACTGTGCAAGCACTGGGCGCACAAATTTCCTGTCGAATTCGACCCGACCCACGGGACCATCGATCTGACGTCGCTGGGACACACAGTCATGGATGCGGACGCGAGCACGCTGCACATCACGGTGTCGACCGACGAAGCCGGATCGATCGAACGCCTGGAAAGTGTCGTCGCCGACCACATCAAGCGCTTTGCCTTCCGCGAAGAGCTGACCTTCGACTGGAAGCCGGCCACGGCCGCATAGGCTATTCGCTGCTCAGTTCGGCGCCGAAATAGCCAGAGCACTCAGGACAGCTCTGGCGCCGCGTTGTCGCGACGCCATCTGAGCCATGTCGGAACAGCAGAAGGTCAGAACCTGTAATTCAGGCCGATCTTGATCGTATGAGCGTCGATCTTCACCTTCGCGTCGTCACCATTGATGTCGGTCAAACCGACCTTGCCGAAATCGAAGTACTGATATTCCAGCTTGGTGGTCCATTTCTCGGAAATGGCCCATTCAGCACCGCCACCGATTGTGTAGCCGAAACGGCCACCGCTTTTCGATGCACTGTGGTCCGGATCGATGTCACCGCCGTCGAGGTCGCCGTAACTCACTTTGTAATGTGTGGCCGCGGCGCCGCCCTTTGCATAGATCAACAGCCTGTCGGTCGCATACCCCAGGCGTGCGGTCAGATCGCCGTAGACGCCCAGTTTTGTCGATCCGAAATTGTCGGGATCTTCAACAACAAAGTTGTCACCACGAACCCCCAGATAGCCCAGATCGGCTTCGACACCGTATACGAACGCACCAGACTGCCAGTTGTAGCCGGCCTGAACGCCGCCGAGAAAGCCATCGGTATTGACGTCCAAGGTTTGGCCTGGATCTTCCTCGAAGAAATTGCCGCTCGGATCAACCGCGTCAGCACTTCCCCAGCCATAGCCGGCGTTGATACCGACATAACCGCCTGACCAGATAAATCCCGCTGGCGTCTCCATTGTGACCACGTCGGCCGCGAACGTTGCACCGCAGGCAGAGATCAAGAAAGTAGACGCAATAATTAGGCGCTTCATCAAATTCCCCCAAAATAGACTGGGAGAATAACACGGCGCGAAATATTTCGGCAGCCCTGCAAGTCAGACAGTCACAAATTGTTGCAGAAAAATCACAATCGCTTGATCAGGAACAACACGCGCCGCACCGGTAGGCTGCACTTTGTATCAAAGGCGCTTCAGAGCACGCGAGCCATCTCCAGCAGCGCCAGCACCGAGCGCCAGTTGCGCGCGGTGCCAGGTACCCTCAGAGTGCGCGGGATCAGCCCGGCAAACACTGATTTGCCGAGCCCGTCCGGCGCGCTGAGGTAGAGCACGTCGCCCTTGACCTCGAAGCGCTCGGGGCCGGTGCACTTTTCGGCCAGCCGCGCCACCTCATCGGCCGTCGGCTCACGCTCCAGCGCATAGGCATGGAGCTTGGTGTGGTCGGCGGCCACTTCCGGATAGGGATTTTCGCTCACCAGCCGTTCGAACCAAGAGAGATCGCGCACCATGATGCGCGAATAAAAACCCCATTTCTTCTCGAAGGCCGCCTCGATCTGTTTGGTCAACGCGGCGGCGTCGCCCTTGCCGCCCCGGAACACGACATTGCCGCTCTGCACATAGGTGGCGACATCGGAAAAGCCGAGATCCTCGAAGAACGAGCGCAGCTCCGCCATCTTAACGATGCGGTTGCCGCCAACATTGATGCCGGAAAACAGGGCGATGAAGACCTTTCCGCTCATATGATGAACCCCGCCAATGTCTCGTTGTCGGTGATGTCCTGATACTGGACGCCCTCGGCCTCGAAATTCGCCTTCAGCAGATCGAAGTTGCGGCGGTCCTTGGTTTCGATGCCGATCAGCACCGAGCCGAAATTGCGCGCCGACTTCTTCAGATATTCAAAGCGCGCAATGTCGTCGTCGGGGCCCAGCATTTCGAGGAAATCGCGCAGCGCGCCGGGCCGCTGCGGAAAGCGGATGATGAAGTATTTTTTCAAGCCCTCGAAGCGCAGTGCCCGTTCCTTGACATCGGGCAGCCGCTCGAAATCGAAATTGCCGCCTGAAACCACGGCGACAATGGTCTTGCCGCGGATTTCCTTCCTGGAAAAATCCTTCAATGCGTCGATCGCCAACGCGCCGGCCGGCTCGAGCACGACGCCTTCGACGTTGAGCATCTCGATCATGGTCGCACAGAGCCGGTTCTCCGGGATGAGCCGCACCGTCTCGGCGGCAAACTCCTTGAGGTATCGCAAGGGTTCGCGGCCGATCTCGGCGACCGCAGCACCATCGACGAAGTTGTCGACCTTGGCGAGCTTCAGCCGTTTCCCAGCCGCGAGGCTGTCATGCAGGCTCGGCGCGCCGGCCGGCTCGCAGAAGATGAAACGCGCCTCCCGGCCCTGATCGGCGAAATAGTGCGTCACGCCGGCCGCGAGGCCGCCGCCGCCGACCGGCAGCATGATGATGTCGGGCATGCGTGCGCCCGGCATCTGGTCGGCGATCTCATAGGCGACCGTCGCCTGGCCTTCGATGATGTCCTTGTGGTCGAAGGGCGGCACCATGTGGGCGCCCGAGCTTTCGGTGAATTCGAAGGCGGCGCGATAGCAGTCGTCGAAAAAGTCGCCGACCAGCCTGATCTCGACGAAATCGCCGCCGAACAGCCTGGTCTTGTCGATCTTCTGCTGCGGCGTCGTCACCGGCATGAACACCACGCCCTTCTTGCCGAAATGGCGGCAGACGAAGGCGAAACCCTGTGCATGGTTGCCGGCCGACGCACAGACGAACAGTTCAGCCTGATTGCCGGCAGCAAGCGCCTTGCGGAAGAAGTTAAAGGCGCCGCGGATCTTGTAGGAGCGCACCGGGCTAAGATCCTCGCGCTTCAGCAGCACCCGCGCGCCCGTCTTCTTCGACAGATAGTCGTTTTCCTGCAGCGGCGTTTCGGGAAAGATCTGGCGGATCGCTGCGGCGGCGACGGCGACGCGGGAGGAAAAACTGGTCATTGGAAAGTCACCTTGTGCCGCATATCCGCGCGGACCCTTGTCATCAAACCTAGCCGCACAGTGCCTGTCTGTTGCATCCTGACCTCGCGCAGCCGATCCTGCCTATTGCATATCCGGCCCCGCAACGCCATTGTGCGACCCCTCATGCCCCTCCCGCAAAGGGCATTCACAGAATCCTTGCAAGCACTTGGGAGCGTTTGTTCATGCCTGTCGTATCGGTCGGCCTGAAATCCATGTCGCTGCCGGAATTCGGCGAACCGACAGTGATGCCGCTGGTTGCCCGGAACACCCATGAAGCGCGCATCGAAGCGCTGATCGCGCGCGGCGCCAAGGCCGGCTTCAATGCCTTCGCCATCTATGGCGACCGCGAACACGCGGCCAATGTCGCCTATCTCTCCGGCTACGATCCGCGTTTCGAGGAAACCTTGCTGGTCGTCGTTCCCGGCAAGCAGCCAAGGCTGCTCGTCGGCAATGAGGGCTGGGGCTATGCCGAAATCTGCGATGGGCCTTACGAGCGCGTGCTCTACCAGACCTTCTCGCTGCCGGCGCAGCCACGCGACCGCTCGAACGCGCTGCCCGACATCCTTGCCGGCTGCGGCCTGAAGCCCGGCGACAGGATCGGCGCCATCGGCTGGAAGCCTTTTGGCGCCGGCGACGCCGGGTTCGATGAGATGACGCTCGACCTGCCGTCCTTCATTGCCGATACGCTGCGCACCTTCGTCGGCGACAAGGGCGCGGTGATGAATGCCGCCAATCTTTTGATGAACCCCACCGACGGCCTGCGCGCCATCAACGAGGCCGACCAACTGGCTGCCTTCGAGTTCGCCGCGACCTTCACCTCGCAAGGGCTGCGCAATGTGCTGCGAGGTATCGAACCCGGCATGAGCGAACTGCAGGCGGCGCGGCTGATGGGCATGAACGGCCTGCCGCATGGTTGTCACCCGATGCTGTCGGCCGGAAAACGCGCCGCCTATGGTTTGCCCAGCCCCCGTCTCGACATCATTCGGCGTGGCGATCCGATCACCATGGCTTATGGCATCCAGGGCGCGCTCAACGCCCGCGCCGGTTTCCTGGCCGAGGATGCTTCCGAGCTGCCTCCTGACATCCGAGACTATGTCGAAAAGCTGGTCGCGCCGTATTTCGCCGCGGTTGTCGACTGGTACGAAGCGATCGGCATCGGTACGGCGGGCGGCGCTTTGTGGAAGGCGGTGCATGACCGCATCGGTGACCCGTTCTTTGGCGTCTCCCTCAATCCCGGCCATCTCGTCCATATTGACGAATGGATGCACTCGCCGGTGTTTTCCGGCTCCGACATCAAATTGCGATCCGGCATGGCGTTGCAGGTCGACATCATCCCGGCGACCGGCAGCGACTATTTCACCACCAACATCGAGGACGGCATCGCGCTCGCCGACGAGGCACTGCGCGAGGAGATCGCGGCGCGCCATCCCGAAGCCTGGAGCCGTATCGAGGCGCGCCGTGCCTTCATGGCGGATGTGCTCGGCATCCGCCTTAAGCCCGAGGTGCTGCCCTTCTCCAACATTCCGGCGTTTCTTCCGCCATTTTGGCTTTCGCGCAACAGTGCGATGGCTGTAACCGGGCGCTGACCACATTTCGGCAGGACACGACTTAGTTCTGCCGCACTCTCCCTGTCCGGGAGGTGTCGCGGGGGTGGATGGGCCTTTTGGCCGGAGTGGAATTTCAGACGTGCCTTTGAAGAAGATATTTTCGGTTGTCCTTGCCTTGCTCGTTGCCGGCTGCGCCGGCCCGCAAACTCAGGAATTGCTCGGCAGCGCAGTCATGTCCGCGCCGGTGACGGAAATCGCCGGCAACCACTCGATCTTCATCGCCACGACGCGCAAGAAATCCGACGATCCCAACAAGGTTTTCGACGGCGAGCGCTCGGCCACGCTGAACTATGCCCGCGTCAACGTCACCGTTCCTGGTCTGCACCAGACTGGCCAGATCGAGCGGCGCTCGCGTGGCAAGTCGAATGATCCGGCCAAATATTTCATGGCTTCCGAGGTCGTCGGCTACGACGCGCAGCCGAAATTCTCCAGCGCGCTCAACGCCGATATCGCCGCGCGCGGCGGCCGCGTCATGGTCTTCGTGCATGGCTACAACACCGGCTTCGACGATGCGGTCTACCGCTTGACGCAGATCGTTCACGATTCCGGCTACCCGGGCACGCCAGTGCTGTTCTCCTGGGCCTCGGGCGCCAAGACCACCGACTATGTCTATGACAAGGAAAGTGCCAGTGCTGCGCGCGACCAGCTCGAAGTGACCTTGCGCATGCTGGAGCAGTCCGGCGCGCGGCGCATCGACATTGTCGCGCATTCGATGGGAACCTGGGTGACCATGGAAACGCTGCGCCAGATGGCCATCAGCGGCGACCGTGATCTTGGCGGCAAGCTGGGCGATGTGGTGCTGGCCTCGCCCGACATCGACGTCGACGTGTTCAAGAGCCAGATGCGGCGCTACGGCAAGCCCGACAAGCCATTCATCCTGCTGTTGTCTGACGACGACCGCGCGCTGAGGCTCTCCGGCCTGATCGCCGGTTCGCGGCCACGCGTTGGCGACTACAAGGATGCCGCCGACCTTGCCTCCTACGGCGTGACGGTGGTCGATCTCTCCAAGGTCAAGGGCAGCGACAGCTTCAACCATACGAAATTCGCCGACAATCCGACCCTGGTGAAGATGATCGGCCAGCGGCTGCGCGAGGACGACGGCTTCGCCAGCGACCGGGACGTGACCGACCGCATCACCCAGCTCGGGCAGTAGATGCGCCGCCACGGATTTCGCCGTGCCTGTTCACCATTGCTGAGCCACCAGGCCACTTTGAACTGGACCGCGCCGGTCTCTGGCTCTATCGGAATGACTGGTGACGTCACGTTTTGACGTCACCCTTTACGGGAGCCGGCGCGTGACCGTGCGTTTGAAGAGTGTCGTCGCCATAACTTTCGCGCTGCTGGTCGCCGGCTGCGCTGGAAATACGCACGATCTGCTCAACAAGACGACGGTCGCGGTACCGGCGTCCGCCATCGCGGCCACACATGCGATCTTCGTCGCCACCACCCGCCAGAAGGCGACGAAGGACCCGCGGCAGGTGTTCGATGGCGATCGTTCGCTGACCACCAGCTTCGCCCGGGTTGATGTCACGGTTCCGACGAGCCATCAGGTCGGCGCCATCGAGCGCGCCAAGGGTTCCGCCAACAGCAATCCGGCCAAGGATTTCACCGCCAAGGACGTCACCTACTACGAAGGCGCGCCGCAATTCGCCAAGGCGGTCGGCGCCGACATCGCCATGCGCGGCGACCGCGCGCTGGTTTTCGTGCATGGCTTCAACAACGGCTTCGACGACGGTGTCTACCGGTTGACGCAGATCGCCCACGACACGAAATATCCGGGCACGCCGGTGCTGTTTTCCTGGGCGTCGAGCGCCAAGACGACGGGCTATATCTACGACAAGGACAGCGCCAACGCCGCCCGTGACGATCTCGAGGCGACGCTCAGGATGCTCGCCAAGACGCGGGTCAAGAGTATCGACATCATCGCTCATTCGATGGGAACCTGGTTGACGATGGAGGCACTGCGCCAACTCGCCATCACCGGCGATCGCGATCTCGGCGGCAAGCTCGGCTATGTCGTCCTGGCTTCACCCGACATCGATGTCGACGTGTTCAAAAAGCAGATGATGCGTTACGGCAAGCCGGACAAGCCGTTTGCCGTGCTGCTTTCAAGCGATGACCGGGCGCTCAAGCTGTCATCCATCATCTCGGGCGACAAACCGCGTGTCGGCGACTATGGCAATGCCGCCGATCTCGCCAGCTATGGCGTCTCCGTGGTCGACCTGTCCAAGATCAAGGGCGGCGACGGTGGCCTCAACCACGCAAAATTCGCCGACAATCCGATCCTGGTGCAATTGCTCGGCGACCGCCTGCGTACGCCGGCTGGCCTGGCTTCGGACGAACCCGATCCGGCACAGCTCAACAATCTCGGCCAGGGCCTCGGCAAGGCCGTCGGTTCGGTCGCCGAGGTCGTCATCACCACGCCGTTCAAGGTGCTGACCATCGTCACCGGGGGGTGAGCGAGTCACCGGCGACGGGGCTGAACTAGACGAACAGATCGACCTTCTGGAACGTCGTCACGTCGATCAGGCCGACATCGGAAATCCTCAGCTCCGGAATGACCACCAGCGCCAGCAACGAGTGCTGCATGTAGGCATTGTTCAGGGAACACCCCATCTTGCGCATCGCCTCGGTCAGTTTTTCCGCCTTGGCGGCGACGATCTCGGCGCGCTCGTCCGACATCAGGCCGGCGATCGGCATTTCGACCAGTGCCAGTTCCTTGCCCTTGGAAAACAGCACGACGCCGCCGCCGACTTCGCCCAGCCGATTGACCGCCAGCGCCATGTCCTGCTTGTTGGTGCCGACACAGATGATGTGGTGGGCGTCATGCGCCACGCTCGAGGCCATGGCGCAATCGCCCATATAGCCAAAGCCGGAGACGAAGGCGTTGGTGACGCCGCCCGTGCCCTTGTGCCGCTCGACCAGCGCGATCTGGCAGACATCGTTGCGGCGATCCATGGCGACCAGCCCGTCCTCGACCGGAAGATCGGCCTCCAGCGCCCGCGTCGGCGCCTGGTTCTCGATGACGCCGATGACCCGCACCCGCACTTCGTTGGCGCCCTTGGGGGCGGCGATGTCGAAATCTGCCGCCTTGAATTTCTTACCTAGCTTGACGGTGTTCTTTGCCGTCTTCGGGTAGTCATAGGCCGGAATGTCGATGTCGAGCTTGCCGCCCTTGGCCAGCCTGGCGCCGCGGGCATAGACCTCGTCGATGGTCATTGCCGCGAGATCGGAGACGATCAGCAGGTCGGCCAACCGCCCCGGCGCGATCGAACCGATCTCGCGTTCCAGCTTGAAATGCTGGGCGGTGTTGATCGTCGCCATCTGGATCGCCGTCACCGGCTTCAGCCCCTGTTGGATGGCGTGGCGCACCACACGGTCCATGTGCCCCTCGTGCACCAGCGTGCCGGAATGGCTGTCGTCGGTGCACAGGATGAAGTTTCGCGGATCGATGCCGCCTTCGGTCACCGCCTTGATCTGCGAGGCAACGTCGTACCAGGCCGAGCCCAGCCGCAGCATCGCCTTCATGCCCTGGCGCACGCGGGCAATCGCATCCTCGGCGCGCGTGCCCTCGTGATCGTCCTCGGGTCCGCCGGCGACATAGCCGTGGAACGGCAGGCCAAGATCGCGCGAGGCATAGTGGCCGCCAACGGTCTTGCCTGCCTTCACCGTCGCGGCGATCTCGCCCGACATGACGGGATCGTTGGCGACGACACCGGGGAAATTCATCACTTCGCCGAGCCCGATGATGTTTTCCCATGTCATCGCCTCGGCGACATCGGCGACCGTCAGTTCGGCGCCGGCATGCTCCAGGCCAGGTGCTGAAGGCACACAGGACGGCATCTGCACATGCACGTTGATCGGCATCGCCACCGCCTCGTCATGCATCAGCCGCACGCCCGGCAGGCCGAGCACGTTGGCAATCTCGTGCGGATCGATGAACATCGACGTGGTGCCGTGCGGGATGACGGCGCGGCAGAATTCGGTCACCGTCACCATGCCGCTCTCGACATGCATATGCGCGTCGCAGAGGCCGGGCACCAGGTAGCGCCCGCCGGCATCGACCACCTTGGTGCCCTGGCCGATGGCGTGGCTGGCATTCGGCCCGCAATAGGCAAAGCGGCCGCCGGCAATGGCGATGTCGGTGCCGGCGATGATCTCGCCTGAGTGAACGTTCACCCAGCGGCCGTTGCGGATGACGAGATCGGCGGGCTTGCGGCCCATGGCGACGTCGACCAGATGCGTCGCCATCTCGGTCCACGGTTTTGGCTTCGTCGCATGCGCCGCCGGCTTCTTTGCCATGAGKGGACTCCTGTTTGCACGACTGTGCCAAGCCTGCCTGGTTTTGACCAGCGTCAAACAACGGATAGGCCTACCCAGCCCTCACAAAGGCTGTTCGGCCTTTACCTCGACCGTGACTTTCGCACCTCCGGCTGAAATCCGTTCCGCGAGGCGCTGGAGTTCGCCCGCCGCGAAGGTGCCGTTGAGCATCACCTCGCCGCCGAGGATGGGTTCGACCAGGCGCGGCGAGGCCACCACGGCACCGTCGACGCTGAGATCGACCACCTTGCCGACATTCGCCCTGGTGAAGTCGGCGAACGCCTTAGCGCTGCCCGGTGTCATCTTGAGGTTGAGCGCCATCTGTCCCGAGGCTGCATCGGATACGACCACGGCCTTGGCAATGGCGAGCGTCAATGGCTCGGCCATGGCGAAGCCGCAGGCGAGCAGCGCAATGGCTACCCCAGCGATGAGACGAGCCAGGCTGTTCATCAGGATTTTCCCCGCGAGACGACCATCTTGCACGCTGACATTCGCCCGGCAATGTCAGCTGTAGTGCACTTGCAGGCCGCGGGTCTGCGCGGCACACACTGCCGCAGCCAGAAATCCGATTCCGTTTTGTCGCAAATCGGTCTACCTTGATTGCCAAGGATTTTTCCGACTCTTCGTCCGGGGAGTTCGAATGTATCGCCTTGTGGTCGCAAGTGCTGGTCTTCTTGCCGTCCTGTCCATGCCGGCTTTCGCGGCTGACCCGACGGTCGATGTCCCGATGACCGCGCCCGGCTTCGACTGGACCGGATATTATGCCGGCCTGCAGGCAGGCTATGGCTGGGGCCAATCCGATATCTCGGGAAACGACGGCGGACCGTTTTCCGTCTCGCCCGACATTGATGGCGGTTTCGTCGGCGGGCACGTCGCCGGCCTGTGGCAGTTCGACCAGGCGGTGATCGGCGCCGAAGCCGACCTCAACTATTCCTCGATCGACGGCACGACGGAACTTGGCGGGCCCGGAAATGTCGTCGGTACCGACATCAAATGGTTCGGGTCGGTCAACGCCAAGGCCGGATATGCGATGGATCGTGTGCTGGTCTACGGCATCGGCGGGGTCGCCTTCGCCGGGATCGAGACGTCGCAAGCCTCAGGCTCCGCATTCTCCGAGACACGCACGAATGTCGGCTGGACGGTGGGCGCCGGCGTCGACTATGCGCTGACCGACAAGTTCGTCGTCGGCGCCCAATATCGCTACTACGATTTCGGCTCCGAACACTATGATGGATCCAGCGACTTTGTCGGCCGCGACCAGGATACGAAGCTGAACACCGTCGGCGTCAACCTGAGCTACAAGTTCTGAGCGCGCCGATAGCGATCGGCGAGCGAAGGCCCTCAGGTGATCAGCAATTTCGATGAGAGGGGCGGCCGGCGCCCCCAGTGGGCGGGGGAATGGGTTGGGGCCTGGTAGACGCCGGCCTCGGCGGATCAAGTCCGCCGTGCAAAGACCCTATCCACTGTGCGCGGCGCGCTAAATTCCGCGATCACGCCAGTATCGCCGCGCCCCCTCCTCTGGGCTGCGCACTCAGACAGCTCAAGAACACGACTTGACGGCCTGTGTCTGGCATCTGAAAAGGGCGGGCCTGCGGACGTGGCGGAATTGGTAGACGCAAGGGACTTAAAATCCCTCGATCTCTGATCGTACGGGTTCGATTCCCGTCGTCCGCACCAGCAATGGGCGTTGGCATTATCCCTTGGAACATATCGACCCCAGCGACGTTCGCTTGAATGGCTCACGTTATCGGGTTTACAGCTGCAGTGGTTGTTCTGTTTGTCGTGCTGCTATTCACCCATGCAACACGAGACCTTCAAAGTTCGCCGATCTATCATCGGCTATGTCGCCGCCTGCGCCGAGCCTCTAACGCGCATGAGACGGGGACCTAGATCAAATCGTGCAATGTCGCGATGAACCCGGCGGCTAAGGACCTGGCTGGATCGCAATGGTTGGCGGCCCAGGCCCTTTGTCTTTTGATCGCGATATTTGAGGAATGGAAAGCCGGCAGCCCATCGAGTGGTCATCTCTTACCCTCACGGAGCCGCCAAAGGAATCCGGTTACCAGCGGTGGCGCAACGTGTTTTCCTCAAAGACAGCTGAGAAGTCGATCTCATCGTGAAATGGAGCGTGGGGATCAAACGCGAGCCAGGACGCATGAGACCGAAGTTCCTTGAGACGGGCATTCTTGGCGAGACGGGCTTCGCGTTCAGTCTCAAAAGTGGCCTTTTCACCAGGGCTCATACGCACTCTCGATTTGCGCCATATTCCTATTGAACGCCCGCGCGATGAATTAGTTTCCTCCCGAGCCCCGCCAGCGCGCGTTCAACCCTGGCCGTTGTCCAGACTGCGGGAGGCCCATGCGCCTTGCTGTGGCCTGCAGACAGCGCGAAATTTGGCCAGGAGCGCGTCTTTCTTGCAGAACCGGCGCGATGGCTGGTTAACGGCATAGCCTGCGCGAAAAGCTTTTCGGGCGCCGGATTTCCAGCGCCGGATCGCGGACGGCATGTCTATTATTACCGACGACGTCGCTCCAGTCGTATCAGTCGGCAATTCCATCGCCAATATGCATCGCGGTTGGACGGTATGGAACCGGGGCAAGGTTCTCATGCCGCCTTTCAGGCGAGCGCCTGCGCATTCGCAAAGCTATTTCGGAACGGGCAATGACAATAACGATAGATGGAAACGCCAGCTGGCGCGATATCGCGGGAGTAAGCGAAGGCGAATCTCTGGCGCTTGGCCAGGCAGCGTGGGAGAGGATCGCTTTTGCGCACCAGCTCGTGGCGGCCATCGTCGACAAAGGCATCCGCGCCTATGGCGTCAATACAGGGGTGGGCGCCTTGGCAAGCAAGGTCGTGGCGCCTGCCCTGCACAAGAAACTGTCGCGCAATATCATTCGCAGTCACGCGTGCGGCGTCGGTGACCTCGTGCCGAGACGCGGCGTGCGCGCCATCATTGCTGCTCAGGTGGCAAATTTCGCGCATGGCCATTCGGGCGTGAGCCCTGCGATCGTCCGTAATTTGCTCACCTTTATCGAGCGCGACTGCGTTCCCGACGTGCCGTCCCGGGGATCGGCCGGATATTTGACGCACAATGCGCATGTGGCACTGGTCTTGATCGGTGAAGGCAGCGCAACCGTGGCAGGTCGCTCAATGAGCGGGCTCGAAGCCCTGGCCGAAATGGGTCTGGAGCCGTTGGAGCTTGGCGCCAAGGAAGGCTTGAGCCTCGTCAATGGCACCGCGTGCGCAACCGGCCTGACAAGCATCGCCGTGCGGCGCGCGGAGCGTTTGCTGGCATGGGCTGACGCGGCGGCGGCTTTAACGCTTGAAGCCGCAGGCGCACAAATGCCGGCTTTTGGCGAGGCGATCCTGGCGATGAGGCCCTCACCCGGCATTCAGGACGTTGGCAAATCGCTGCGTGGCTGGCTTCACGGCAGCGAACTTATTGCGCTGGCACACGGCAGTCGCACGCAGGACGCACTCAGCCTTCGCGCCGTGCGGCACGTTCATGGCGCCGCCCGGGAGGTGCTGGACCGTTCTGCCGAGCTGGTCGACCGCGAATTGGCCGCCGTCACCGACAATCCCGCGGTATTCGGGTCTTTGAACGATCCTCAGGTTGTTTCAGAAGCGCATGCGGTGGCGCCCGCTCTTGGGCAGGCGGCTGACGGCCTCACCATCGCCTTGGCTCAGGTGGCTGGAATGAGCGAGCGTCGGATCGACCGTCTCGTCAATCCACTTGTCAGCAATTTGCCGGCCTTCCTTGCCGATGAGGACGGAGCCAATTCCGGCTTCATGATCGCCCAATACACCGCCACGTCGCTCAGCAACGTCAATCGGCGTTTGGCCGCGCCGGCGGCGACTGACGGCGGTGTCACATCGGGCCTGCAAGAGGATTTTCTTGCTCATCCAACCGTCGCAGCCAACAAGCTGCTGGCGGTCATCGACAACGCGGAATACATCCTGGCGATCGAACTCATGGCAGCCGCGCAGGCCCATGATTTTCTGGCGCAGCGCGGTGCACGCGCGCCTGGTACCGACGCCATCTACCGAATGGTCCGGGAAAACATCGCCCACTATTCCGACGACCGGCCTCTGTCCCGGGACATGGAGGCCTTGCGCAACTTCATCCGTGAAAGGGACGTGCCGGCCTGTCCGCAGCCGTAAGGCAAGTGGTCGGCGAGGTTCCGCGCCTCGATCTCGGTGGCAGGGCTGCAAGCTAAGTCTCTCTGCGGCGGAGCCACCACGTGAGCCCGTAAGCGAATACCCAGTTGAAATAGATGAGAGCGATAACAGACCCGGTGAGAGGACCTTGCACGCGCCAATAATGAAGGAAGTAGTCCGTGCCTTCCGATAGCGTACCAAATGCCGTGCCCACGAGCACGACGCATGCGGTAACAAGCAGTCCGTTAGCGATATGGGCTGAAGGTGTAGTGCGCAGTGCGTTGAGCCAGGCGGCAAACGAGACCGCCGCTAATGGCAGGCAACTATACGCGCCCGCGATCCACCCGTGGCCAGCGCCAGCCAACACGATGAAACCGAACAATAGCAAGGCGCCGAACAGCGAGGCGATGACGTATTTCATGCGTCTAAGTTCCGGCGCTCTTGGTCCTTAGCTGTGGCCATCTCTGTTCTCCTTACGGAAATCCTGCAGCGAAGCGTGTCGCAGATCCTCCTGGCCGCGCAAGTGCTTCACAGCACCGATTTAGATCAGGCTCGCCCATGGAGCCTTGAGCCGACGGCCGCTTCATGCCTTTCGGCGAGCCGCCGGAGAGGAAGGCCGAGGCTTCCCGCGCCGGAAATGAAAAAGCCCGCCGGTTAGAGCCAGCGGGCTTGATATGTTCACCTTGGGAGGCAATCAGGCGTTTTTCACCGGCCCCGAGATCGGAACGATCTGCGCGGTAATCAATGGCAGACGCTCACGCTTGGTCAGCAACGGCGTTTCATATGTCTTCTTCATTATGTCCTCACTTTTTCCCTCGACTGAAAATTGTTTGAGGCGCCGGTTTTTGTCAACCTAGCGATTTCGTTAGCCGCCAGCGATCACCAACTCGGTCGCAAGCCGGCGTTGATGCTTCAGCACCAGGGCAAGGTGCGATGGCGTGGCTCAGGCCTTCATCGGGTTCAGCTTCAAATGCTGGATCAGAATAATCGTCTTGGCATCGACGATACGTCCGTCGGCAATGCCGGCCAGCGCTTCATCGAGCGGCATTTCCAGAACCTCGATGTCCTCGCCTTCTTCCGGCGCGCCGCCGCCGGCCGAGATGCGGTCGGCGGGTGAATAGCGGGCGACGAAGAACCACAGCCGCTCGGTGACGCTGCCTGGGCTCATGTAAGGCGAAAACAGCCGCTCAATCTTGTTCAGCCGATAGCCGAGCTCTTCCTCGGCTTCCTTGCGGATGGCGGTTTCGGGATCGTTTTCGTCGAGCAGCCCGGCACAGGCCTCGATCAGTGGCTCGCGATGGCCGGTGACGTAGGCGGGATAGCGGAACTGGCGCACCAGCAGCACGGTCGAACGGCTGGGGTCGTAGGGCAGGATCACCGCGCCATCGCCGCGATCATAGGTCTGGCGGATCTGCGTCTCCCACTGGCCGTCACGCCGGCGATAGTCGAGCACGGTCTTTTTCAGCACCGCCCAGTCGTCGGAAAGAACCTCTTCGGAGCGGATGCGAATGCGATCTTCCATTGGACACCTCGGTATTTGCTGCCGAGCGCAGGCGTAGCCGCGAACCTGCGCCGGTGCAATTGGGACAGTGATTGGTCCAGCGGGCGTTTCACTCTCTCGTGTGTGGTATGCAAGAGTTCCATTTCCTAAGTAACGTGTTCCCCTCCCCGGAGCCCTTTCATGACTGCATCGCTTTTTCAGCCGATCACGCTCGACGGCCTCACATTCCACAATCGCATCGCAGTGGCGCCTATGTGCCAGTATTCCGCCGAGGACGGCTGCGCCAGCGACTGGCATCTCTATCACTGGATGAACCTGGCCATGTCCGGTGCCGGCATGGTCACGGTCGAGATGACCGATGTCGAGCGGCGCGGGCGTATCACGCATGGCTGCCTCGGGCTTTATTCCGATGACAATGAAGCCGCCGCGCGCCGTACACTGGACGCTGCACGACGCGTCGCCGCGCCGGACACGAAATTCGGCACGCAGCTGGCGCACGCCGGCCGCAAGGCCTCGAACCGCAAGCCCTGGGAAGGCGGCGGCCCGCTGCAGCCAAACGAAGACCCCTGGCAGACCGTCTCGGCCTCGGCCATCGCCTATGACACCGGCTGGAACGTGCCGCGCGCGCTCAATGAGGAAGAAATCCTGCAGCTCATCGAGCGCTTCGTCGAAGCCGCAAAACGGGCCGAACGCGCCGGCTTCGACTTCATCGAACTGCATGCCGCGCATGGCTATTTGATCTTCCAGTTCCTGTCGCCGCTGTCCAACCAGCGCACGGACCGCTGGGGCGGCTCGCTGGAAAACCGGATGCGTCTTGTCGTCGAAATCGCCAGGGCGGTGAAAAAGGCGGTGCCAAAGCTGATGCTCGGCACGCGGCTGTCGGTGAAGGACTGGGTCGATGGCGGCTTCGACGTCGAGGATTCGATCGAAGTAGCGAAGGCCCTGAAGGCCGAGGGCGTCGCCTATCTCTGCTGCTCCAGCGGCGGCAATTCGCCGTTGCAGAAATTGCCCACCGGCCCCGGTTATCAGGTGCATCTGGCGGAAGCCGTGCGCAAGGGCGCCGGCATCCCGACCCGCGCGGTCGGCCTGATCGACGATCCGAAGCAGGCCGAGGCTGTTATCGCCGAGGGCCGAGCCGACATGGTGGCGCTGGCGCGCGCCTTCCTCGCCGACCCGCGCTGGGGCTGGCGTGCTGCCGCCACATTCAGCGAAAAGATCCATCCGGCGCCACAGCTCGCCCGCTCGGTGACGACCATGGAACACTGGATGAAGGCGGCGGGCTGATCGGCCCGTTTTCCTGATACCGGCGCATCCTGCCCAGCCCGTCTGCAACAGCCCGCTTCAATTCTCGCCGCAAACTGTTAATTTGGGTGAGGCTGCGGCGGGCGCGGCCGGGCTTGGGAGGAAATCATGTCGTTCAAGGCATTCTTGCCGGCTGCGATGCTTGTGACTGTCGCCGGGTTTTGGCTCGGTGCATCGACGCCGAGCGTCGCGCAATATTGCGAGGGTACGGTGCACGGCCTGTCCGGGCGCTACAATCTGGCCACCGGCAGCGGCTTTCTCGCCGTGCGGACACGGCCAAACTCGTCATCGCGGATGATCGGCCAGCTGTTCAATGGCGATCACACCGAAATCTTCGACCGGCGCGGCAACTGGTATCAGGTCGAAATCGGCGGTACGACCGGCTGGGCGAACGCACGCTGGCTGCGCAACGATTGCGGCTACTGAGGCCGTTTCGAAAATCGCTCTGGATGGCTGCCGGAGCAGAGGTTCCCAAACAGCCTCTGAGACGTTTGGGCGCAGGCTGACGGCCACTTTTGCAACCAAATTGGCTGCTTTGCGTTGCGGCCATGATGGACAACAAACCTTTTGAAACGCCGGTCGTGGTCGAACTCGGCCATGTCGGCAAATATCGCCATATCCGCAGCACCCAGGAAGCGGCGGAGTGTCTGATGACGGTGTGGCCGCTCAATCGCGGTCCGCGTCATCGTGATGCCCTCGACACTTGCCTCAAAGTGCTGGAAGGTTATCGTTCGACAGCGGAAGCGCGACGGGCATTGATCGAGGCCGCCAGGGAATCGGAAGTGCTGGTGCCCGACGACAGGCTGTCCGACGACCGGCTGCRTTGAGCAGGCGGACTTTCAACCGGAGGTTTTGATGGCGAAGCTGACTTACAAGATCGTCGAGCATGACGGCGGCTGGGCCTACAAGGTCGGTTCGACCTTCTCGGAGACATTTCCCACCCATCAGGATGCGTTGCGCGCCGCCGAGATCGCCTCGGCCGAGCAGCAGGTGGCCGGCGCGACGGACGGCATCCAGTACGAGGATGCCGATGGCAAATGGCATGAGGAACTGGCGGATGGCCGCGACCGGCCGCAGACCGAAGTGTCCGACTGAGCAATTTCCCGGAAAAGTCTGAAGAAGAGAACTTGCCGGCAGGAACAGGCAGGGCGCCGACCGCGGACGTCAGGAGAGACGACGTCCTACGGTCAGCGGCTGCCCAGCGGTTGAACTACTTACCGCAATAGTGGTCGTTGGTGTTCAGTCCGGCATTCGCATCCGGACCGGCCGTATTGTAAGCGCAAGGTCCGGCCGCACCAGTGTCGCCGAGGCTGTCCAGCCCGGAGCGGTCGCCATTGATGCTTCCGGTCGTGTTCTGGTCAACACCTGAAGACTCTTCGTTGCCGAACGGCCACCAGCTGTGATGGTTGGAATATGCGGCGTCCGACGATTGCGCCATCGCCGATGTGGCGAGACCGATCGTCAGAACCGATGCTGCGAGAAGTTTCCTGTACATTGCATTACTCCGTGTCTTGGTCGCCTTGGGTGCGACACGGGGTAAACCCGGCAGTCAGCCGGTTGGTTCATTGAAATTGTCGTGAGGCTGGGGTGATGGAAACGCGCGGGCGGCAATCCGCTCGATGAAATCAATCACCCGCCTCGGCTCGACGAACTGCGGCATATGGCCGACCCCATCGACGGGTTCGAAATCGAGCCCCTTGATCTTGCCTCGCATCGGCTCGCCATGGATGCGGATGTCGATGACGCGGTCGCCGGTTCCAAACAGGATGCCGGCAGGCATGGCAATCTCGCAGTAGCGTTGCTCGATGCGGCCGAGATCCTGTTCAATGGCCACGACATCGGCTGAAGTCGCTTGGAAATGGGCTGGCCGCAGCCCGAGCCAGCCACCGCCGTCGACCATGTAGTCCGCAGGAAAAGCCTGCGGCGCAAAGATGAATTCCATCGTCGGCCGCGCATAGCGCAGGCTCAGCGGTATCGCCACGGTGTAGGCCATGATCCAGCGCTTCAGGCGCGAGGGAATGTAGAGCAGGTCGAACCGCTGGCGTGCCCTGGTTTCCAGATGCGTCAACGGCGCCAGCAAGGCGATGCCCGAAATCGCCTCGGGATGCTCCACGGCCAGCGTCAGCGTGACGGCGCCACCCAGCGAGTGACCCACCACCAGCGGCCTTTCCAGCCCCAGTCTTTCAATGAAGCCGCGCACCAGGGCTGCCTGCTCGGGCAAGCGGCCGGTGGCACCGCTGGCGCGCACCGAATAGCCCGATCCCGGACGATCGAGCGCGATCAGCCGGTAGCCCGGGCCAAAGTGCGTGAACAGCGTGTGCCTGAAATGATGGAGTTGCGCACCAAGCCCGTGCAGGAAGACGATCGGCCTGCCCTCGCCCACATCGACATAGTGGATGCGGTTGCCGTCGATCTCGATGAATTTTCCGACCGGCGGCACCAGTCTTTGCGCCTTCGCCGCGATCCACAGCGTCGCCAGCACCAGACAGGCGAACCCCAGGGCCGCCAGCAGGAGCAACAGGGCCAGCAGCCACGACAGGATCGATATCAGCATTGTTCACCCGGACCAGAACCAGTTTGAGCTTACCTGCATCCGGTTACGCCGCAACCTCACATCGAAACGGGGCCGTCCTGGCATGGATTGTTCCCCCCGGTTGGCATTGCCGACAGCCACGCGCCGCGCTATCTCAGGCGACCCGTCCTGCCGGAGCCCTCCATGCCTGAAATCGTTACAGCCGCCATGCTCGTCATCGGCGATGAGATTCTGTCCGGCCGCACCAAGGACAAGAACATCGGCCACCTCGCCGACATCATGACGGCTGTCGGTATCGACCTGAAGGAAGTACGCATCGTTCCCGACGAGGAAGACGAGATCATTGCTGCGGTGAATGCCGTGCGCGCGCGCTACACCTATGTGTTCACCACCGGCGGCATCGGCCCGACCCATGACGACATCACCGCCGATTCGATCGCCAAGGCGTTCGGCGTTCCCTGTGAATACGATGCCAAGGCCTATGCGATGCTGGGCGAAAGCTATGCGGCGCGCGGCATCGAATACACCGACGCGCGCAAGCGCATGTCGAGGATGCCGCGCGGCGCCGACCACATCGACAACCCGGTCTCGGTGGCGCCTGGTTTCCGCATCGGCAACGTCCACGTCATGGCCGGCGTGCCATCGATCTTCCAAGCCATGCTCGACAATGTCGTGCCGACGCTGAAGACCGGCACGAAGATGCTGTCGGCGACGGTGCACTGTCCGTTCGGCGAAGGCCTTATCGGCGGGCCATTGGGTGAGATCCAGAAGGCGCATCCGGACACGATCATCGGTTCCTATCCAAAGTATGGCGACGGCAAGTTCTGGACCGAACTGGTCGTTCGCGCCCGCAGCCAGGAGGCGCTCGAGGCCGCGCGCGCCGATGTCGAGGCGATGGTGGCGGGTTTCGCCGCCAAGGCGAGCTGAGGCCGGAACCAAGCACGGCGCGCCAACGTTTCCTTGCACGCGAGATCGAAGCTCGCCAGATTGAGGGACCACCATGCGCTTCAAGACCATCGTTGCCATTCTGCAGAACGAGCAGGACGCCGAGCGCGTGCTCGACTGCGCCATTCCGCTCGCCAGCCGCTTCGAGAGCCATCTGATCGGCATCCATGCCGAGGCGCTTCCGGTGCCCTATACTTCGGCGACCGGCTTCCCGGATACCGAGTTCCTGCAGGTCTCGGCCGACCTGAATCGGGAGCGGGCCGACAAGCTGCAGGCTGTCTTCCTGCGGAGCATTGAGGATTCCGGCCTCTCCTTCGAATGGCGCAGCCTGGAGAGTTTCTCCGGCGACAGCGCGCTGACCGGCATTTCGAGCGTGCGCGCCGCCGATCTGATCATTGCCGCCCAGCGCGATACGGGCGGCGACCCGAGCGCCGATGTCGATACGCTGGTCTATGATGCGGGCCGGCCGGTGCTGGTGGTGCCACATGCGGGTCCGCTGGTCACCACATTCAAACATGTGCTGCTCGCCTGGAACGGCAGCAAGGAAGCCGCCCGCGCCGCCTTCGACGCACTGCCCTTCATCATCGAGGCCGAGAAAACCGACATATTGGTCATCGATCCGCCCGACACGCTCGACGAAAGCCCGGAGGCCGCCGGCGCCGAAATCGCATCGGCCCTGTCGCGCCATGGCGCCAATGTCAGCGTCTCGGTGCAGAAATCGGGCGGCACCTCGGTCGACGACATGATCCAGAACCGGATCGCCGAGACCGGCGCCGATCTTCTGGTGCTTGGCGCCTACAGCCACTCCTGGCTGCGCCAATTGCTGTTTGGCGGGGTGACACGCACGGTGCTGCGCACAACGCAGGTGGCGGCCTTCCTGTCGCGATAAGTCCACAGCCATCGCAGCCGGTCGCCCTTGCCAAGCCCAGGGGTTTCCGTTTAATTCCGCGCGCATTCCCCTGTTTTTGTGCACGCGGTCTTCGCGTGCTGCGGAGTGCGCGAAAAATGTCCCTTCCCGAAAAAGCCTTCCCGGTCTCCTGGGACCAGTTCCATCGCGACGCCCGTGCGCTTTCCTGGCGGCTTTCCGGCGCCAACAAGGGGCAATGGCGAGCGATCGTCTGCATCACCCGCGGCGGACTGGTCCCCGCGGCGATCATTGCGCGCGAGCTCGGCATCCGCGTCATCGAGACGGTCTGCGTCGCCTCCTATCATGACTACACCAGCCAGGGGCAGATGCAGGTACTGAAGGAGATTACGCCGGCATTGCTGGTCGACGACGGCGTCGGCGTGCTGATCATCGACGACCTGACCGACACCGGCAAGACGGCGGCGATCGTGCGCGCAATGATGCCCAAGGCGCATTTCGCCACCGTTTACGCCAAGCCGAAAGGCCGCCCGCTGGTCGACACTTTCGTCACCGAGGTCAGCCAGGACACCTGGATCTATTTCCCCTGGGATATGGGCTTCACCTATCAGAAGCCGATCGCCGACGACCACGCAGGTTGATTCGCAACACGCCGCTTTTTTCCAGTTAAGCCGCCACAGATGACAATATTTGCTTCCGCGGACGGGTCTGCGGGGCAGGATATCCTATCAAATCGACCCTTCTTGACGGGAATCGGCCAGCCTGACCAAAGTTTTTACTTTTATTGGTCACAATTAGCCGTAAGATTCGTAAGGCGGCAAACGATTCTGGAGGCTGGGGCTAGCTTCTCCGATGTTGACAAGGCCAACGACGCACAACCATCTGGCTGAAAGGGTCCGGCGACTCTTCGGCACCGCGCCGTGCCGCCTGCAAGTTGCCGCCCTGCCGTGGCGCGATACCGGAAATGGCGTCGAGATCATGCTGATCACCAGCCGTGATACTGGTCGCTGGGTGTTGCCGAAGGGCTGGCCGGAAGCCAGGGAGCCGCTCTGCGAGGCGGCGGCGCGTGAGGCCGGCGAGGAAGCCGGACTGCGCGGAAGCATCTCTCATCTCGAAGCCGGCCGTTACTTCTATGCCAAGGTGCTGGCATCGGGCGAAGAAGTGCCTTGCGAGGTGCTGGTGTTTCCACTGCACGTCGACAAGATCGCCGAGCGTTGGAAGGAAAAACGCTCCCGCACCCGCAAATGGGTCAATTCCAGCGAAGCGGTGCGTATGGTCAATGAACCCGACCTTTGCCAGATCATCGCCTATTTCTGCGCCGACCCGCATAGGTTTGCCTGAGCGACATCTTTCGCGTGTCCTACGGCGGATTCACAACCATGTGATGTGCCGCATGAATGGTTTGCTAATTTTTCATCGCTAAGAATCGATCAATATGGCGATTGATCGATGGCAAACTCCGTAGACCCACTTAAGCAAGAGTCCGACGCCTCCAAGCGCGAGCACCGTCCACGCGTGCTCAAGGGCGGTTCCGTCATCACCGGGATTCAAAATTCGGAAATCGGCGTTATGGTCCGCAACCAGCATGCGGGCGGCGCCGAGTTGAAGATACCGCTCGAGTCGCGGGTTCCCGATCGTTTCCTTCTCTATGTGCCGCTCGACGGCGTCGCCTATCGCTGCGAGGTTCGCTGGCGCCGCAACGATCGGGTCGGCGTGCAGTTCACCGGCACCGAGCCGAAGCCGAAGCTGCACTACGGCTGACATCGGGTGTATCGGCCTGACAGGCTTTGCGGTTGGCCGATCGCCGCCGACCAGTGCCTCCTGACTGTCAACGACAGCAACCCGCCGGCCGAAACGATAATCGCAGCGGCGCATTTCTATCCCCGTTATCCACATGTGTGACACACAAGATGTTGGGGTCACAAAAGCTACGCAAACGAATCCTTGACGGCGCAAAACGAGTCGCCTTTTATAGGCCATGCGCTCCTGTTGAGAGTGCGACCGGAAAGTTCTGAGCCCGGTCTTTTTCCCGGATTATGTGCGTTTTTGCCCGCATTTTCGCCTGTTTACGAGGCCGGCGGAAGCGTTGGGATTGTGGGGTGGTGGGGCGACGAAAGGGAGAATTGTCGGACTGGAATAAATTGTCTGTTAATACTATATTTAGTGTTTGCAGGTAGGTTCGACGCTAGATAGTGTGAATTTCCCTCGAGTGAGGGAATCGAAAAAATCAGATTTGAGGGACCCGCGAGGTTCTCCGGTGCGTTGTGACAGAGGCTTCTTAAGGAGCCCAGGTAGCAAGTGCTGGGGGAGATCGCGAAATGGAGAGCCGGCCGTTTTCGAACGCCGGCAGACGGCGGACATGCGCGTTTCGCATTGGGGGCAGAAATCCCCTGACGAAAGCGCTATATATAGACAAAAGGACCGGACCAATGCGCATCGAGCGTCGCTTCACCAAGCCAGGCCAATCAGCTTATGCGGAGATCGAATTCCGCAAGGCCCTTTCCGAGATCAAGAATCCGGATGGCTCGGTGGTGTTCCGCTTGGACAACATCGATGTGCCGGCGCAGTTCTCCCAGGTCGCCGCCGACATCCTGGCGCAGAAATATTTCCGCAAGGCTGGTGTCCCCGCGCGGCTGAAGAAGGTCGAGGAGAACGACGTCCCCTCCTTCCTGTGGCGCTCCATTGCCGACGAGGCCGAGCTTGCCAAGCTGCCGGAAGCCGAGCGCTACGGGTCCGAGATCGATGCCCGCCAGGTCTTCGACCGGCTGGCCGGCACCTGGACCTATTGGGGCTGGAAGGGCGGCTACTTCAAGACGTCGGAGGAAGACGCGCGCGCTTTCCGCGATGAGCTTGCCTATATGCTGGCCACCCAGCGCGTCGCACCGAATTCGCCGCAATGGTTCAACACCGGCCTGCATTGGGCCTACGGCATCGACGGCCCGAGCCAGGGCCACTTCTATGTCGACCCCTTCACCGGCAAGCTGACCAAGTCGAAGTCTTCCTACGAGCACCCGCAGCCGCATGCCTGCTTCATCCAGGGCGTGCAGGACGACCTCGTCAACGAGGGCGGCATCATGGATCTGTGGGTGCGTGAAGCGCGCCTGTTCAAATACGGCTCCGGCACCGGTTCGAACTTCTCGCTGCTGCGCGGCGAAGGCGAAAAGCTGTCCGGCGGCGGCCGTTCGTCCGGCCTGATGAGCTTCCTCAAGATCGGCGACCGCGCGGCGGGCGCCATCAAGTCGGGCGGCACGACGCGCCGCGCCGCCAAAAWGGTCATCGTCGACGCCGACCACCCCGATATCGAGGAATTCATCGACTGGAAGGTCAATGAAGAGCAGAAGGTCGCCTCGCTGGTGACCGGCTCCAAGATCGTCAAGAAGCATCTTGAGTTGATCATGAAGGCCTGCGTCAATTGCGAAGGCAATGGCGACGATTGCTTCGATCCGGCTATCAACACGGCGCTGAAGCGCGAGATCAAGGCGGCCAAGAAGGACGCGGTGCCGGAGAACTACATCTACCGCGTCATCCAGTTCGCCAAGCAGGGCTACACCTCGATGTCGTTCAAGACCTACGACACCGACTGGGATTCGGACGCCTATCTGACGGTTTCGGGCCAGAACTCCAACAATTCGGTGTCGCTGAAGGACAATTTCCTGCGCGCCGTCGAGCAGGACGCCGACTGGCACCTGACCGCCCGCAAGGACGGCAAGGTGTTGAAGACGCTGAAGGCGCGAGATCTCTGGGAAAAGATCGGCTACGCCGCCTGGGCATCGGCCGATCCGGGCCTGCACTTCAACACGACGATGAACGACTGGCACACCTGCGCTTCCGCCGGTGCGATCCGGGCCTCCAACCCGTGCTCGGAATACATGTTCCTCGACGACACGGCCTGCAACCTCGCCTCGATCAACCTGCTGCCCTACCGCAATGGTGACGGCACGATCGACATCGCTGCCTACGAGCATACGGTGCGGCTGTGGACCATCGTCCTCGAAATCTCGGTGATGATGGCGCAGTTCCCGTCGAAGGAGATCGCCAAGCAGTCCTACGAATACCGCACGCTCGGCCTGGGCTACGCCAATATTGGCGGCCTGCTGATGACTTCGGGCATTCCCTATGACTCGGACGAAGGCCGCGCGATCTGCGCCGCACTCACCGCGATCATGACCGGCATGGCCTATGCCACGTCTGCCGAAATGGCCGCCGAGCTCGGCGCCTTTGCCGACTACGACCGCAACGCCCAGAACATGCTGCGCGTCATGCGCAACCATCGCCGTGCCGCCTATGGCGACAAGGACGGCTATGAGAAGCTGGCCGTCAATCCGGTGCCGCTGGTCGCTTCCGACCTCAAGCAGGAGGCGCTTGTCGAGCATGCGAAAGCCGCCTGGGACCGCGCCATCGAGCTTGGCGAGGAGCACGGCTACCGCAACGCGCAGGCAACCGTCATCGCGCCGACCGGCACGATCGGCCTGGTCATGGATTGCGACACCACCGGCATCGAGCCTGACTTCGCGCTGGTGAAGTTCAAGAAGCTCGCTGGCGGCGGCTACTTCAAGATCATCAACCGCGCCGTGCCGGAAGCATTGCGTACGCTCGGCTATTCCGAAGCCCAGCTGGCCGAGATCGAGGCCTATGCGGTCGGCCACGGCAATCTCAACCAGGCGCCGGCAATCAACCCCGGCTCGCTCAAGGCAAAAGGCTTCACCGACGACAAGATCACCGCACTCAATGCGGCGCTGAAGTCGGCCTTCGACATCAAGTTCGTCTTCAACCAGTGGACGCTCGGCGCCGACTGGGTGAAGGAGACCTTTGGCTTCACCGACGAGCAGCTCAACGACTTCTCGTTCGAGATCCTGCCGGCGCTGGGCTTCTCCCGCAAGGACATCGAGGCCGCGAACATCCATGTCTGCGGTGCGATGACTTTGGAAGGCGCGCCCTTCCTCAAGGCCGAACACCTCGCCGTGTTCGACTGCGCCAGCCCGTGCGGCAAGATCGGCAAGCGCTCGCTGTCGATCAACAGCCACATCCAGATGATGGCGGCGGCGCAGCCCTTCATCTCCGGCGCCATCTCCAAGACCATCAACATGCCCAACGATGCGACGGTGGAAGACGCCAAGGGCGCCTACATGCTGTCGTGGAAGCTGGCGCTGAAGGCCAACGCGCTTTACCGCGACGGCTCGAAGCTGTCGCAGCCGCTCAATGCCTCGCTGCTCGCCGATGGCGAGGAGGATGAGGACGATGCGGTCGAGCAGCTGATCGCGGCCCCGGCCGCGGCACGTGCAGCACAGATCACCGAGCGGATCGTCGAGCGCATCATCGAGCGCGTGTCGCGCGAGCAGGAAAAGCTGCCCGGTCGCCGCAAGGGTTATACCCAGAAGGCCAAGATCGGTGGCAACACCATCTTCCTGCGCACCGGCGAATATGATGATGGCCGCCTGGGCGAGATCTTCATCGACATGAACAAGGAGGGTGCCACGCTGCGTGGCCTTCTCAACAACTTCGCCATCGCGATTTCGCTCGGCCTGCAGTACGGCGTGCCGCTCGACGAATATGTGCACGCCTTCACCTTCACCAAGTTCGAGCCGGCCGGCATGGTCATCGGCAACGACGCCATCAAGAGCGCGACGTCGATCCTCGACTACGTGTTCCGTGAGCTGGCGATCTCCTATCTCGGCCGCAACGACCTCGCCCATGTCGACCAGTCGGATTTCTCCAACACCGCACTTGGCCGTGGCATCAGCGAAGGCAAGACCGACGCCGTCTCCAAGGGCCTGACCCGCGGTTCGCCGGTGAAGCTGGTGTCGAGGGCAATCGGCAACGAGCCGAAAGGCTTTGCCGGCTCCACCACCCCTGCCCGCTCGGCGCCGACCGCCTTCTCCGGCTCCAATGTGCTGGCGCTGAAGCCGGCCAGCGACGAGGCGGTCGCCTACAAGCGCGACTATGAGGATCGCGCCAAGGAACTGGCCGAAGACATCGCCTTCGAGGAAGCGGCGGGGGCTGCTTCCGACACCACGGCGGCACTGTTCACCGACGCCGCAGCCAATGAAGCGGCCGAAGCGAAGAAACTCGCCGCCGACCGCCGTGCCAGGTCACTGCTGCAAGGCTACACCGGCAATTCCTGCTCCGAGTGCCAGAACTTCACCATGGTGCGGAACGGGACTTGTGAGAAGTGTGACACGTGCGGCGCCACGAGCGGGTGCAGCTGAGGGATTACCGGGAAAGCCCCAACAACGGCACCACTAGGACTCGGCTCCCAATACGCGAAAACGTGTTGGGAGCTGATTTTCGCAATGGCACCAGAACCGAAGCAACAGCACTACATCCCAGAGACCTACTCTAAGCACTTTTCCAACGAAAAGGGGCACATCACCGTTTATGACACGTGGGACAATTGCAGAGTTTTTTCCACGTCCCCAAAGGCAGTTTTCAAAGAGAAATACCTATATTCTCAGCCGGTTCACGCTGAAGGGCGCTTTGACAATGCCATGGAGCGGCTTTTCTCGGACAAAATAGAGAGCGGCTGGGACCAAACTGTCAGACTCATCTGCGGAAAGAAGGAACTCTCGAGAGGCGAGATTGCGCAGTTTATCGAGTTCCTTCTATCTATGCGATGCCGCGTGCCGAATGCGCTCAGAGCAGTCATGCAATTGTTGCGAGATTCTGTCGTGCAAGTTTCCGGTCAAATTTCCGAACCTGTGCCAGACGTTTTATTGACAGCTTACCGCAAGGCAACGGGAAATCTTTCGAGTTCGGTTGGAATGCAAGATATATTGGATTCCGGAATCGTCAAAATAGGCATAGACCCGCATACTGCTATCCTATCAATGCATAATATTGTTCAAGGCATGTCTTCTGTAATGGATCGCTTAAAAGTTCCGACGTTCCTGCACAACAAGACAGACGTTGATTTTATCTCTAGCGACAATCCGGTTTGTTACTTCATAGCAGGCGCACATTTAGATCAAATCATTCCCTACGACGTAAAAAAATCAGATGAATTCGAATTGATTTTTCCGATAACTCCGCGCGTCGCAATGTGCGTTGATTCCCGAAGAAAGACATCTACACCACATAGGGACACGTACAGCAGCAAGACCATAACCCGCGTTAATGAGGTCATAGCTCTATTTGCTGACCGCTATGTATTTAATCGCCAAGGAAACATTGAAGTCTTGGTCTCAAAATACTCCAATAGGGGACCTATTCCCGACTTAGATCGCTCTATCATTGGAGACGGTTTCGTGCATCGTATTGGCTACAAAATCGGGCAGCCATCTGCTTTTTCAAATACTTGGGACTACCCATTTCACCGATAGAGTTTTCAAGAGGCATAGAGGACAGGCTCCACGATCCATTCGATTTAGAATAGATCAGAACCTGATCTTGGCACTTACCCCGCCGGCAACACCCGCAGCGTCTGCTCATCAAACAACGGTTCGTCCTGCCCGACACGAACGAACAGCACCTTCCGTCCCTCACCCGCCGGCACCTCGAAGTACTGGATGCCGTCAGGCATTTCGCCCCAGTCGCCGCAAGGTGGTTCGGGAACCTCATCGGGGTTGGCGAGCGCTTTCAGCTCTTTCGCGTAGGCGGCGTCGGGGCTGAATGTGTAGCGCTTGACGCCGGCGGGCACGGTACCCTCGGTGTAAGGCGCCAGCGCGCAGCGGGCACTGACGGCCTTGTCTGTCTTTTCCAGGAACAGGCGCAGCAAGGCAGCCTCGGCGGTTTCGCCTGGTTTGACGTCGAACACCTCGACCAGAGGATCGGCGTCACCGCCATCGCTGTATTTGATGGCGAGTGCGTTGCCGGTGAATTCGAAATGGATCTGGCGGAAGCCGAAATCGCAGCGCTGCGCCCAGGCGGCAAGGCCGATCGTCTTGTCGGACAGTTTTTCCCAGACGCATTTGTCGATCGGCGGGCGCGAGGGCGCCGGTTCGTCGGCCACAGCGGATATCGTCGCGGATGCAAAAAGGGCGCAGGCGCAGGTGATCGATCTCATGGCGCTAGTCATCGCTGCATCCTGTCAAGGTGAAGGCATCCCAGGCCGAGCCATCCGGATTGGCGTTGGCGAAATCGGCCCATTCGGTGAAAGCCACGCCGAAATCAGGCAGGAGCAGCCCTTTCGGCGCCGGTGTCGCTTCGCGCGAATTCAACTGCTCGGCGCCGCCGCCGGTCAAGGCGTAGACTTGGCCGTCCCATATCCGGCACAGCCCGCTGCCGTCTTGCAGCCCCGCTTCGCGGTCGTCGTCGGTACAGGTGTGGCGGATGGTGCCGAGCGGGAAAGAATTCCTGCCGTTGGTCCAGGTGATGTCGGCCGGCAGGTTTTTGTCGGTGTTGGGCACGGTCAATGAAAACACCTGCGCCGTCAGCGCTGCCGGCTCGTTGTCGATCGGCCGGAATTGCAAAACCGCGCCCGAGCGCGGCTCGCGGTAGGCGGCGTGACTCAGCAGACATTCCTTGGCGCTCGCCGCCTGCATCGGGCCGAGCAAACCCAGGACAACAAAGGTCAGTTTGCGGATGATCACCAGATATCTCCGGGAAAGCGTTGTGGAAGCCAAAAGCCTGTCCTCAGACCAATCCGACCAGCCAGGCAGCGGCGCCGAGAAAGCCTGCCGAACAGACCCACAGCACCCAGAGTCCCCTTACCCGGCATTCGAGCACGGCCGAGGCGGGGTTGGCGGGGTCGTAGTGGACGTCGACGTTGCCGCCCTCGGCATAGCTTCGTGCCTGACCGCTGACGAGGCCGGGCAACGTGGCCGTGACCGTGGCGCCGAAGGTGACACGGTCTGAACTGTATTGTTGGCCGGCGACGCCGTAGCTGTAGACGATGCGGGATTTAAAGACGGTGCGCCAGCGTCGATAGCCGCTATAATTTCGCAACGCCTGCAGACCTGAGGACTCGATGCGACCGGCGGCGACCGGCCATTTTGCCGCTTGCGCGGCGAGCGATCTCTGGGCGAAGCCCATGCGCAGGATCATCAGGCCCATGAACATCAGCAGTGCAGCGGCTCCAAGGTTCTGCGGCTTGCGCAGATGCGGCCGGATCGCCTCGAGCAGACCGCCGACGGAAAACACCAGCACCAGCGCGCCGACCACCAACCCCGCCGAGAGCTGGAACATGAACTTGAAAGCGCCGTCCGGCATGGTGCGCTCGATCACGGCCTTGCTCGGATCAGCCGGATTGTAGAAGACGGTCACCTCGGCGCCGCGGGGAAACTGCGCAAGCGTCTCAGCGACTTCGAAATTCCCCAAATTCTCCTTCACGCTGTAGCGCGAGCTTTGAAACTTCTTGGCGCCCACCTTGTATTCGAAGGTGATCGCCGGAAAATTGCGCATCTCGGTGGTATCGCTGCTGTCCGAGCCGACGCCCGAGCTTCTGACCTCACGCGCCTCGACGCGCGACGAGATGATCTTTCCCGGCGTCGGCAGCCAGCGGCTGAGCGCCCGCACCTCTCGCCATTTCAAAATGGTGATGAGCGACAGGCAGCCCGCGACCACGCAGACAAAGCCGACAAGCAGAATTTTGAGTTCCACCCTGATCCCCCCGGAGTGCAGGAACCGGCACTAGACAGCACCGCGGCGGCAATGTCTCGCTTATTCGCAAAGTCGGGAGGGGACCGGCCCGGCAAGCATCAGTGGCCGCCGCCTAATCATCGATCGCCATGACGCGAACATACCCCTCCAGCAGGAGCGCGCGATCCCGGATGACATTGGTGGCGTCGGCTGCCTGCATGGGCACGTACATCGTGCCTTGCCTTGTTTCATAGAGCGCGTCGCGCGCCTTCGCCTCGGCGTCGCGGAAGGCGAGCCAGGCGCGCTGCGACAGGCGCAGTTGCTGCGCAGCCTCGCGGGGCAATTCGTGCATCAGCGTCGCATAGGCGGCATTCATGCGGTGATCATAGTCACCGGTTGCCGCGGCCTCGCATTCGGTTTGGCCAGATGTAGAGCCATTGGCCGGGTCGTTCAGGCAGCGGTCGAGTGTGTCGGCAGTCGGGTCCTTCAGACCCGAGGCCATCAGCTTCGCGGGCAGCGCTGTCAACAGGCAGGCCAACGCTCCGCAGATGAGCCAAGACGTCCCTGTCAGCTTGTTTCGCATTTCGCCCCTCGAAGATGGCCGTAAGCATGGTGAAAACCACGCATTACAAGATCATCCCTGCCATTGTGGAGGCAATATGCCCGAACGCAAGCCGGCGTCGGCACGTCACGCAGGCCTTACAGCCAGGAACGTGTTCCATTCTTCGTCATTGCGGCCGAGGTTGAAATCGTCCCTGAGAAGGACCAGCCCGGCGGCCTCGAGGCGGGCCACAAAATCGTCCCGGCGCCAGTAGACGGTATGATATTTGCCTGATGTCTCGCCATCGCCGTTGCGCATCGATACGAGGAAGGCGCCGCCAGGCCGCAGCGACCCGGTTATCCTGGCAAGCACCTGGTCGGTCTGGTCGCGCGGCACATGGATCAGGACGGCGAGCGCCAGGACGGCGTCATAGGGGCCGCCGAGATCATCGGTGAGGAGATCGAGAAGCTCGCCATGCTTGCCGCGCGCGGCCTGCAGCTCGAGAAATCGTTTCGTCGCGTCGGTGCGGCGAACCTTGACGCCCAGGTCCTCCAGAAAGTCCGCGTCGTAGCCCGCTCCCGACCCGACTTCCAGAATCCGGCCTTCTGTGCCGGCAATCGCCACAAGGCGCTTCAGCGATGCCTGCTCTCTCTCGTTGGGGACATGCCGCACGATGGCATCGTAGCGTTCCGCATAGTCCTCATAAGCAGTGATCGTTTGACGGCTCTTCGCCAGAGCCTGCGACAACACATCCACCTTTCCCTCCCTTGCATCCCGTGTGGGTCAAAAACGTCTTCAGCGACTGGTGCCGGGAGGTACGTGCCCGTCGAGCACGCCGATGTCGCGCAGAAAATGATCCGACAGCGAACGGTGGTCGAGCAGGCCGCGCCTGCGGGGCCTGAACGGCGCGGTGAAGAGGTCGAGCATCGGACGACGAAGCGTGTTGTAGAGGGTCATTGCCGTGTCCTTTCAGGTTCGAGTTGATGACAAGACCATGCCTGTTTGCGGCCTTGGTTTCCAATCGAACCTCGCGTACCATGCATCAGGAGGATTGATGCATCATGAGCTGGGAACTGCCACCGTTAGGGGCCATCCGGGTCTTTGAAGCCGCAGCTAGACTGGGCAGTTTTACCAAGGCGGCCGAAGAGCTCGGCATGACCCAGTCGGCGGCCAGCTATCAGATCAAGGTGCTGGAGGAACGCGCCGGAACGCCGCTTTTCATAAGAAAAACAAGACAGATCGCATTGACCGAGGCCGGACAGCACTTGGCGCCGCACGCCACGGGCGCGTTCTCGGCCCTGGCGGATGCCTGGGTCGCCACCAAGGGTGGCGCAAGCGGCGTGCTTTCGCTGACGACCATGGCAACATTTGCATCGAACTGGCTGGCCGTGTGGCTTGGAACATTCCAGCTGATGCATCCCTCCCTCGCCGTGAAGGTCGATACATCGTCCCGGCTGGTCGATTTCGGGCGCGAGGGCATGGATATCGGCATCCGGACAGGAACCGGCAAATGGCCTGACCTGACCGCCCACTATCTGTTCAAGGCCGACTACACGCCGATGCTCAGCCCAAAACTGGCCGAGAGCGTCGGCGGCATCCGCCATCCCGAAGACCTCTACAAGGTGCCGCTATGCGGCCCTGACGATCCCTGGTGGAGAATCTGGTTCGAAGCGGCCGGCGTGCCCTTCGATCCCGCTCGTGTCATCCCCGGCCCGGCACTCGGCGGGCAGGCTTATGATGCGATGGCAGCACTGACCGATCAGGCTGCTGCCATCCTCACGCAAAACCTCTACAGCGCCCTGTTGGCGAAGGGGCAGCTGATAAAGCCTTTCGACATCGTCGGGTCCGATGGTGACGGCTATTGGCTGGTACACCTGGAAAGCCGCCGCAACGTACCGAAGATCAAGGTGTTCCGGGATTGGGTGCTTGCCCAGACCGCCGACATTCGAGACCAGGAAGCGCGCCAGACGCAGGCTGACAAGGTGCCGTCGCAACGGAGGACAAAATGATCGATCACATAACCATCGAAGTGGGTGACCTGGAGAGGAGCAAGCTCTTCTATGAGCTCGCATTCGCGCCCCTGGGATATCACCTGTCCTTCGGCAAGGAAGAGGTGTTCTGGGCCTTCGATATCGGCAATGGCTGCCTGTTCGAGATCCAGCGAACCGGCGAGACACCGCCGCTCACCCATGTGCACGTCGCTTTCCGCGTCAGCAGCAAGGCAGAGGTCGATGCGTTCTATCGGGCAGCGCTGGAGGCCGGTGCCAAAGACAATGGCGCACCCGGCCCGCGTCCCGACTATGCGGAGAATTACTACGCCTGCTTCGTGCTCGACCCCGACGGCTACAACATCGAGGCGATGATCAACGAGCCGTGAAGCGGAAGACGCGCTAGCCTCTCAATGGCGTAGCATTGTTGACTTCGCCGAATTGCAGAAGGGTAATTTGACGGCCGAAGCGATCGGCTTAAAAAGGGAGGAGACATCCTCGAGACAGCAAGTCGGGAGACGGGCATGAGCGATGAAGCCGACGATGACAACGACATCGTGAACCAGCTTGCCTATGTCAGGGCCGATCCAACCCAGCACGATACGCTGACGCTTCTGACCATGATCGACGCGGCGCTTGCCGAGATCATGAGCTTGAGGGCGAGGTTGCGGCTATGCGAGGAACGCAATGGCGGAAGCCGCCAGCTCCAATGAGGATCAGCCGGCGGCGACGCTAAGGGCTAGATTCTTTTTGACGCAATTCCCAAGGGAAAGCGCTCTGCGCTTTTCCCGGGAAAACTGTTCACACTTTTTCTGGAATTGCTCTAGTCCGCGTCCGCCATCACCTGACGACCGCCACCACCGGCCCAGGCACGCCATTGCCGCTCGTCGCCATGGAAGACGTTGAGGTCGATGCGGCCGGTCACGCCATGCGACAGGCCGGAGCCGGAATACTGCCAGAACAGCCATTTGCGGCCGGGATAGACCTTTGACGGATGCCTTGCCACCGCGCGCAGCCAGAAGGGATAATCTAGAAAGGCACCCTGCAGATTGTCGCGATAGAAGTCGGGCGCGGTGTAGATGATCGGACGCTGACCATAGTGACGCTCCAGCTTGTCCATGAACACCTGCATCTTCTCCAGCACCTTTTCGCGCGACGGGCGCCGCTGGCAGGAGGAGTCGCCATTCCACTCGACGTCGATCACCGGTGGCAAGGCGCCATCCATCTTGGGCACGTTGCGGATGAACCAGTCGGCCTGCTCGCCGGCGGTGCGGCACCAGTAGAAGAAATGATAGGCGCCGCGCTTCAGCCCGGCGGCATCGGCATTGCGCCAGTTCTTCATGAACATCGGATCGAGGTGGTCGCCGCCGTCCGTCGCCTTGATGTAGGCGAAGTTGGCGCCCTGGGCGCGCAGCTTGCCCCAGTTGACGTCGCCTTGCCAGCGCGAGACGTCGACCCCATGGACGGCGAGATGCCTGGGCGATGACCGGCCGAAATTGATCGGCTTGGCGTCGCGAAAGCCGTAACGCATGATCGACCCGGCAAACATGGGCGGCCCATTGCGGCTCAATAGCTTCGACGGCGACACCAGTGCAGCTGCTTCGACCGGCGGCTCGGCACTGTCGGGCAGCTCAGGACTGTCGGGCAGCTCTGGCGTTGCGAGCATCGCCGTTTCTTCTTCCGCCAGGCCAAAAGGCCGAGCAGGTTCGTCCACGGGCGCTGCCTCGGCCAGCTTGCGTGCTCTGGCTTTGGCCACAGGCACGGATGCGATCGGCGCGCTTGGCCGCACCACCGAGCTGGTGGTCTCGTTCGACGGTTTTTGCATGTCGAGCGCGTCCATGCCCGATGTCGACGAACAGCCGGCAAGGCACAGCGCTGCGATCACGAAACTGACGACGCCTGGTAACCGCATCTGGACCTGTACTCAAAACACAACAGACCGAGGGCGACGGCCCACGGACAACCAGCCTAGTTATGAACGAGAAATTACCAATAAAGTTTGAATCAAGTTTTTTACCATGACTGTGACCCGTTTCAGACATTCGACGCCGACGGTCGGCCCAGCCTTGACAGCGCCATGATGTGGCTGTTGAGACGAGGGGGCGGCGGCCGCCGCCGGCATGTCCCACGATTCCCAAAAGGCGCCCGATGATTGCGTTGCAGCGGCTTCTCCTGGTCCCCCTGCTCGCGGCCCTCGCCTGCGGCGGCGCGCTCCTGGCTGAGACCGCGCATGCCAGCGGGCTGGTCGTCGTTCCTCCCGGCAATCGCTCTGAGACGCAACCGACGATCCCGGATGCGTCGGCGACCAGAACCCGCGCCTTCAAGACCACCTACGCGGAAAAATACGAGAAGATTATCGCGCTGCTGAAGCGCGAGAAGAAGCTGGTGGCGCATATCAAGCAGGTGGCGGCCGCCTACGACATCGACCCCATCCACATCGTCGGCGCATTGGTCGGCGAACATACCTACAATGTGACGGCCGTCGGCTCCGTCCAGACCTACTATGTAAAGGCGCTGTCCTATTCCGGCCTCGACTTTGCCTTCCGCTACAAGGGCGTGCCGGTGCAGACCTTTGTCCAGCGGCCGGAATTCGCAGCCTGCACTGAGGCCAAGGACAGTTCCACCCTGTGGAGTTGCCGCGACAGGGTGTGGGTGGAACATTTCCGCGGCAAGACGGTCGACGGCGTCACCTATGATGCCCAGACCTTCCAGCAGGCATTCTTCCAGCCCTTCTTCGCCGGCCAGACATTCGGCCTCGGCCAGATCAGCCCGCTAACCGCGCTCGAAGTGACCGATCTGGTCAACAGGGTGAGTGGCTACGATAAGCTCACGCCGGATCATCCGCAGGCGATCTATCGCGATGTCATGGATCCGGACCGCAGCATCGTTTACATCGCCGCGATCGTGCGCGACGCCATCAACGCCTACAAGGAACAGGGCTTCGACATCTCAGGCAATCCGGGGATCACGGCGACGCTCTACAATGTCGGCCAGCCCCGGCAGCGGGCGGCCGATTTGCGCGCGGCGGTTGCCGGCGGCAAGGGCCGCAAACTGCCGGTCGAGAATTATTACGGCTGGCTCGTCAACGACAAGCTCGACGAACTCAGAAGCCTGCTCGACAGCGGTAGCTGAGAAACGCTTTTAACAGGGAGCCTGCGTGCAGTCGTTCATCGACCAGAGCGTTTGTTTCATCGAGAACCATCAGGCGTGGGCCGGCCTCGTGGTCGGGCTGCTGGCCTTTGGCGAGTCGCTGGTGCTCGTCGGCATCCTCTTGCCCGGCACGACGGTGCTCATCATCGTCGGCGGGCTGGTGGGAGCCGGCATCGTCCAGCCGCTGCCCGTTCTTCTGGCTGCGATGATCGGGGCGGCGCTCGGCGATACCATCTCCTATTTCCTCGGCAAATGGCTCGGGCGCGGTGTCGTGCATAAATGGCCGCTCAACCGTCACCGCCGCGAGGTCGCCAGGGCACGGCTGTTCTTCCACCGTTACGGTTTTTGGGCGGTTTTCGTCGGCCGCTTCTTCGGCCCCGTCCGCGCCACCGTGCCGCTGGTCGCGGGCATGATGGGCATGCACCGGCGCCGCTTCCAGATCGCCAACATCCTGTCGGCGATCATCTGGGCTCCGGTCGTGCTGTCGCCGGGATGGCTGGTGGCCAAGGGCGCCGGCAGCATCCCCGAGCTCGATGTGACCAGCCTGTCCGGGTTGGCGGCGATCGCCGTGGTCGCCTTGGTCATCATAGCGGTGATCGCGCTCAAGCTTCGAGCCAAGCGAGAGCCTAGCCCCTCTTCCTGAACACGCCGATCATCGGTCCCAGATTCCAGTAATCATCGTTGCGGCCGATCGCGGGCGCGAACAGGCTCGATATCGTGCCGTCGAGAAACAGCGCATTGTCGCACCCGAGCGCGTCGCGGAACAGCCGGGCGAATGCATGGAAATTCACCGTGCCGTTCGAAATGGCAAAGACCGCGACACCATCCTTGCGCACCCCGACCCCGTCGCGGGACTTGCGCGACGTGCCGTCGGACTGGAATTTAGGATGAAGCTGGCCGTCGATCACCAGCATCGGCCCGGATTGCGTGGCATAGTCGGTGGATGGGCGCTTCCTGACAAAGTCCCTGGTCGCGCGAACCGCAGCCTTGCCTTGGCTGATGTAGAAGATGCCGTTCGGCTGCAGCGAAAAATTGCCGCTTCCCGATCCGGTCTTCACACCAGCCATCTCCTGGCCACGCTCGACATAGAGGCCGACCGGCCTGAGGTCGGGATGATACATGCCGGCATTGATGGCAAACAGCATGGTGCGGCCGGCGGCGCGCTGGGCGTTGTCGAGATTGTGCAGCGACTGAAACGGCTTGCCGGCCGGATCCTTCCAGAACAGCTCGATCGAATAGAGTTTCGGATCGACCTCGCAGACCAGATAGCTGCTCGCCTCGAAGGCAAAGTCACGGCACGGCGGCAGCGACACAAACCATTGGCCGAATGCCATCGTGGTGGCGACCGCCTGCGGCAGCGCGGCCTTGACCAAGCCCATCAGCAGGGGCGCCGCGTTGAGAAGCGTCAGAAAATCCATGCATCTATCCGATTACCAGTTCCAACGAGCGGCCGTGGATAGCACCGTCGACCGGCACTATGAAGACCGGTTCGGGGGCATGGATCAGGATATGCAGCCGGCGCCGCCGGGCGACGAGACTATTTGACTGAGCTGACCAGCTGTTCGTCGCCACCAAGGATGGAAACCCAGTGCCCGGTGTTGTCGCTCGCCTGCCGTTTCAGATAGCGATAGCTGGTCTGGTTCCAGAGGCGGACCTTGTCGGTCAGATTGTCGAGTATGAAGTCGCCCTTGTCGGTACGTACCGTCAGCACGGCGTGACCTTCGCCATCCGGCTTACGAACCACCGTCATCAAAAGATTGGCTACGGCGATGCCCAGGCTGTTGAGCTCACGCCGCTTTTCCAGGGCGTAGTCCTCGCAGTCGCCGAACCCGTTGTCGGGATAGGCCCACCACTCGTCCTTGCCGTAATTGTCCATGTCGCTCATCGGCTTGACGCGCGTGTTGACCGAGAGATTTACCGCCGAGATATCGTGCAGCAGCTTGCTGGTCATATGTTCCGGTTCGCTGTTGGGCGAGCGGATCGAGCATTCGGCGACATGGATCTTGCAAAAATCATAGTGGCCGATCGGCTGGGAGGTCGAGCCGCCGACAACCATGGAAACGGGTGCGGCGTAAGCGGAACCCGCCGCACAGAAAGCGGACAGCGCAAACGCCAGCCCCAGCCTCTTCGCCTTGCGGCGCCAACCCATCGAGGATGCCATTCGGCCCCACCAATCTGTTTTGTTAACAGAATGTTAAGGGCTGTTATCTTCCGAAGTCAATGAATGCGGCCGATCACATCTCCGGGGGATCGACTCATGCATCCAAGTGGTGCCGGCGCGCAACACTGGCCTGTCAAGCCAGCCATCCCATCGCCACGCTCAGCAACAGGATGACACCAAGCAGGCCGCGATAGATCACGAAAGGCCAGGCCGAGAAACGTTCCAGCACGCGCATCAGGCCCCAGATGGCGAAGAAGGCGGAGATCGAGGCAACGACCAGCCCGACGGCCAGAACCGACCAGCCATGAGCGTCGAGATGAACCTTGTGCAGTTCCCACAGTTCCTTGAGACCGGCTAGTGCGATCGCCGGCAGCCCGAGCAGGAACGAGAAGCGCGCCGCCTCTGCGCGTTTGAAGCCGAGCCCAAGTGCGGCCGTCAAGGTCGAGCCCGAGCGCGAGACGCCGGGGATCAGCGCGCCGATCTGGGCGATGCCGACAAGCAGCGCATCGGCCAGCGACGCTTCCGCGATGGTGCGCTTGTGGCGGGCGAAAATCTCGGCCAGCGCCAACAGGATCGCCATGGCGATGCAGGACCAGCCGATCACGCTCAGGCTGCGCAGCGGCGAATTGCAGGCGTTGAGCACGCCCGATAGCGCGACGCCGGCAATGACGATCGGGATCGTCGCCAGAACGATCCAGGAAGCCAGCTGGAAATGCCGGTCGGTGAAATCGCGCCGCGTGAGGGCGTCGAGCGAACCGAACAGGAGATCCCTGACATCGCCCCAGAAATAGCTGATGACGGCGGCAAGCGCGGCAAGCTGCATCGCGGCGGAGAAGGCAGATCCCGGATCCTGCCAGCCGAGTACCGCCGGCACGATGCGCATATGGGCGGTCGAGGAAATCGGCAGCAATTCGGTGATGCCTTGCACCAGGCCGAGAAAGGCGACCTTGGCATATCCCAGGCCAACAAAGCCGGTGTCTATGCCTTGAGTGCAGATGTCAGCCATATCGAGCCTTTCTGTCGAACAACCATGAGCGGCGATCCCCGCCGAGCAATAGTCTGGCGGTCCCCGGAATCCTATTTACGGATTTGTAATGCGCCGCTTGACAAGCCGCGCATTCATATTATCCTTCGCTAATCTTACACTGTAAGATAAATGACGGAGGAGAGCCATGCTGACCGCCCTGTCAGAGTTGCAGCCCCAAACCGAACCGCACCCGCCTGGCATCGCGATCGAGGGTGTCTCGCGCGACCTCAGCCGTATTATCGAGCGCGCCGAGCTGAACGCCTGGCTCGACCTCTATGCCGCCGCGCCGGCCGATTTCGCCGCAAGGCAAGGGCTTTCGATCGCGAGGGAAGGCGACCTCGCCTGGACCACCTGCACGACGATCCCGTTCGTCCATTTCAACTGCGTGAAGAATTTCGGCGTCGACAGCCCGGCCTCGGAAGGCCAGCTCGACGCGCTGTTGGCGCATTACCGCGCCGCCGGCATTTCGCGGCCCTGGTTCTATGTCAATCCACACACCGAACCATCACACCTCAGATGCTGGCTCGAGGCGCGCGGCCTGCAGCGCCAAGGCGGCTGGGAGCGGATCTATCGCGAGGCGGAACCGTTGCCATCCGCGCCGCTCTTTCCGAGTGACGGAATTTCCGTCGAACGCGTGACGACGGCAACGGCAAGCGAGTGGGCCGGCTTCATCGACAGAAGCTACCGGCTGCCCACTTCGCCCTGGCTGCTGGCTGTGGTCGGCCGGCCGGGCTGGCATCACTACATGGCCAGGCAGGATGGCGCAGTGGCGGCGGTGCGCTCGCTGTTCATCGGCGCCGACGGCGCGGCCTGGAGCGGCATCGAAGCGCCGGTGCCCGGCATCATGGCGCCGAGCTTCGATCTGGATGCCATGCTTGGAGAAGCGCTGGTGCGCGACGGTATTGCGGCCGGCGCGAAACTGTTCGTCGCCGACATCGAGGCGCCACATGAGGAGCGCGACGGACCGGCCTATCGCAACTATGCACGCCTGGGCTTCAGAATCGCCTATTTCCGCAGCCATTACAGCTATCTGCCGGCCAGCTCAAACTGACCGCGCCTAGTTGCGCAGCCATTGCTGGAAACAGCTTTTGACCACCATATGGGCCGGCGGAACAACCGGCTGATCGGCGGGTGCGTCATCGATCACCCGGCTACGAACCCGTTCGAGCAGCATGCGCACCTGTTCCGGGCGCACACGGTCGCGCTCCATGACAAGCAGGACCATCGGATCGCTCAAAAGCTCGTCCAGGGTGCTGATGCTGTCGTTCATCCGTCGTCTCCTCGAATGCCGGCCCGCGCTGCATAGATAGGAAGACAAAGATGGCCCGCCAATGACGTTTTGCCGGCTATCGCGTGATGATTTGGATTAAATTTTGGTCATGGTCGCGCGCTTCCGTTTCCGCCTGAGTCCCTGGGGAGAAGGAAGACACTTCAGCCTGGCGGCGGAGCGCCTGCATGTTGCGGCAGGCCATCATCGAGCACCACCCAGGGCTGTTTCGAGGCGGTGAAAATATGCATCTGCGGCTTGAAGCCCGAGGGATCGTCAAGCGAGCCGGTGGTGATGCCGATGATGCCGGCGGAATCGCGGCGCGAGAACATCGTCGTGCCGCAGCTCGGGCAAAAACCGCGCTTGAGATCGGGCGAGGTGTTCACGGTCGCCAGCGGCCCCTCGATGGTCACATCATCGATGCGAAACAGCACGCGCGCATTGAAGGCGGCGCCGATCGCCTTCTGGCAGAGCCGGCAATGGCAGACGCGTTCGTTGATGGGCGCTGCGTCGGTGCGATAGCGAACCGCTCCGCACAGGCACCCGCCCTGATGTTTGGTCATTACCGTGATCCCTGATGAGGAGAATGTGTGGCCAAGGTAATGGTGGGACCGATTGGGTCAATTGAAAAGCTTTGATACAACGCCATCGATTACCGTGATGGACGCAGGACTTAAGCCATGACCCAAGGCATCGAGACCATCGGCATTGCGGATCTGTTCGGACCGCCCTCGCCCACCCGCGACCGCACCGATGCCAGGATCATGGCTGCTGCCTCGGGGATCGGTTTCATGGCGGTCCGCGATTTTCCAGGCGACGCCTGGCTGACACCGGACGGCAGAGCGCAATTGCTGCGCATCTTCGCCCTACCCGACGCCGAGAAGCAGAAATTGCTGCGCTGGAATTTCGACCGCAGCAAAAAGAACGTCTATCGCGGCTGGTTCCCGCTGCAGCCGACAGCCGTCTCCTACAAGGAAGGCATCGACATGGGGCCGGATCTCACTGACACGGCGCGCGTCTCGGCCTCAGACGATCCGCTGTGCGAGCCGACGCCCTTGCCGGCCGAAGGTACCCTGCCCGGCTGGCGCGCGGCAGCAGCCGATTACTACCGTGCGATGGAGACGGTCGGCAACGCGCTGATGCGGTCGATCGCGCGTGGGCTTGGCCTGCCTGAAACGATCTTCGACCCCTATTTCGAGCATGGCATCTCGACGCTGCGCCTGATCCGCTACCCCTTGCGCGACGCCAATGCGGGCATCGACATCAGCGGGCCGGAATTCTCGGTGGTCCACAAGGGGGAGATGCGCACCATCATCGGCCGCGAACATGCCGATTCCGGTTTTGTCACCTTGCTGGCGCAGGACGGCGTCGAAGGCTTGCAGGCAAAAAACCTCGCCGGCGAATGGATCGACGTGCAGCCGGCCAACGGCACGCTGGCGGTCAATTTCGGCCAGTTGCTGGAGCGCTGGACCGGCGGACGTGTGCGGGCGACGCGGCACCGCGTGATTGCGCCGAAGACGGCGCGGTTTTCGATCCCGTTTTTCTACGAACCGCGTGTCGACGCTGAGATCGCGCCGCTGCCACTGAGCAGCGCCGAGCCCTTCGAGCCGTTTTTCTATGGCGACTATCTCTGGGAGTCGGCGACGAATTTCGTCGAGATGAGCGGCATCAAGCATTTGCGCCTGCCACGCCGCGCCAGGGCTTGCTAAGCCGGGCGCGGTCGTCGTCAGGGCGGTCCGAATTCAAAGCGTCTTGGCGAGGTCTTCGAGCTGGTCGGTGCACTGGCCCCAACCGACGTGAAAACCCATTGCCTCATGCTGTTCGCGGTCGGCGACGCTCCAGTGGCGGACGCGCGCTATGTAGCGGGTCTTGCCCTCGCCTTCGTCCTCGAAGGTCAGCACGCCGGTCATGAACGGCTTCTCCGATGGCTCCCATGCCTGTGTGTAGGCATCGGTGAAGACGATCTTCTTGCCGGGAATGACTTCCAGGAAAACGCCGGGGTTGGGAAACTCATTGCCGTCGGGACCGGCCATGACGACAAGGCTCGAGCCGCCGGTGCGCACATCCATTTCGGCGCGCGGCGTCGTCCACGGCTTTGGCGCGAACCACTGGGTCACCAGTTTCGGGTCGGTCCAGCAGCGATAGACGTTCTCGCGCGGCGCATCGATGATGCGGGCGACAACCAGTTCGCGGTCATTGGCGGGGGCGATATCGAGCTTGGTGGTCACGGTGGTCTCCTCGGGTTTGATCTGGCTTCCGTCCCAAGGACGAGCCCACAGAACACAACCCGACATGGCCAGCGAAAAAACTCTGGAGATTACGTGCTGGGAGAACGGCGAACCGAACTCGCGTCAGTGGCGCTTGGCTTGCACCAGATAGGCGTCGATCTCGGTCTCGCCGAGCCATTTTGCCGCCTCGAGCCGATGCAGGCCTTCCACCAGGATATGGCGCTTGCCGTCGTGGCGAACCTGGATTGGCGTCTTCATGCCATTCTCCAGTATGTCCTCGGCGAGGCTCCGCACAGTCTCGGGGTGCAATGTCTTCTTGCGCGCCGTCGGAACGTAGATATCGTCGAGCTTGACCTTCTGGACCCTGAGCATGCCTATCCCCATGGCGGAAACGCCGCCTTCCCTGAGATAGTAGGTTTGCTGAAGGCGGCCAAGGGCGCGGCTAACGAATACCAGGCAGGCGTAGCCGGTTTGCCTGTCCTCGCGCATTTCGATATGGCGTCTCGCGATCTTCAACGAAGGCGGAACTTCCCATGAGCAAATCTCTCGTCACCTTTGTCGGTGTCGCGCATCCCTGGATGTGCGATGTGATGGGACACATGAATGTGCGCCATTACGCGGCGATGTTCGACGATGCCAGTTTCCAGCTTCTTGGCCATATCGCCGGACAGGATGGCAACCAGGCTGCGGCAACCGGATGGGCCGATGTGCGCACCGAGATTGACTATCGCCATGAAACGAGGGCCGGCTCGCTGATCACCATCCGCTCGCATGTGGTGAAGATCGGCCGCACCTCCGTCACCTTCGAACAGGTGATGTCGGGATCGCTCGACAGCATCGTCCATGCATCGAGCCGGACCACCAGCGTGCGCTTCGACCTTGTCGCGCGTGCCTCCGTGGCGCTGGATGAGCCAATGCGCTACCGTGCGGCAGCCTACCTCGTCGACTAGGTCGGCTTCCGGCGTTCAACCGTTGTAGATGCGCTCCTCAAACGGCGTCTCGGCGATCAGTGCCTGCAGCCCCGCCAGCAGCGCCTTCTCGGCCCGATTCATCGCCTTGTCGGGGTTGGTAAGCAGGAAGATGTCGATAGCCGGCGGCGCGTCGTAGGGCGGCAGCCGCCACAGCATGCCATCGGCCACGTCGCGTTGCGCCACATGCAGCGGCAGCGGCCCGATACCGAGCCCGGCGACGATCATGCGCCGCACCTCTTCCAGGCTGGAGGACACGCCGACGACATCTGCGTTCAGCCGGGCTTCGCTACGCAACAGGGCAACCGGCCGTAACGCATCCGAAATATGGTCGGTCTGGAAGGAGACCGAGGGCTCGCCCCGCAGATCGGCAAGCGTCAGTCCGGCTTTTCCGTAGAGCCTGTGCTGCGGGCCGCAGAAGAAGCCGAAGAACTCGCGATAGACCATCGCATAATCCAGCGCCGGGTCGCGCTGGCTGACGAGGCAGATGCCGAAGGAGGCACGGCGTTCCCGCACCTGCTTGGCGACTTCGGTGCTTGCCGAAACCGAAATAGTGATGCTGGCGCGCGGGTAATTGCGATGAAACTCCGCCAGCGCGCGGTCGAACAGTGGCGAGACGACATGGCTTGCGGTGGCGATCATGACGTGGCCCGTAACGTCGTCGCTGATCCCCCGCATCAAGAGCGGCAGCTGCGATATCGAGCCGAACACCTCGACGCTCTGCTCATAGATAAGCCGCCCGACTTCGGTGAGCTCGAAGCGTGTTGCGTCACGCTCCACGAGCCGCCGGCCAACCCGGTCCTCCAGGCGCCGCAAGGCGTTGCTGACGCTGGGCTGCTTGAGGTTAAGGCGCTCGGCGGCACGGGTGATGCTCTTCACTTCGGCGATGACGACAAACGTCCGCAGAAGGTTCCAATCGAGGTCCCAGACCAGACGCTCGGGGCGCGGCAAAGCCATTCCTGAAATCTATGCTCCCTATTTCCATTATCTATTTGCGCAATGCTGGCGCAAAGGCAATCCTTGATGTCAGGAGAGCGCCCCAACGCCTCCCCCAACGCCTCACAAGAACAAGCCTTCACGCTCCATCCAGAGGAATTCAGATGAACAAAGTATTTTCGGGCATTGCGGTTGCGGCGCTGCTGCTTGCATCGACCTTCACGAGCGTTTCAGCCAGGGCCGACGATCTCGAAAAGATCAAGGCGGCGGGTGAACTGAAAATTTCCATGAGCGGGCAGTATCCGCCCTTCAACTTCGTCAACGACCAGAACGAGGTCGTCGGCTTCGACGCCGATATCGGCAAGGCCATTGCCGAGCGCATCGGCGTCAAGGGCACCATCATCACAACGGCCTGGGACGGCATCATCGCCGGCCTGCTCGCCAACAAATACGATACCGTGGTCGGCTCGATGACGATCACGCCGGAGCGCGAGAAGATGGTCGATTTCGTCGGCCCCTATTACCACGCCGGCCGCGCGGTTTTCGTGAACCAGGATTCCAAGGTGCAAAGCCTGGCCGACCTCAAGGGCAAGACCCTTGGCGTGACGCTCGGCGAGACGCACGAGAAATGGGCGCGTGAACAGGGCGGCTGGGACATCCGCACTTACAAGGGCCTGCCGGAATTGCTGTTGGAGCTGAAAGCCGGCCGTGTCGACGCCATCGTCGTCGACAACATTCCGGTCATGGTCGCCGTCAAGGAAACCGGCGAGAAGGTCCGCAAGCTCGACACGCCTGATATTGAAGGCGGCAGCGTCGCCATCGGCATCGCCATCCGCAAGGACAATCCGGAGCTCAAGGCCGCCATGCAGAAGGCACTGGACGGCATGATGGCCGACGGCACCTACGAGAAGATCTCCAAGCAGTGGGTCGGCAGCGACATCCGCTAATTTCCCCGGGGCTCAGGCGACGCAAATTCGCCTGAGGCCACGCGCCATTTCTGCTGGGCTGATCAATGGATTTCTCCTTGATGCTGCGCGTCTTCCCCTTCTTCGTGGAGGCCGCGCTGGTGACGCTGGAACTGACAGCGCTGGCCCTGCTTTTGGGGCTGGTTGCGGCAGCATTGGCCGCGGCCGGCAGGATGTCGAGGTCCGCGATCCTGCGCGCACTCGGCACGGTCTATGTCAGCCTGTTTCGCGGCACGCCCTGCCTGATCCAGCTCTTCGTGCTCTATTTCGGCGGCCCACAGATCGGCATCAATCTGGATCCGTTCGCGGCTGGCGTAATCGGCCTTGGCCTCAACATCGGCGCCTATATGGCGGAATCGATCCGTGGCGCGCTGGTGGCGGTCGACCGGGGCCAGGCGGAGGCTGCCCGCACGATCGGTTTCAGCCGTTTTCAGACTGTGCGCAAGGTCGTGCTGCCGCAGGCGGCCAGGCTGATGATTAGGCCGCTCGGCGTCAACACGGTCGCGCTCTTGAAGGGTTCGGCACTGGTATCCACCATTTCGGTGGTGGAGCTGACCTACACCGCCCAGCGCTTTATCGGCTCCACCTACAAACCGTTCGAGATCTTCGGCGTCGCGGCCTTACTCTACATGATCATGGTCTACGCCGTTGCCCGGGTCGTCGACCTGCTCGACAAGCGTTTCGCCATCGTCTGACGGGAGAGCACGATGCAAGGTCTCGATTTCACCGTCGTCCTACCCTACTGGAACCTGCTGTTGACGGGCGCCTGGTGGACCGCTGTGCTAACCGTCTCGGCAGGGGCATTGAGCTTTGTCTTCGGCATCCTGTTTGCCGTCATCGTGCTCTATGCGCCGGCGATCCTCGCCTATCCCGTGCGTGCCTTCATGTGGCTGTTCATGGGCACGCCGCTGCTGCTGCAGCTCTTTCTGATCTATTTCGGCCTGGTGCAGATCGGCATCGACATCCCGGCGCTGGCCGCCGGCATCGTCGGGCTTGGCCTGCATTTTGCCGTCTATAATGCCGACGTCATCCGTGCCGGCATCGTCGCGGTCGATGTCGGCCAGACGGAGGGCGCGCGCAGCATCGGCTTCGGCAAATGGCAGACGCTGCGCTACGTCGCGATACCGCAAGCCGTCCGCAACACGGCACCGCCGATCGGCAGTAATCTGATAGCGCTCTTGAAGGAGTCCTCGATCGTCTCCGTCATCGGCATCGCGGAACTGGTCCACTCGGCCCAGTTGGCGATCAGCGAAACGTTCCGCCCGTTCGAGTTCTACATCACCGCCGCCGCGCTCTATTACATCTTGAACCTCGTGCTCGAAGCGGCCTTGCATCGGTTTGAACGACATGTGGAGGTTTCCCGATGAGCACGCAGCGGCCAATGGTCGAGGTCCGTGGCGCGCGCAAATCCTTCGGCGCCGTCGAGGTGCTGAAAGGCATAGATTTGTCGGTCGAGCGTGGGCAGATCGTCGCGATCATCGGGCCGAGCGGCTCCGGCAAGAGCACGCTGCTGCGCTCGATCAACCATCTTGAGACGTTGAATGGCGGCGAAGTCTGGCTGGACGGTCTTCAGGTCAACCAGAAGCTGTACGGCCAGGCCTTCGAGCGACATATCAACAAGGTGCGCCAGCAGATGGGCATGGTGTTCCAGCACTTCAACCTGTTTCCGCACCTGACCGTGATCGAGAACATCACCATGGGGCCGGTGATCCTGAAGGGCATCGCGAAAGCCGACGCCCGGACCTTGGCGCATGGCCTCTTGTCCAAGGTCGGGCTTGCCGACAAGATCGACGCCTATCCCTCCAGGCTTTCGGGTGGCCAGAAGCAGCGCGTGGCGATTGCGCGTGCGCTGGCGATGCAGCCCAAGGTGATGCTGTTCGACGAGGCCACCTCGGCGCTTGATCCGGAACTGGTCGACGAGGTCAACGCGGTGATGAAACAGCTTGCCGCCGAACACATGACCATGCTCATCGTAACGCATGAGATGCGCTTTGCCGGCGAGGTAGCCGACCGGGTGCTGTTCATGGACGGCGGGGTGGTCGTCGAGGAGGGACCGCCGGCCGACATTTTTCGCGCGCCGCAGAAGGAGCGCACCCGCAGCTTCCTCAAGAAATATCTTTCCGCCTGAGCACGATGATGACCAGATTACCCACCGAGTTTCCCGATTTCGGACTGACGCCAGAGCAGCGCCGCCACGCGGTGCGCGGCCACTATTACGAATGGCCAGGCATGGATGGCGAGCGCGGCGAGATCTGGTGCTACAGCGACCGCTTTTCCTACCGCGCCGGTGAGACGGTGACGCTGTATGTCAGTTCGACGGCTCCGTCCTTCAGCATGGCGATCATCCGCGACGGTGGCAGCGAGACAAAGGTGTTCGAGAAATCGGGCATCGCGGCGCGTTGGCAGGACACTTCAGACCAATGTTCCGCAGAGGGTTGCGGCTGGGAAGCCGCCTTCGAATTCCGTGTCGAGAACGACTGGCCGTCCGGCGCCTATCGGATAACGCTGACTGCCGCTGGCCATGGCGGCAAACCGATCCACAGCCAGCATCTTTTCATCGTCAGCCCGCAGCCCGGCAAGAAGCCTGGCCGTGTGCTGCAGGTGGCGGCGACGGGCACCTGGCTTGCCTACAACACCTGGGGCGGCTCCAACCACTATCAGGGCATTACCGGGCCGGACCGCAACCAGTATTCGCCGATCGTGTCGACGCAGCGGCCCTGGTGCCGTGGCTTCGTCATGCTGCCAAAAGACGCGCCGCGCGTGCCGCTGGAAGTCGCGGTGCCACCGAAGACGGTGCCGCGCTATCCCCATATGGAATGGGCGCTGGCCACCGGCCATTCGAAGAAATATGCCTCGTCGGGCTGGGCAAGCTACGACAGCCACTTCTTCCGCTTCGCCGAGCGGGCCGGCTACGAAGTCGATCTCGCCAGCCAGCACGATTTGCATTTCTCGCCCGACATTCTCGACGGCTATGACTGCGCCGTCTTTGTCGGCCATGACGAGTACTGGACCTGGGAAATGCGTGACGCGGTCGACACTTATGTCGAGCGCGGCGGCCATGCGGCTCGCTTTGCCGGCAATTTCATGTGGCAGACGCGGCTGGAGGACGATGGTCGGCGGCAGGTCTGCTACAAATATCGCGCGCGCAAGGAGGATCCCGCCTATCGCCAAGGCGGCGACGTCACCCGCGCCACCAACTCCTGGGAGGCTCCGGAAATCGGCCGGCCGGGTTCAGCGACCTTCGGGCTCAACGCGACGCGCGGCGTCTATGCCGGCTGGGGCGGCTGTGCGCCACGCGGCGTGCGCGGTTTTCCGGTCTACCGGCCGGAACACTGGGCCTTTGCCGGCACCGGCATCTATTATGGCGACCTGCTCGGCGCAGACAGCCATGTCTATGGCTATGAGGTCGACGGGCTCGACTTCGAGATACGCGGCGGCCTGCCCTACCCCACATCAGACAGCGGCGCGCCGGATGGCTTGCAGGTTCTCGCCGTCGGCATGGCATCCCAGGTCGAGGAAAGCGCCGATATCCCGATCGAGGACCAGTTCCTCACCGACGAGGATGGCCGCTTCACCGCCGAAACCCTCTTTGGCGAGGCGACCGACGCCAACCTCGAAAAAGTCAAACGCGGCAACGGCATGATCGTCAATTTCCCGCGCGGCAAGGGCGAGGTGTTCCACACCGGAAGCTGCGAATGGGTGGCCGGCCTGCTAAGACAAGACCCGATGGTCGAACGCGTCACCCAGAATGTCCTTGATCGCTACCTTGGAAAGTCCTGACATGTCGAAGACCCAGACCGCCGCTCAAGACATCGAGACCCGGCGAGAATCGCATCTGTTCTACCTCTCAAGCTTGCGCCGGCCACTGATCGACCGCGCCGAAGGCATCTACATGTGGACGCAGGACGGCCGCCGCTTCATCGATGGCTCGAGCGGCCCGATGGTCGCCAATATCGGCCATTCCAACCGCAACGTGCTTGATGCCATGAAGCGCCAGATGGACCGCGCCACCTTCGCCTACCGCCTGCATTTCGAGAACGAGCCGGCCGAAGAACTCGCGCGCGAACTGGCCGGAAAACTGCCCGAAGGCATGGACCGCATCTTCTTCGTCTCCGGCGGTTCGGAAGCGACGGAATCCTGCATCAAGCTGGCGCGGCAATGGGCTGTCGCCACCGGCCAGGCCAGCCGCTGGAAGGTGATCACCCGCTTCCCCTCCTATCATGGCGGCACGCTGGGTTCGCTGTCGATCACCGGCGACGACGCGCTGTCCGAAACCTTTGAGCCGATGATGCGGGTGATGCCGACGGTGCCAGCCCCGACCGCGTGGCGCGACCGCGACAATCTTTCGCTGGAACAGCGCGGCGTCCGCTATGCCGATATGCTGGAGGAGAAGATCCTGGCCGAGGGTGCGGAAAGCGTCGTCGCCTTCATCATGGAGCCGATCGGCGGTGCTGCCACCGCCGCCCTGGTGGCGCCGGACAGCTATTATGCGCGTGTCCGCGAGATCTGCGACCGCTATGGTATCCTGCTCATCCATGACGAAGTGATGAGCGGCGCCGGCCGCACCGGCAAATTCCTCGGCGGCGACCACTGGAATTGCAAGCCTGACATCGTCGCCCTGTCGAAAGGGCTGGGCTCGGGCTACGCCCCTCTCGGCGCGCTGGCGGCCCCAATGCGGCTGGTGCAGCCGTTGCTCGCTTCCGGCGGTTTCCAGCATGGCCACACCTATGCCGGCAACCCGCTGGCCTGCGCCGCTGGCCTTGCCGTGCTCGGCGAGATGGACCGGCTCGACCTGATCGCCAATGCCGCCGCCATGGGAGACGTGCTGATGGACCGGCTGAAGGGGTTGGCGAAGCGCTTTCCGTTCATCGCCGACGTGCGCGGCAAGGGCCTGCTCACCGGCGCCGAGATGGTTGCCGATCCGGAGACGCTGCGGCCGATCGAGCAGAACAAGAAAGCCACGCAGCGGCTGCTCGATCTCGCCTATGAGCGCGGGCTGATCATCTATGGCCGCCGGGTCAAGGGTGGTGTCGACGGCGACAATTTCATGGTCGCACCGCCGATGATCGTCACCGGCGAACAGGTCGGCGAGATCATTTCCATCATCGGCGACTCGCTGGAGGTTCTGGCCGCCGAACTCGACCTGCCGGTCGAAGGCCGGGGGTAAAGGAATGGCGCCGCGAAAAGTCATCATCACCTGCGCCGTCACCGGCTCGGTGCACACGCCATCGATGTCGCCCTACCTGCCGGTGACGCCGGACCAGATCGCGGCGGACGCAATCGCCGCAGCGGAAGCCGGCGCTTCGATCCTGCATCTGCACGCCCGCGATCCCAAGGACGGCAGGCCCACCGCCGATCCGGACGTGTTCATGCAGTTCCTGCCGCGTATCAAGCAGGCGACCGATGCGGTGATCAACATCACCACCGGCGGCTCCTCGCTGATGACGCTCGACCAGCGGCTGGCGGCGCCATTACGCGCCGAGCCCGAAATGTGCTCGCTCAACATGGGCTCGATGAATTTCGCGCTGTTCCCGATGCTCGACAAACCACGGGAATGGCAACACGAGTGGGAGCCGAAGCTGCTCGAAGCCACGCGCGACACCATCTTCAAGAACACCTTCGCCGACATGGAGGGCGTGCTGGAAAGGCTGGGCAAGGGCTGCGGCACGCGCTTCGAATTCGAATGCTACGATGTCGGCCATCTCTATTCGCTGGCGCATTTCCGCGACCGCGGCCTGGTATCTGGCCCGCTGTTCATCCAGTTCGTGCTCGGCATTCTGGGCGGCATCGGCGCCGATCCGGACAATCTCATCCATATGAAGCGCATCGCCGACAAATTGTTCGGTGACAGTTATCAGTTCTCGGTGCTGGCCGCCGGCCGCCAGCAGATGCCGCTGATCTCGATCGCCGCGGCAATGGGCGGCAATGTCCGTGTCGGGCTGGAAGACAGTCTCTACGATGGCCGCCAGCTGGCGAAATCCAATGCCGACCAGGTGCGCCGCATCCGTGGCATTCTCGACGGGTTGTCGCTGGAGGTTGCCACGCCGGCGGAGGCGCGCGAGATGCTGGCGCTGAAAGGTGGCGATCGGGTAGCGTTCTAGAGGCAAGGGAGGAGCTGATATGGAAAGGGTTCTCGTCTCCGCCTGCCTGCTCGGCAGTCACGTCCGTTATAACGGCTCCTACCGGCTCAACAACCATCCGGTACTGATGCGCTGGCAGGCGGAAGGACGGGTCGTGCAAATCTGCCCCGAGGTTGCCGCAGGCTTCTCCACGCCGCGTCCTGCCGCAGAAATTCGCGGCACAGCCGACGCTGTGCTTCACGGCCAGGGTCGAGTGGTCGAACAGACGGGAAGCGATGTGACCGCACTTTATCTCGAAGCCGGGCAGCTTGCGCTCGAACTCGCGCGCGAAACGGGGTGCCGCTACGCGGTTCTTACCGACGGCAGCCCCTCCTGCGGCAGCAGCTTCGTCTATGACGGCAGTTTTGTAGGCAAACGAGTGACCGGTCGCGGCACGACCACCGCGCTGCTGGAAGCGAACGGCATTCGCGTCTTTTCGGAAGACAATATCGGCGACCTTGACGATCTCCTGAACAAGCCCGGTTCAGCCGAGACCGCGGCCTGATCCATGGCAGACAAGATCCAGACAGCCACCAGCGATACCGTCATCCGCCACGGCACAATCGACGACGTCGACACCATCCACGCCGCGCTTCTCAAACTTGGCACCCATATCGGCGCGCATCAGGAGATTACGTCCACACCTGATGACCTCCGCCGCTATGGCTTTGGTGGAAAGCCTGCCTTCTCGACCTTGATCGCAGAGATAGATAGCGAATTCGCCGGTCTGTGCCTGCATTTTCCGATCTTTTCGACCTGGATGGGGCGGCCCGGGGTCTATGTGCAGGACCTTTATGTCGACGACCGGTTCCGTGGCCGCAAGATCGGCGAGCGGCTGCTGCGGCGCGCCGCGGCAGAGTGCCGGAAGGACGGCGGCGTCTATCTCAGGCTGTCCGTCGACACCGACAATGAAGGCGCCAAGGCCTTCTATGAAAGGCTGGGCATTGCCTGGTCGAGTTACGAGCAGACGCAGAAGATCATCGGCGAGGCTTTCTTCGCCTTCGCCGACGCGCCGGAGGAGCAGGAATGAAAGCCTTTTATGCGCAGGAGCAGAAGCTCCACGACCCCAAGGCCTTTCTTTCCAGTGGTGCACCGCAGCCCAATCCGGAAAAACCCGAGCGCGTCGAGAGATTGTTAGCCGGCGCAAAATCTGCCGGCTGCACGATCGAGCGGCCACGCAATCACGGCCTCGGTCCGGTCGCGGCGGTGCATACGCCCGAATATCTGGACTTCCTCGAACATATTTTCGAACGCTGGCAGCGCATCGAAGGCGCCTCGGCGGAAGTGATCCCCAACATCCATCCGATCGCGCGCAGCGGTTCCTATCCGGCCTCAGCGGTCGGTCAGGCCGGCTACCATATGGCCGACACGGCTTGCCCGATCTCGGGCGAGACCTGGCAAAGCGCGCTGTGGAGCGCCTGGAGCGCGGTCGATGCGGCTGAAGCCGTGATGGCAGGCGCGCCGGCCGCCTATGCGCTGTGCCGCCCGCCCGGCCACCATGCCTTTGCCGATGTCGCCGGCGGTTTTTGCTTCATCAACAATTCGGCTGTTGCGGCACAGGTGCTGCGCAAGCAGGCGGCGCGGGTGGCGATCCTCGATGTCGACCTGCACCACGGCAATGGCACGCAAGGCATTTTTTATGCGCGGCCCGATGTGCTCACCGTCTCGCTGCATGCCGATCCGGTGCGCTTTTACCCATTTTTCTGGGGCCATGCCGACGAGCGCGGCGAAGGCCCGGGGCTCGGCTACAATTTCAATCTGCCGCTGCCGCGCAAATCCGCCGATGCGGCGTTTCTGGAAGCACTCGAGGTGGCATTCCAGCGTATCCGGTCTTTCTCGCCCGACGCGCTGGTCGTGGCGCTCGGCCTCGACGCCTTCGAGGGCGACCCGTTCGGCGGGCTTTCGGTGACGACGCCAGGTTTTTCCCGTATCGGCGAAGCCATCGCCAGGCTCCAGTTGCCCACGGTCATCGTCCAGGAAGGCGGCTATCTCTGCGACGAACTGGGCGACAATCTCACCGCCTTCCTCACCGGTTTCGGCGGCAAGGCGCTGTAGCGATTCAAGCAGGCGTCAGGAGCGCTGCTGCCTGAGCATGGCAATGACCCGGTGTACGCTCTCCAGCGTCTCGTCGATCTCGGCCGCCGTGTTGTAGTGCGCGATACCGATACGCACGACGCCTTGTTCGGCCGGAATGCCGAGCTGGTGGACGATCTCCCAGGCGTAGTTGTGGCCGGACCACAGGAAGATGTTTTCGGCGTTCATCTGCCGCACGATCGTTTCCGGCACGATGCCGTCGACGGTGAACGAGACGGTCGGCACGCGATCACCGAGCCGCTTCGGATCGGTGATGCCGCGGATGGTCAGGCCTGAAATATCGGACAGGCCGTCGATCAGCCTTTGCGCCAGCGGGTTTTCATAGCCGACGGCGACTTCGAACGCCTTGGCGATCTTCTGCCTTCTTGAACCACCCTCGCCAGCTGCCGCTCCCAATTCGGCAAAGTACTCGACCGCCGCCGTGAGGCCGGCCATCAGCTCGATCTGCGGCGTGCCAAGCTCAAAGCGCTCCGGCAGGCCGTCAGACGAGCACCGGCATTTGTAAGGCTGTAGCGTCTCGATGAAATCTAGCCGTCCCCACAAAATGCCCATATGCGGGCCGAAGAATTTGTAGGCCGAGCAGATCAGGAAATCGCAGCCGACCTCCTGCACGTCGATCAGGCCATGCGGCGCGAACTGGACGGCGTCGACATAGACCAGAGCGCCGGCCTGTTTTGCGATGGCAGTCAGGGACTTAACCCGGTTGATCGAACCGGTGAGATTGCTGGCATAATTCAATGCGATCAGCCGTGTCTTTTCAGAGAGCAGCCCGGCCAACGCCTCCTCCTCGACCTGCCAGCTCTTTTCGTCGAATGGCAGCCAGCGCACGACGAGGCCAAGGTCCTCGGCCAGTTGCAGCCAGGGCGAGACATTGCCCTCGTGATCCATGCGGGTGAGGATGATCTCGTCGCCGCACTTCAGCGTGCGGCCGAGCGTGCGCGAGATATGATAGGTCAGCGTCGTCATATTGGCGCCGATGATGATTTCCTGCGGGCTCGCCGCACCGAGGAAATCGGCCATCGCTTGATGCGCCTCGTCGACGACGGACTGAGCAGCGATCGTCGTCTCGAAATAGCCGCCGAGATTGGCGTTGGTGGTGAGCAGGCAGCGCGACACCGCATCGGCGACAGCCTGCGGCACCTGCGTGCCGGCAGGGTTGTCGAGATAGATGCGACGGCGCCCCTTGTCGGTCAGGGAAAGGGCGGGAAAGTTTCCACGCACGGCCTCGATCGGAAAGTCCACCATCGTCTCCACCCCTCTGTTATCCCTGATAATTCTATCGCCGAACAGTTCAAGGGCAGGGATTGCCGACCCGCTGGTGGATCGCGTCCACCGCCTTCTGCATCTCTTCAGTCCACACGACATCCACCGAAGACAGTGCCATTTCGAGCTGCGGAATGGTCGTCGCGCCGACGATGTTCGACGTGACGAAGGGCCGGCTCGAGACATAGGCATTGGCAAACAGTGCCGGCTCCATACCAAAGGAGCGTGCCAGTTCATTGTATTCGAGCAGCGCTTCAGCGGCATTGGGGGTCTCGTAGCGCTGGCCGCGATTGAACAGTTGCGAGCGCGAGCCCTGCGGACGGGCGCCATGGTCGTATTTGCCTGAGAGATAACCTTGCGCCAGCGGCGAATAGGGCAGCAACGAGACTTCTTCGCGCTCGCAGACCTCGGCGAGGTTCACCTCGAAGGTGCGGTTGACGAGACTGTAGGCGTTCTGGATCGACGCAACGCGCGGGCCGATCCCTTTGTCGGCCTCGGCAAGGTATCGCATGACGCCCCAGGAACTCTCGTTCGAAAGGCCGAAATGGCGGATCTTTCCTGCCTTTACCAATTCATCGAACACGCCAAGCGTTTCGGCGATCGGCGTTTCGTTGGCCGGCGCACCGTCGGCATCGGCACGCCGCGCCACCGCCCCGACACGCGTCGGGTTTGCACCCCAGGGAATGTCCCGTTCCGGCCAGTGGATCTGGTAGAGGTCGAGATAGTCGGTGCCGAGCTTGGCCAACGATTTTTCGACGGCGTCAAAGATATCGGCGCGCACCAGTTGCGATGGCCTGTCGCCGCGAAACCAGTCGCTGGCGGTGCGGCCGACGACCTTGGAGGCAAGGATCACCTTGTCGCGGTTGCCGTTGGCTTTCATCCAGCTGCCGATGATCTTTTCCGTCCGCCCCTGTGTCTCCGCCTTGGGCGGGATCGGGTAGAGTTCGGCGGTGTCGATGAAATTGACGCCGCGCGAAAAAGCCAGGTCCATCTGCGCGTGGCCTTCGGCCTCAGTGTTCTGCTGGCCCCAGGTCATGGAACCCAGGCAGATCTGGGTGACAAGAAGATCGGTCCGACCGAGACGGCGTTTGTGCATGGAATTCTGCTCCGGAGGGAAAGCGTGCGCGGCTACGCGGGGAGGAAGCCGCATCTATAGGGAAAGCGGAGGCGCTCTCCAAGCCTCCGCAGACCGACTTTTGCGTGAGCCAGCGGTTTAGCTAGCGGCGCGCGCCGGCCAGGGCGCGGCGCTTGGCCTCGTCGATCAGCATGTTGGCGACCTGCATGCGGATAACGGCACGCTGGCGCAGATGCGGGGCGACGCGATCGGGATGATTGGTGAAAGCAAAGCTGCGGCGCATGCGGCCGAAATCGGCGGCACTCTTGGGCTGGTTCAGTCCCAGTTCAGCCGCAATCGATTCCGGATCGATCGGCGGCAGTTTTTCCTCGGGCTTCGGGTCCTCGGCAGCCAGCGCCAGCTTGGCGTGTTCGAGCAAGGCAGCGAATTCGCTCGCCAGATCAGCACCGGCCTCGCGATATTCGGCGGCCGACACCTTGATGCGACCGGAATGGAGTTCATCGGCGACCGAGAGATAATCGAACGGAATGGACGGACGCGCGCCGGCCTCGTCGCCCTCGATACCGTCGCCCTTGTCGGAGGCGACGAAGAGGTCGTCGAGCAGCGAAGCGAAATCACGCTTGGCGCTGGTAGCGATGTCAGCCTCCCCCTTGCCTGACCGTCAGGTTTCCAGACCATAGAACCGGCTCGTTAAAAATACATACCACCGATCTTAACGAATTTAGTTTTCGAAGGATCGCGACCGGCGCCTCAAACAAAAAGCCGGACTGCACTTTCATGCAGCCCGGAAATTCGCCAGGAGTGGCGAGGAAAAGCTGGCCATGTGCCAGCGTCGAAGCCTACGGTTCGTGCGGCGCAGAAGTTTCACCGGGCCACAAAAAAAATTTATGAAAATCATCCGGACATGGCAGGCATGCAAATGCTGCACTGCACAATTGTCACGATTCACCTATATTAGCACCCGTGGAGGACCAACCAGGAGCCTAAATCATGGGTTTCTTCACTGAAATGTTCGCCCGGCCGCGCCCGCAGGAACATCTGAGATACCGCGCAGCACTCGCGCTGCTTCACTCGATGAGCAATGCCGAGCGCGCCGATATCGGCATCAAGCCCGCCGATTTTGCGCGCATCGCCCGCGAAATGTCCATTCGCTAGACTCTTTGTTTTGACGCAGCTCTGGACGGAAAACCGCTCACACTTTTCCTTGAGCTGCTCTAAGCAGTTGCGAGATGTCCCGGACCGATCCGGGACATCTCAAAGTCTGATTTCTCAACGCGATCCCAGGAAGGTCGCCTTGCCCAGCGGCACGCCATTGTGGCGAAGGATGTCGTAAGCGGTGGTGAGGTGGAAATAGAAATTGGGCATGGCCACATGCAGCAGATACTGCATGCCGCCCAACGTCGTTTCGCGGCCACCAAGCTTCAACTCGATCACCTTGTCGTCGGAACCGTCGATATCGGCTGGCGAAAAAGTCGCCAGAAGCGCGAGCGTCTTGGCTATCCGCGCCTCGAGATCGGCAAAGCTTGCCTCATTATCCTCGTATTTCGGCACCTCTCGGCCGGCGAGCCGCGACGGCGCGCCCTTGGCATGGTCGGTCGCGATCTGCACCTGCCTGGCCAAAGCGAACATGTCGGGTGCAAGCCGCGCCGTCAAAAACACCTGCGGGTCGATCTTGCGGTCAAGCGCATTCTGTTCGGCGGCCGCCAGCACACTGGAAAGTGCTTTCAGCCTGGCTGAAAACACGGGCACGGATGCCTCATACATCGATATGGTCACGTCAAATCTCCCTGTCCGGCCCGAACGCCGGCGCAGGGACCTAGCGCCTGTGTGCACGATTCTTCAAGCGCCGTGGGCTCCGCGTCACCACGCCGCCGCAATCGCTGTGGTAGAATTTCCGTTATCGAGCGGAGATTCCCGATGAGACGCGTCCTTCTCGCAGCGACTGCCCTTTTCTCCCTTGCCATATCCGGCCAAACGGCGCTGGCCGCTGACGACGCGCCCGAAGCGCCCTATGTCGACGACCGGTCGAGCGCCGAGGCGGTCATCCGCTCGCTCTACAGCGCCATCAACCGGCACGAATTCGCCCGGGCCTGGGGTTACTATGGCGATGCGAAGCCGGCTAAGGATTTCGACAGTTTCGTCAAGGGCTATGACGGTACCGACAAGGTCGAAGTCACAACCGGTGCCATTTCAGACGATGGCGCCGCCGGCAGCATCTTCTACAACGTCCCTGTCGCCATCCGTGCCACCGACAAGAGCGGCGGCGAAAAGGTTTTCGCCGGCTGCTACACGCTGCGCCAGGTGAACGCGCAGGCCCAGGCCGCGCCGCCCTTCGATCCGATCCACATCGAAAAAGGCGCGCTGAAACCTTCGACCGCCGATTTCGAGGAGGCTGTGCCGCCAAGCTGCGGCGACGGTCCGCCGCCGCCAAAGAAGGATACGGTGCTGGAACAGGCCAAGAAGGCTTTTCTCGCGACCTATGGCGACCAGTGCGACAAGGACCTTGTGGCCAACGAGCCGGAAGTCTTTTCGATCAAGTACAAGGACAAGAATGCGCAGCCCGGCGATCCCGACAAGGAAACGCGCCTGTTTCATTTTTCCTGTGCGGCCGCCGCCTACAATGAGAACTCGATCTACTATATGACGGATGAGGTCGACGGCGTGCGCCAATTGCAGTTCGCCGAACCGGAGACCGATATCCGCTACGAAAACAACGACAGTGACGGCAAGCTGTTGAGCGTAACGGTGGTCGGCTTCCACACGACGGGATGGGCCACCAACTCCGACTATGACCCGGACGCCCATACGATCACCACTTTCAACAAATGGCGCGGCATCGGTGATGCCTCCGACTCCGGCACATATTTGTTCCGTAACGGTGATTTTTCGCTGGTTCAGTATGACGTCGACGCGTCCTATGATGGCGAAGAAAATCCGCAGACGATTGTCGACTACAACACCGCACCCTGAAGCGCGATGCGCTTCAAGCTTTTGTCCTTTTGTATCAAGGCGCCTTCGACAGCATCCAGTTCAGCGTGCCGCGCCAGTCGACCATGCGGATCGGCGTGCCATGCGTGCCGGTCTCGAAGCGGACGAAGCGGGTCGGATAGGGATAGGCTTTCGACTTGGCGATAATGGAGCGGAAGAAGGCTTCCTGGTTCGCCACGGGAAAGACCACGTCATGGCTGCCCTGGCCGAAGAAGACCGGGACATGGCGCCTGAAGGCGGGACTGCCAAGAAAACTATCGTCCCACAGAGATCCGAGCAGCAGCAGCCCGTTGACGCGCCGGCCGGTATCGTTGCGCGCGGCAAGCTTCCAGCACAGGGAACCGCCCATCGAGCCGCAGGCGACGAAGATTTTCGCGCCCGGCGACTGCTCGGCATAGTGATCGATCAAGGCCGCGATTTGCGCGGCGCCCTTGTCGCCGAAATCAGGGAAATCCGGTGAGAGATAAAGCCCGCCATTGCCGGCCATCAAATTCTTGAGCCGGTTGAAATTGCCGCCGAAAGTGAAGTCGTCGACGCCCTGCTTGCGGCTGCCGCCCTGCCCGTGCAGGTAGAGCACGATGATAGCGGCACCCTCGGTCTTGCCGACCGCGACGTGCCTGACATCGCCGGCGTCGGTCTTCAGCATCAGGTCCTGCTGCACCTTGCGCACGCTGGTATCGGTGTATTGCGCATGCACGCGCTTTTCCGGCACTTCATCACGCTGGTTGATGTCGCGCATTTCGCGATAGTCGATGACCGTATAGGCGCCGTTGGTGTCGGACGAGAGCGTGGCCGGGTAGGCGAAGAGATCGTCCTTGAAGGGTTTTAGTTCGAGCGCATCGGCATGGGTGGCAACGCCAAGAACAAATGTTGCGATCAGAAAGCCGTGGAGAGGAGAAAGGAAACGAAAAGCCATACTGCAGGCTTGCGTAATTCAGCCTGGGTTTGTCAATCCTGCAGCACGCCGCCGGCGCCTTCGAGCGCCTCGCGGGTGTCAACATCGACAGACGCGCCCTCGCCGATCTCGACATCGATGACGTCGAGTCCTTCGGCCTCGACCAGATGGCGGGCGCCGGTATCGCCTTCGAGATGAGCGATGGCCGGGAACAGCGAGCGTGGCAAAAGCACCGGATTACCGCGCTTACCTTCATGCGAAGCGCGGACCACGGAATTGCCTCCAGCCTTGCGGAAGGCATCGATCAGTCGGTCGAGGTCGTCCGACACAACACCAGGCATGTCTCCCAGAACGATCATCACGCCGGCTGTGTCTTCGGGCAGATAGGCAATACCGGCCTTCAGCGACGTGGACAGGCCATCGGCGAAATCCGGATTGTCGGCGAAGGTGACGTCGAGGCCCGACAAAGCTGCGCGCACCCGTTCGCGCTGATGGCCGGTGACGACGATCGTGCCCGAAGCCTTCGAGGCGAGCACGCGCTCGGCGGTGCGGCGCACCAGCGGCTTGCCGTCGAACAGCGCCATGAGCTTGTTCGGTCCGCCCATGCGGCTCGACCGGCCGGCTGCCAGAAGCACGATGGCGACCTTGAGCCGGCTTTTGGCCGGCAGCGGTTCGCGCGGCTGCGGCCGTGTCGGGATTTCCATCAGCAGACCGCCGACCCCCATGCCGGCGATGTCCTTCGCGGTGACGTCGAGGCCGGCGATCAACCGGTCAAGCACCCAGTCGAAGCCGTTTTCCTTGGGGCTGCGGGCGCAGCCGGGCGCACCGATGACCCGCTTGCCGGCAAGCGTGCCGAGCACCAGCAGATTGCCGGGATCGACCGGCATCCCCGCGCGGATGACAGTACCCCCCGCCATTTCGATCGCTGCCGGAACAACATCGGCGAAATCGCTCATCGCCGAAGCGCCGAAGATCACCACCATGTCATTGTCGCGCGCCAGCGAGGCGGCGGCCGCCGCCACGGGCGCGATCTCATGCGGCGTGCGGCGTTCCGCCGTCAGCCTGCCGCCCGAACGCGCCAGCCTTGCTTCGGTGACGCGCAGCGTCTTGTCGAGCACGCTGGGCTTGATGCCCGGCAGAACCGTCTGGATGACACCGACGCGCACCGGCTGGTAGGCATTGACGGCAAAGATCTCGCCGCCGGCGCAGATTTTCGCGACCGCATCGACCAGCGCAGAGCTGACTGCGAACGGGATGATCTTCACCGTCGCGACCATCTGACCTTTCTCGACCGGAGCATGCTGCGCTAGCGTGGCAATGGTGATGGCGGGATCGACGGCGTTGATGGCGTCGATGACAGCGGCGTCGACCGTGAAGATACCTGATGCCTTGGCGTGGAGATTGACGCGTCCGGTGGCGGCGGGCTTGGCCTCGATGCCGCTGAAAGTCATGCTCTCGGCAATTCTTTGCGCCGCGGCGTCCTCACCGAGATCGTCTTGGGAAAGCACCGCCGCAACAACCTGCGAGACGCCAGCCTGCTTGAGTATGGAGACGTCTTCGGCGCTCAGCCTGTGCGCCTTGCGAAAGCGCCTTTCGCCAGCGGTGGTGGCATGCGCCAGCACCGCACCCTCTGCCTCTTCAATGGCAACCGGACCGAATTTCACGCCACTGCGCCTTTGGCATCGAGGCCGCGCGAGCGGAAGGCGTGGATCGCCTGCGCCAGCACCGCGACAGCGATCTCGGCCGGGCTGGCGGCACCGATGTCGAGCCCGATCGGCGCGTGGATGCGGGCGATCTGTTCAGCACTCGCGCCCAGCGCCAGCAAGCGCTCGACGCGCTTGGCGTGCGTCTTGCGGCTGCCAAGCGCGCCGACATAGAAGCAGTTGGCGTCAAGGGCTGCCTTCAGCGCGAAATCATCGATTTTTGGGTCATGGGTGACGGCGGCAAGGGCGGTGTAGCTGTCGAGCGGCTGGCGCTTCAGCACATCTTCCGGCCACTCGGCATGCAAGGCGACATCGGGGAAGCGGTCGGGCGTGGCAAAAGCGGTGCGCGGATCGATGATCTCCAGGGGATAGCCGGCAATCCTGGCCATCGGCGCCAGCGCCTGGCTGATATGGACGGCACCGACCACCACGAGGCGCGGCTGCGGCAGATGCGCGTTGAGAAAGAAGGTTCGCCCTTCCGCCTCGACGGAACCGGAATTGCCTGATCGAAATGCCCTAGCGATCGCGGCTCCAAGATCGCCGGCAACCTGGTCGCCCTCGCGCACAATGCGGTCGCGGCCATCACCGAGATCGGTGACGAGGATCGCCGCGCGGCGGGCACGTCGTTCGGCATTCAACGTTTTCAGGGCGTATGGATCCATCTGAGATCAGCCCAACCGCTCGACATAAACCTTGATGCGGCCGCCGCAGGACAGGCCGACCTGCCAGGCGGTTTCGTCGGCGACGCCGAATTCGAGCATTTTGGCTTTCCCTGAGTCGATCACGTCGATCGCCTCGCTCACCACGGCACCCTCGACGCAGCCGCCCGAGACCGAGCCTTGGAAATTGCCTTCGGCGTCGATGACCAGATGGCTGCCGACCGGCCTTGGCGCCGAACCCCAAGTCTCGACCACAGTGGCAATGGCGACATCCTTGCCGTCCTTCATCCAGCCTTCCGCGATAATCAGCGGGTCGCGGGCCTCATCGAGATAGATGCTGTCGTCCATGATCGCTTCTCTCAGAGTCTGTTTTTCCGGTGGATCAACATATGGCTATGCAGCGTGCCTCGCGCCAGCTTCCATCCATCGCCGCGGATCGACGGACTGTGCCGATTTCTTGTCGAGCGAGGCGCAGAGGTCGGCGAGCGCATCGAGATTGTGGACCGAACGGAATTCGTCGACATGCGGCAGCATCGCCTTGACGCCGCGGGCACGCGCCTGAAAACCGTCAAAGCGCAGCAACGGGTTCAGCCAGATCAGCCGCCGGCAGGATTTGTGCAGCCGCTCCATTTCCTCGGACAGGCCGGCGACATCGTCACGCTCCAGCCCGTCGGTGATCAGAAGCACGACCGCGCCCTGCCCCAGCACGCGCCGCGACCATACCAGGTTGAACTCGGCCAGCGTGTCACCGATGCGCGTGCCGCCCGACCAGTCCTTGACCGCAGCCGAGCAGTCGGCAAGTGCAGCATCGGGATCGCGGTGGCGCATCTGCCGGGTCAGGTTGGTCAGCCGCGTGCCGAAGACGAAAGTGTGCACACGGCGGCGCTTTTCCGTCAGCGCGTGCAGGAAATGCAGGAAGATGCGCGTGTACTGGCTCATCGAGCCGGAAATGTCGGCCAGAACCACCAGCGGCGGATGGACTTCGCGGGCCGAGCGGAATTTCGGCAGGATCAGTTCGCCGCCGGTGCGCGCGGCCGAACGCATCATGGCGCGCGGGTCGATGCGGCGGCCATGCGCATCGGCCTTGAAGCGCCTGGTCCGCACCATGTCGAAAGGCAATCGCAGCTCGGCGATGGCCTTCTTGGCATCGGCCATCTCGGCGGCGTTCATCTGGGCAAAATCCTTGCCGCGCAGCACTTCATTGCCGGAAAAGGTAAAGCGGGCATCGACCTCAATCTCAGGGACTTCCTGCGGCGGCTGGTTCTTCTGGTGGCCCTCGAACATCGCCTGGCTGACGCGGTTTTCGGCTGCGCGCGGCTTCTGCTTCTCCCTGGCGTCAGGCGCCACCGGCGAGAACATGGCCAGCATCTTTTCGATCAATTCGCGCGATTTCCAGAACAGCCGGAAGGCTTCGTCGAAGGTCGGGTGATCCTCATGCCTGGACACCAGCACCGCATGCAGCGTCCAGTAGAAATCGTCGCGTGAGCCGATGCCGGCAGCCAGCACCGCCTCGATGGCATCCTTGACCGAGGCCGGTCCGACCCGCATGCCGGCCTTGCGCAAGGTGCGGGCGAAATAGACGATGTTGTCGGCGATGCGCCCGTCCGGCGTCGCCTCTCTGGGGTCGGCCTCTTTGGGGTAAGCACCCGGCGCGTTCATTGCCGCTACTGCGCCGCCGCGAGCTCGGCCTTGACCTCGTCGAGGATGCGCCGGCCCTCGCCCGAACCGATGCGGGCAATATCGTCCTGGTATTTCAACAACACGCCGATCGTGTCGGACACGGTTTCGGGATCGAGCGCCACCTTGTCGAGCTCCGTCAGCGCACCGGCCCAGTCGATGGTCTCGGCAACGCCCGGCACCTTGAACAGCTCGATCTGGCGCAGCTTCTGGATGAAGGAGACCACCTCCGCCGAAAGCCGCTGGTTGGCTTGCGGCACCTTGCGGCGCACGATCTCCAATTCGCGCTCGGCATTGGGATAATCGACCCAGTGGTAGAGGCACCGCCGCTTCAGCGCATCGTGGATCTCACGGGTGCGGTTGGTGGTGATGATGACGATCGGCGGCTCTTCGGGCTTGATGGTGCCGAGTTCGGGCACCGTCACCTGATAGTCGGACAGGATTTCGAGCAGGAAGGCTTCGAAGGCCTCGTCGGTGCGGTCGAGTTCGTCGATCAGGAAGACCGGGGCCGCCCCCGTCTTGCCGGTCAGCGCATCGAGCACCGGGCGGCGGATCAGGTATTTTTCGGAGAACACGTTGCGCTCCATGGCGGAGCGGTCGACCTTGCCGGCCGCCTCCTCCATGCGGATTTCGATCATCTGCGCGGCGTAGTTCCACTCATAGACGGCCGAGGAGACGTCGAGCCCCTCATAGCACTGCAGGCGGATCAGCCGGCGGCCAAGCGCCCCAGCCAACACCTTGGCGATCTCGGTCTTGCCGACGCCGGCTTCGCCCTCGAGGAACAAGGGTCGGTTCATGCGCAGCGACAGGAAAAGCACGGTCGCCAGCGACCGGTCCGCCACATAGTCCGCGCCGGTCAGAAGATCGAGCGTCTCGTCGATCGTCCGCGGCACGGGGCGCGGTTTCAGTTCGGTCATTCTTTCTCCGTGAACGCCGCCGCTCCGCTGTCCAGGACATGGTAGCCGCGGGCGTGGTAGATCAGCGGCCGCAAATTATCGCCCATGCGCAGGCCTGTCACCTTGCCAAAAAGCACACGATGGGTGGCTAGATCCTTTGTGTCGATCAATTCGCAGTCGAACACGGCGAGTGCGCCCTTCAGCGTCGGCGCGCCGGTGGAAATCACATCCCACTCACCGAGCGCGAAACGCTCCTCGAGCGGCAGACCAGTGATGCCGGAAAAGCCGATCGACAGCGGCTCCTGGTGCGAGGCCAGCGTGTTCAAGGCAAACCGGCCGTTTTGCACGAACAGCTCGTTCTTGGCATTTTCGCGGTTGAGACAGACCAGAATGGTCGGCGGCGTGTCCGACACCGAACAGGCGGCAATCACCGTCGTGCCGCGCTTGCCGGCGGGCCCGTCAGTTGTAACCACATGGACGTGGCCGGCAAAATGGCTCATCGCGTCGCGATAGGCCTGCGGCCCAATATCGTTCTTCTTCAGCACCGGGAATATTCCATGGCCAGCATCGTCCTGACATATATGGCCAGACATGACACGCCACAAGCGAAGTGCTTGGCCCATATCCCCAAATTCGCGTGTTGCACCAAGGCCGGGCAGCCTTTAGGTCTTGGCGGCAAATAGTGCCAAAGCGTAAAGCCGGCACGGAGGACTCCATCGCTCGAATGCGACCTGGGACAAGAACAATAGCGGCGCTGGTCTGGCTGTTCGTGGCCAACAGCGCGAACGCGCAGACGCTGCTGGTCGGCGTCGCCGCGCCCTTGTCCGGGCCATCGGCAATGCTCGGCAAGCAGGTCGCGGCCGGCACCAGTCTGGCAGCGCAAGCGAACGGCATCGAACTCAAGACTGTGGATGACGCCTGTACCGCCGATGGTGGTGCCGCGGCGGCCAGGGACTTCGTGGCGGCCAAGGTCAGTATCGTCGTCGGCTTCCTTTGCACCGACGCGATCGAGGCGGCGATGCCGATCCTCAAGGACGCCAACATCCCGGTCATCACCGTCGGCGTGCGAACCGAAAGCCTCACAGACCGCCGCGCCAAGACCGGCTGGCCGGTCTATCGCCTCGGGCCGCGCGGCGGCGATGAGCGCAACGCCGTTGCCTCCACCCTCACCCGCCTGTGGCAGAACGAGCTGTTCGCCATAATCGATGACGGCACCATCTATGGCCGCGAGATGGCCGAGACATTTCGCGCGGCGGCCGAGCAAGCGGCGCTGAAACCGGTGTTCGTCGACACGTTCAGGCCGCAACTCGACAACCAGATCGGCCTGGTTGGCCGGCTGAAGAAAGCCGGCGCCACGCATGTCTTTGCCGGTGGCGACGGCGACGACATTGCGATCATGGGCCGCGATGCCGCGCAGCTCCAGGCCGGCATCACCTTTGCCGGCGGCGAAAATCTGCGCACGCCGCCCGGCGACGTGCCTTACGCGACGGGCACGCTGATGATCGCCCCGCCGGAATGGGCCGACGTCGCCGACGCAAAAGTGCTGGAAAGCTTCTCCACGCAAAAGATCGTGCCGGACGGCTACACGCTGCCGGCCTATGCCGCGGTCGAGATCGCCAAGGCGGCGTCAGGTTTGGCCGAAACCTCGGGCAAGCCGCTGACCGACGCCCTGACCGGGCAAGATTTCACCACGGCGATCGGACCGATCCGCTTCGACGCCAAGGGTGACCTCAGCCAGAGCCCTTACCGCGTCTTCCGCTTCGACGGCACACGCTTCGTGCCCCTCGATGGCAACTGATGTTGGAAAGCAACTGATGTTCCGCACCGGCCCGCGCAACTTGATCACCGACGTTGCCGGCCTGCGTGTCGGCAATGCTTCCGATGCCAGGCTCAAGTCCGGCGTGACAACAGTGCTGTGCGACGAACCGGCGGTGGCCGGTGTCCAGATCCTCGGCGGTGCGCCGGGAACCCGCGAGACGGACCTGCTCGAACCGCACAATTCGGTCGAGGCGATCCACGCCGTGGTGCTGTCGGGCGGTTCGGCTTTCGGCCTTGATGCTGCGTCCGGCGTGCAGGCGGCGCTGCGCGAGCGCGGCATCGGCTTCGAGGTGGGCGGCTTTCGCGTGCCGATCGTGCCGGCAGCGATCCTGTTCGACCTGCGCAATGGCGGCGACAAGGATTGGGGCCGCTATCCACCCTACCGCGACCTCGGCTATGAGGCAGCGCAATCCGCCGCCATCGATTTCGAGATCGGCACGGCCGGCGCCGGCACCGGTGCGTTGACCGCAGGGCTGAAGGGCGGTCTGGGCTCCGCCTCGACGCTGCTCGACAGTGGCGTCACCATCGGTGCGCTGGCCGCAGTCAATCCGACCGGATCGGTGACCGTCAGCCGTTCGCGCCATTTCTGGGCGGCACCCTTCGAGATCGGCGATGAATTCGGTGGGCTCGGCTATCCCTCGCCGATGCCGGAAGACGCCAAGAACATCTTGCTGAAATACCGCGACAAACATGCCGACAAGCAGATGGAAACCGGCGGCAACACCACGATCGCCGTCATTGCCACGGACGCGGTTCTCACCAAGGCAGCCGCGAAACGCCTGGCAATGTCGGCGCATGACGGCTTCGTGCGCGCCATCTGGCCGACACACACGCCGGCCGACGGCGATCTGGTGTTCGCACTGGCGACGGGAACGAGCGGTATTGTGCTTGAAGCCGATGCGGCAATCGACCTCTATGCCGCGGCCGGCGCCACCATGGCGCGCGCCATCAGCCGCGGCGTGTTTGCCGCGACGCCAGCCGACAACGATCTGTTTCCGGTCTGGTCGTCGCGACGCTAGAGCGGGTCGCCCTATCAGACGGGATCGGACTTTTCTTCCTCGAACGTCACCGCGACATCGGAATTCGCCGACAGCCACACCTTCTTGCCATCGACCTCGGCAACCAGGGCCAGGGGAATGTAGTGGTGATGACCCTTGTGAGCGCCCTCGCCGCTATCGGCCTTGGTCAGCTTGATGCGCTGGCCGTCGACCTTGTCGACAGTGCCGACATGCACGCCATCGGCGCCGACGACTTCCATATGCTCACGAATTTTGCTGGTGTCGGTCATGGTGGTTCTCCATTGGGACTGCCGACAATAACAAATGACGGGCCGATTGGATGCATCGGCTTTTGACCCGCACGACGTTTTGATTCGGTCGTGCTAGAGCAGTTCACCGTTTCAAGGAAACGGCACCCTGCTCTATCTCTTTGTTTGACGTAATTCCGGACGGAAAACCGTTTCACACTTTTCCTGGAATTGCTTTAGGGATTGCAACGATCGCCGCTGCCGGAGTGAAACAATGCGAATACTTTTGTTGTTTGCCGTTTCCCTGGCCGCGCAGTTTGCGGCGTCGATCTCTGCCCAGGCCGGCGATGTCGCCGAACTTGAAATCCTTGGCTTCACCAAGGACGGTGGCGTGTTCGCTTTCGAGGAGTATGGCGTTCAGGACGGGTCGGGCTTTCCCTATGCCAATCGCTATTACATCGACACCAGCACCGACAGCTTTCTCAAGGGCACGCCGATCCGGGTCCGGCTCGACGACGAGAACGCCAAACTGGACGCGGCGCGCCTTCAGGCCCGGCAGAAGGGCGAGGCCATTGTCAGCCAGGCCGAGTTGAGCGCCAACCGCGGCATCACCGCCGGTTTCAACCCGGTGACCGAGCTGTCGGCCGATCCGCATCGCATGGTGGTCAATCCGCGGCCGATCTTTTCTCCGGTCGACCAGCCGCTCGAGTTCCGGATCGACGAGCTCGGCATGAACAACACCGAGGGCTGCGACAGCCAGGGCGAGATCAATGGCTTCCGGCTGCTGCGCATCGAGGCGCAGGATGGCGGCGCCACCAAATTGCTGCATGAGGACAAGTCGATCCCCAAGAGCCGGGGTTGTCCGAACGGCTACAGCATCGGTGCGGTGCAGACATTCTCCATGGACAGCCTCAGCGCCTATGCGGTGCTGATCGCGGTGCGCCAATATGGCTTCGAGGGGCCGGACTTCCGCTGGATCGCCGTGACCGGCCGCCTGTGACACCCATTGTTCAACCCGCAAGGCGCAATCGTGCCCTCGGCCGCGTGTACAACGCGATACCGACGCCGCGCACGGCACTTCTCGGCGCCTTGCTATGGGCCGCCACGATGGGCGCCAGTGCGCTCGTCAACCTGTTGCTGGACAGTTGGGTGACGCCGGACAAGATCCGCACCGTATCGCTGCTGTTTGCGGGCGGCGGCGCCCTGGCCTTTCCGGTTGGCCTGTTCGCGGCACGGCTGGTCTCGCTCGGGCGAGGTCGAGAGGTCGCCTTCGCCGCGGCAATGGTTTGCCTTGCCGCCGCGACGATCGGGCTGACCGCCGGGCTCTATGCCTTGCAATACCGGTCCTACTATGCCGAATGGCATGCGCCCGTCTTCACCCTCACCTGGGGGTTTCAGCTCGTCTTTACGATGGCGGTGGCGCTCTACCAGTTCGTGGTGCTGGGCATCCGGCTCTATTTTCCGCTTGGTTTCGTCGCCTTGTTTGCCGCAAGCCTTTGGTTTGCGCGGCAACAGCGTTGAGCATTTTGTCCGCCTCTGTTAGGACGCGGGCTAACCCAGAGCAGGTCAGCGTTTGGTAGAACCGCCGACCCGCTCTAACTCCTCTTTTTCGCAATTCCGGACGGAAAACCGCTGCGCACTTTTCCTGGATTGCTCAAGATACATCAGGACTGACCGATGATCCCTCGCTATTCCCGGCCGGAAATGGTCGCCATCTGGTCGCCCGAAACCCGGTTTCGCATCTGGTTCGAAATCGAGGCCCATGCCTGCGACGCGCTGGCCGAACTCGGCGTCATCCCGAAAGCAGCTGCGAAAACCATCTGGGAAAAGGGCAATGCTGCGAAATTCGACGTCGACAAGATCGACGAGATCGAGCGCGTCACCAAGCATGACGTCATCGCCTTCCTGACCCATCTCGCCGAATTCGTCGGACCGGACGCGCGCTTCATCCATCAGGGCATGACGTCTTCGGATGTTCTGGACACCTGCTTTGCCGTCCAGCTGACGCGGGCCAGCGATATCCTTCTCGCCGACATCGACGGCCTGCTTGCAGCGCTCAAGCGCCGCGCCTTCGAGCACAAGGACACGGTCACCATCGGCCGCAGCCACGGCATCCATGCCGAGCCGACAACCTTCGGCATCAAGCTGGCGCAGGCCTATGCCGAATTCTCGCGCTGCCGGGAGCGACTGGTGCATGCGCGGGAAGATATCGCCACCTGTGCGATTTCAGGCGCGGTCGGCACCTTCGCCAACATCGACCCCTATGTCGAGGAGCATGTCGCGGCAAAGCTCGGGCTGAAGCCGGAGCCGGTGTCGACGCAGGTCATCCCGCGCGACCGCCACGCTATGTTCTTTGCCACGCTCGGCGTCATCGCCTCGTCGATGGAGCGGCTGGCGACCGAAATCCGGCATCTGCAGCGCACCGAAGTGCTGGAAGCGGAAGAGTATTTTTCGCCAGGCCAGAAAGGCTCGTCGGCGATGCCGCATAAGCGCAATCCGGTGCTGACGGAAAATCTCACCGGTCTTGCCCGCATGGTGCGCTCGATGGCGCTGCCGGCGATGGAGGACGTGGCGCTCTGGCACGAGCGCGACATCTCGCACTCCTCGGTTGAGCGCATGATTGGTCCGGACGCCACGGTGACGCTGGATTTCGCGCTGTCACGGCTGACCGGCGTCATCGACAAGCTGGTCGTCTATCCCGAGAACATGCTGAAGAACATGAACAAGTTCCGCGGCCTGGTGCATTCGCAGCGCGTGATGCTGGCGCTGACGCAGGCCGGCCTGTCACGCGAGGACTCCTATCGGCTGGTGCAGCGCAATGCCATGAGGGTGTGGGAACAAGGCGCTGATTTTCTTGAGGAACTTCTGGCCGACAAGGAAGTGACCGCTGCCCTGCCCGAGGCCGAAATCCGCGAGAAATTCGACCTGGGCTATCACACCAAGCATGTCGACACCATTTTCAGGCGGGTGTTTGGATAGGATTTTCCATGCGACTGGCTGTCCTTTCAGACATCCACGGGAATCTGCGCGCGCTTGAAGCGGTTCATGCGCAGATCAAGGATAATTCTCCCGATATCATCGTCAACCTGGGTGATTGTCTCTCCGGGCCGCTATGGCCGGAAGAAAGCGCGCAATATTTGATTGCGGAGAATTGGCCAACAGTGCGCGGCAATCACGACCGTGTGCTTGTCGAACATCCTGTTTCCGGCCTGGAAGATGTCGACGCGTTTACCCATGAGCGCCTCTCACAGGCGTCGCTGTCCTGGCTTGCGGCATTGCCGCTCACCTTGTCGCCCGTCTCCGAACTCCTGCTATGCCACGGCAGCCCCAGCGACGACGACGTGTTCCTGCTCGAGGAGGATGGCGGCGATCATTTTTTTCCGTCTAACGAAAGGCAGATCAGGCTCAAGCTTGGCAGCGTCGACGCAGGGCTTACCTTGTGCGGTCACACACATACGCCGCGCGTTGTGCATCTGCCCGGCCGGCAGACGATACTCAATCCCGGCAGTGTGGGCGTCCAGGCTTTTCCCGGCCTCACCGTGACAGGCAGCCCGCACGCCCGCTACGCCATCGCAACGCGCAGGAACGGCGAATGGTCGTTCTGTCACCACGCGGTCAACTATGACTGGACCGAAGCATCCGCCCGCGCGACGGCGGCCGGCTTCGACAGTTGGGCGCACGGACTGCTGACCGGTTACGCCGCCAGTTCTGTTTAAGAGCGGAGCTGCGATTAGCCGGCAGCGCCAGGCACGGTGCGGATCACCGTGCCCCACGGGTCTTCCCGCATGGTTTCGGCGGTTGCCTTGTCCGAACGCATCTCGACCCAGGCGAGACCCGACCGGCTCGGGTCGCGGCGGCCGGCACTGGCGCTCTGCCAGGCATTGGCGCCGATGTGGTGGTGGTAGCCGCCGGACGACAGGAACACCGCCTGGCCACCATATTTGGCGACCGTGTCGAAGCCGAATTCCTGGTTCCACCAGGCCTCGGCCTCTTCCGGCCTGCCGACGCGCAGGTGGACATGGCCGACAATGCTGTTTTCCGGTGTACCCTGCCAGCCGGCATCGCCTGCCGGCACTTCGGCGACAATCGACGGAATATTCAGCCGCTCGGTCGCCATGGCGATCTTGTCGCCGTTCCATTTCCAGTCCTGCGGACGGCGGTCGGCATAGATCTCGATGCCGTTGCCTTCAGGGTCGGTCAAGTAGAGCGCCTCGCTGACCAGATGGTCCGAAGCGCCGTCAATGGAGATCTTGTCTGATATGGCGTGGTTGATCCAGCGGCCGAGATCGGCGCGGCTGGGCAACAGGAAAGCCGTGTGGAAAAGGCCGGCGCTGCGCGGATCGTCCGGCTTGGCGGAGGTGTCCGGCTCGAGCACCAGCAGCGGACGGCTGCCGGCACCCAGCGTGATCGCGCCGTCGGCACGGCTCAATTCCTGCAGTCCCACGACCTTGCGGTAATGGGCGGCAAGACTTTCGGCGTCACGCGCCTTCAGGCCGACGCGGGCAACGCTCACCGGCGTGGTGGCGGCAAATGGAAGTTCGCTCATCATTGTCTCCGTTGCGGCAACGCTTGATGAAGCTCCCAAAGCCAGGAGCCCGGCGCCGCCAATCATTGTACGTCGTGTCAGCGCCAAAATACGGCCCCACGGCTATTTCTCTCCTGACGACAGATCGTCTATTGCGATCGTTCACACAAGACAGCGAAAAGCGAACATGGTGTTCACCATTGTGAGCAGGATCGTGCCCTTCAACGGTTGCATGAGGCAATCACGCTCGCTATCTCAGCGGCATGAAAGTCAAAGACGCAGATATCCTGATTGTTCCGGGCTACACCAATTCCGGGCCTGAGCATTGGCAGACCCGCTGGCAGTCGAAACTGTCGACGGCGCGTCGCGTCGAGCAGGCGGAGTGGTCGAAGCCGGTGCGCGAGGACTGGACGGCAAGCGTGGCCAAAGCGGTCAACGAGGCCGAACGGCCGGTCGTCATCGTCGCGCATTCGCTTGGCGTCGCGGCGGCCGTGCAGGCCATCCCGCAATTCGTCAAGCCGGTCGCAGGCGCCTTCTTCGTGGCGCCGCCCGATGTCGCCAATCCCAAGCTCAAGCCGAAGCACCTGATGACCTTCGGCCCCTACCCACGCGAGCCGCTGCCATTTCCGTCGATCGTGATCGCCAGCCGCAACGACCCGTTCTGCACTTTCGATGTCGCCGAGGACATTGCCGGCGCCTGGGGCTCGCTGTTCATCGATGCCGGCGAGACCGGCCATCTCAACCAGGAGTCAGGCTTCGGCCCCTGGCCCGAGGGGTCGATGACCTTCGCCAAGTTCCTGACGGATCTGAAGGCCTAGCGTCGCGCCGAGTCAGGCGCCGATGGAATCCTTGATGCTCTTGAGCAGGGTTTTTGCGCCCAGCGAAATCAGCGCATGCTCGGACCCGGTGGCGAGCAGGCGATAACCCATCGATACGACTCGGCCAGCAATTGCCGGCTCGACGACATAGATCGCGGCATGTTTTCCGGCCTTGCGGGTGCGCTCGGCGACCGATGCTATCGTCTCCATCATGCTTTCCAGCGTTGAATTGACGACCGTGCCGTTGCTCCAGGCGATCGAGAAATCCGATGGGCCGAGGAAAATGCCGTCGATGCCTGGTGTGTCGAGAATGCCGTCGAGCGCATCAAGGGCGGCACGCGTCTCGACCATGGCGAAGGCCATGGTGCGCTGATTGGTGTCGCGCAGCCATTCGGCATAGTCACCCTTGCCGTGGCGCGGAAAGGCATAGGTTGGGCCCCACGAGCGCTCGCCGAGCGGCGGATACTTCATCGCCGCGGCGAACAGCTTTGCGTCGGCCACCGAGTTCACCATCGGCGCGATGACTGCCTCGGCGCCGAAATCGAGCGCCCGGCTTGCCATGTCGAAGCGGCCGACCGGAATGCGCACCAGCGCCGGCTTGTTTGCGGCAAGCACCGGCACGAGACCGCGCAGCACGCTGTCCTCATGATGGCCGCCATGCTGCATGTCGAGCGTGATGGCATCGAAGCCCTGTTTGGCGAGGATCTCGACGGTCAGGGCGTCCGGCACGCCCGACCAGGCAGTGATCAGCGTTTCATCGGCGGCAAGGCGGGACTTCAGGGACATCTAATCTCTTTCCTCGTTAAGCATCAGCAGTTTCAGCCGGAAACCACGGCAAAGGCAAAGAAAAACCGCCCGGCTTGGCCGGGCGGTCGATTGGTCCAGTTATCCTTTTCGCCGCAGGTTCTGTCGCAAACGGTGGGGCACTTTGCGAAAACCTGCGTCGACCGGGATCAGGTGTTCTTGATCTGCTCGATCGCCTGCGCCATCAGTTCGTCCATGGTGCGGCGGATCTGATGGTCGGACTGTTCGACGCCGGCGGCATCGAAATCCTTGCGGATCTTGCGAAACACGTCGTGATCGCCGGCTTCCTCGATGTCGGCAACGACGACTTCCTTGGCGTAGGCATCAGCGTCAGCGCCCGACTTTCCGAGCTTTTCGGCGGCCCACAGGCCGAGCGCCTTGTTGCGGCGCGCTGAGGCCTTGAACCGAAGCTCCTCGTCGAATGCAAATTTGCGCTCGAAGCCTTCTTCGCGGTCTTTCATGCTGCTCATGGCGTCCCTCCGGGTCAAATTCGATTCGTTGACAGGTGATATGTGTGTTGCCGAAGCACAAACCAAAAGGTCGCGGGCCGGTCAATACGCTTCGTCATATGCTGCGCTGCGGCATTTCAGTCCCGAAAGCGGTTGATTGGAAGGATTTGCCGATTGAGCAAACGGTGTGATTGGGATAGACCCGGCATTGAACCCCAACCGTCGCCGCACTAATTTAGGCAGACGGACAGGAACTGGTCGCTTGCCGCCTGCCCGCAAATCCAGAGAAAAATTCAGATGAAAAATCGCCGCCGCATTTATGAAGGCAAGGCCAAGATCCTCTATGAGGGACCGGAACCGGGTACGCTGATCCAGTTCTTCAAGGACGATGCAACCGCGTTCAACAAGAAGAAACACGAGATCATCGACGGCAAGGGTGTGCTCAACAACCGCATTTCCGAGTACATCTTCAACCATCTGAACCGCATGGGCATCCCGACCCACTTCATCCGCCGGCTCAACATGCGCGAGCAGCTGATCAAGGAAGTCGAGATCATCCCGCTCGAAGTGGTGGTGCGCAACGTCGCCGCCGGATCGCTGTCGAAGCGCCTCGGCATCGAGGAAGGCACCGTTCTGCCGCGCTCGATCATCGAATTCTACTACAAGGCCGATGCGCTCGACGATCCGATGGTGTCGGAAGAGCACATCACCGCCTTCGGCTGGGCCAGCCCGCAGGAGATCGACGACGTCATGGCGCTCGCCATCCGCGTCAACGACTTCCTCTCCGGCCTGTTCATGGGCGTCGGCATCCAGCTCGTTGATTTCAAGATCGAGTGCGGCCGCCTGTTCGAGGGCGACATGATGCGCATTGTCGTCGCGGACGAGATTTCGCCGGATTCCTGTCGCCTGTGGGACGTGGCGACGCAGGATAAGCTCGACAAGGACCGTTTCCGCCGCGACATGGGCGGGCTCGTCGAAGCCTATCAGGAAGTCGCACGCCGCCTCGGCATCATGAACGAGAATGAACCGCCACGCCCCACCGGTCCGGTGCTTGTCGCCTCGACCGACGGCGTCAAAGGCAAGCCGCACTGATAGCGGCCTGCGATCGATACTTTAGAACAGGAGCATGTCCAGCGTGATCAAGGCCCGCATTACCGTCACCCTCAAGAACGGTGTTCTCGACCCGCAAGGCAAGGCGATTGAACACGCGCTGTCCGGCCTGGGCTTCGGCGGCGTCGGCGCGGTGCGGCAAGGCAAGGTGTTCGACGTCGAGCTGGCCGAAAGCGACAAGGCTAAAGCCGAGGCCGATCTGAAAGCCATGTGCGACAAGCTGCTGGCGAATACGGTGATCGAGAATTACAGCGTAACGCTGGGCTGAAGCCGCCTTCTCTCCAATAATTGGGAGTTGGCATGGCCGGAGTTGGAACAACGGCCAACTCCTGGCGCCAGCAATGATCTGCTTAGACCGGGCGCGGGTTCTGTTGTCTGCGAACCCACAAAAAGTAGATCGCAACGGCGCCAATGACGATCATGAGCAGCTTGTAGGCCATTCGCTGGATGTCGCCATTATCGACTACCTTGTCGATCCCCTCCGGGCTGGCCGGATTGCGCAGCACCTCGATCTCGGCCCCAACTGACGTCGGGAAGTTCACATAAAAATCTCCGACCACGTCGAACGAGTATTGGCCACCGTCCGGAGCACGATAGGCAAGCTTTGCGGTCGGGACTTTCGTGATTCGCCAGACACCCGTGCCCGGCGTCGGCGTTGAAGGGATCATTTCGGCGTCGCGAGAGCAATCGGAACGGGACCGCTCCACCCATTCGCGCCTGACTTTGACTTCCAGCACGCATTGCATGCCGGTCTCGACCACATTCGCTTTTTGCCGTTCCCAGGTGAATGTGTGAATGAACCGGGCAATGGCGGGTTTCATGGACGACGCGCCGCCAAAGAACAGCGCCGCGGCCAGAATGGTCGCCGCGAGCTTGAACGCGATTCGTCCAACCGCCATGCGGCGCTGAGACCATTTCAGGGCTCGCAGCTGGATTTCCCTGACTCGCGGATCGTCGGAAAGCTCGTTCGGATCGCGCCCGTCGATGATTGCGCGCCGCAGGATCGTCAACACCATCATGCTGGCCCACCCCAGGATGACGACGATGAGAAGGTGCCAGTATAGTCTGTAGAAAGTGGTGTAGTGGCTGGCGACACAGGCGTTCGCGAGATCGATCCGTGACATGCCGTGACGGCCGCCCGCATACCACCCAACGTCTTTCGAAATAAGCGGCACCAGCAACAATACTGTAAGGACCGCCCCTGCCACGAAAAGCCTGCGGTAAACGCGAAAGCTTCTCTTGTAGCTGAAGACATCAATCAGATCCGAGACGACCAGCCCCGCGGATATGACGCCCAGGCCGGCCGAGATGATCGTGGTTGCCAGCAGCAGGCGCGTGAACGAGACAGCGCATGCTCCCAGGTCCGTATCGAGAGAAAGCCAGGTCGAAAAAAGCGTTCCGGTAGAGGCGCTAACATCCCACACCAGCATGAAAGTAAACGCGCAAAGCGATGCTATGATCGTTGCCGAAACCCACATGCTGCGTCGAACGTTTTCACGCTCTTTGATCTTGTCGCTGTCCACTCGAACCACTGCCCTTTTCTACAACTTCATCTTACGAGGCAGAGACGTTAATTTCGGGATTCGTATCGTATAAAATCGTCGATACATTTCTCTCGGATACCGCCGACATGGGCGTAGACTTAATCAACAGTAATTGCCCGAACACTTCGCGGCCGTTTCTTGGCAAGAAAATCCTGGCGCGAGCGGTTTGACCGGAAGCCTCGCGCTCGTTAGACCGGCAAGCGATAGATGGACGGACTGGAATAAAGCCGCCCAAGCACAGTGGCGCGACCGCTTCTTAAATGGCAAACGACACGCAAATCTCGAAATTCATGAGCCTGGTCCTGCGGCACGCGCCGCAGGAGGCGGGATTGTCGCTCGACGAAAACGGCTGGGCTGATTTCGGCGCGCTTTGCGCGGTCATCCAGAAAAAATTCGGCGCATCGACCGCCGACGTTTTGCGCGTCGTTGAGGAAAATCCGAAGAAGCGCTTTGCCGTCGAGGGCGATCGCATCCGTGCCGTGCAGGGTCACAGTGTCGATGTCGATCTCGGCCTGCCGCCATCGATTCCGCCCAATGTCCTCTACCACGGCACCAAGGAGGCGTTTCTTCCCGGCATTTTGCGCGAAGGCCTGACCAGCCAGTCACGCCGGCATGTTCACTTGTCAAAGGATGTCGAAACGGCTCTGATCGTCGCGCGGCGCCGCGCCGGGAAAAGTGTTATCCTGCAGGTCGACTCGGCGTCCATGACGAAGGACGGGGTGTCATTCTTTCTCTCCGATAATGGTGTCTGGTTGACCAACCACGTTCCACCCCGGTATCTGCTTGAGTTGCTCGAACGGGAATTGCCATGAAATCAGCTGTCGTCCTCCTGCCTGGCCTCAACCGCGACCGCGACATGATCGCGGCGCTGACCAAGATTTCGGGAAAACCACCGGTCACCGTCTGGCAGACCGACACCGAAATCCCCGATGTCGACCTGATCGCCATTCCAGGCGGCTTCTCCTTCGGCGACTATCTGCGCTGCGGCGCGATCGCCGCGCGCATGCCGGTGATGCGGGCGGTCGCCGAAAAGGCCGCCGAGGGCGTAACCGTCATCGGCGTCTGTAACGGTTTTCAGATCCTGGTCGAGGCCGGCCTGTTGCCTGGCGCCTTGATGCGCAACACCTCGCTGAAGTTTGTCTGCCGGCAGATCAAGCTCGAGATCACCAACGCCAACACCATGTTCACCCGCCGCTATCAGCCGGGCCAGATCATTCGCTCGCCGGTGGCGCACCATGACGGCAATTACTTCGCCGACACTGACACGCTTGCCCGCCTCGAAGGCGAAGGCCAGGTGGTGTTCCGCTATGCCGAGGGCACCAACCCCAATGGCTCGATCAACGACATTGCCGGCATCATCAATGAACAAGGCAATGTGCTCGGCCTGATGCCGCATCCTGAAAACCTGATCGAAGCCGCCCATGGCGGCAGCGACGGTCGTGCGCTCTTCGAAGGTGCGCTCGGCATCGCCGCTTGACGATTTCAACCGCAAATGCGGTAAAGTTTACAAGGACATCACGTCCATTGCTCTGGGGAGAGAGACGGTCATGAAACTCTATTCGCGGCCGTTGTCGCCCTACTCGTCGATCGTGCGGGCGCTGGCCTACATCAAGGACGTGCCGCTCAAGATCATCGCGCCGCCGCCGGGTTTTCCGATCCCCGAAGAGTTTCGCGCCATCTCGCCGATGAACCGGATTCCGGTGCTGATCACCGGCTCGGGTGAAACCATCGTCGAATCGGTGGTCATCGCCGAATATCTCGAGGAACGGTTTCCGGAACCAGCGCTGCTGCCGCCCGATTCCAAGGACCGCGCCCTGGTGCGCATGTTCGCCCGCATCACCGATCTCGACGTGCTGACGCCGACGATGAAGCTTTTCGAACTGCATTTCGTCCAGAAGCGAAACAATGCCGAGATCGACGCCCAATTCGCCCGCCTGCATCACGGGCTGGCGGCGATCGAGGCGCGCATGGCGCAAGGTCCCTTCGCGCTCGGCAACGACATAAGCTTCGCCGATGCGTGGCTGACGCCGACTCGCTTCATCTTCAACAATTTCCGCGCCATGACGGGCCGCCACGACCTGCTCAATGCCTACCCCAAGTTCGATGCCTATGAGCAGATCGCTTCGCAGCATCCGGCTTTGTCGCGTGTATGGGGCGAGATGACCGACGGCCTGAAAATCTTTCTGTCCGAACTCGAGATGGGTGCCGCTTGATCAAGAGCAAGACGATCGCCCTGGTTGCCGCGGCAGGCTTTGCCTTGGCGTCGTGCCAATCGACCCCGAAGAGCACGCCTGTCCCCTCGGGCAAGAGCGCCTCGTTGCTGGCCATGGAACAGGTGGCGATCGCCGCACACAAATGCTGGATCGCCAGCAAGGACCCGGCCTTCAAGCAATATCAGATGGCCAATGAGCTGAACTCGTTCAGCGGCACGCCGCGTTTCCTGCTGGTGCCGGCCAAGCATTATGGCGGCAAGCCGTTGCTGGTCGTGCAGGCGCAAGGCAATTCGAGCCGCGTCGACGCCTTCGGGCCTTTGATGAACGATCCGCTCGGCGCGCGCATCGGCTCGGACATTGCCCGCTGGCAAGCCGGCAATCCGGCTTGCGCCGCGACCGCCTGACCATGGGCCGCTTCCTGCAGGTGGTGGGTCTGGCCATCGGGTTGGCCGGCCTCGTCCTGCAGTTCTGCATCAGCATTCCAGCGTCGATGGAAGCCGGCCGCAGCCTGCTCGGGTCGATCATCTTCCTGCTCAGCTTCTTCACCATCCTGACCAACATCGGCGCGGTGCTCGTCTACACCTCGCTGCTGTCGTCCAGTGGCTATGCGTGGCTGCCGGCCTTCGCCGGCTCCCGGATGCGCGCGGGTGTCGCGGTTTCGATCACCCTGGTCTTCATCGTCTATGCCACGGTTCTCGCACAGCTCTGGCAGCCGCAAGGCCTGTTCCTGCTCTGCGACGTGCTGCTGCACTACGTAACGCCGGTGCTGTTCGTGCTGTGGTGGCTGATAGCGGGCGCCGACGGCAAAACAAGGTGGAGCGACATTTCCTGGTGGGTGCTCTACCCAATCGCCTATCTGGCCTATGCGCTGGTACGGGCACCATTCGCTGGCGAGGTGCCCTACCCCTTCCTCGACGTCGCCAAGAACGGTGCAGCCAGCGTCGCCATTGCGGCGCTAGCCATCACCGCACTGTTTCTGGTAATCTGCGTCGTTGCCGTTTTTATCGATCGCGGCATCGGCCATCGCGGAACCAAACGGGTCCGTTAATGCATGTCGCCCAAAAGTGGCCCCGGTTTTGGGAGAACGACATGCATAGAGACAACGATCTAAAGCGCGTCGCATGAATCCGTTCAGGCGCGACGCGCTTGAGATCGGCCTCTACTCCCAGAAAGGTCTGATACCCTCACTGTGGGCATCGCAGCGCGAGACACCGATGTCCTTGAGCTGATCGTCGGTCATTTCCAGCAATGCCAGCCGGCTGCGGCGACGCTCCAGCAAGTGTCCGATCCATTTCGCCAGCGAGCTGACCACCCATACCAGACGGCCGACAAAGCCACGACGACCTGACGGGGGTAGCGTTTCGCTTGGAAACGCGGCGCTTGAATGACGGATTGTCGCGATTGTATCCATTTTCTTTCTGCCAAAAGTATCAATTGCACCCCTTTTGGTGCGCGACTGATATGTATTGACTCACATTTCGGTGCAATATAGAAAATTGTCACCATGACAAATTGGCTTCCAGATCTGACCGCCGGCGCCGGGCCGCTCTATCAACGCCTTGCCGCCTCCGTTGAAGCAGGCATCGATCAGGGCGTGATCGGTGCCGGAACAAAACTGCCGCCGCAGCGCGACCTCGCCTACGACATCGGCACCACCGTCGGCACGGTCGGCCGGGCCTATCAATTGCTGCGCGAGCGCGGGCTGGTAAGCGGCGAAGTCGGGCGGGGAACCTATGTGCTCGGCCAGCGCGCCGACGGCGTGAAACCAGGGGCTCCCGACGTCAGTGCGGAAGGCACACGCTATGTCGATGCGCCGCAGGACAAGCTGCGTTTCGACAGCACGGCAGCGCCCGATGTCGGCCAGGGCATTGATGTCGCCGAGGTGCTATCGCGCACCGCGCAGGATCATCCCCACGAGATTTCAAGCTATACGCGCGATTTTCCTGGCCGATGGTACGAAGCCGGCGCCCGCTGGCTGTCGCGCAACGCCTTCCGCCCGGCCGCCGACAGCATTGTTCCGACGCTCGGCACCCATGCCGCGGTGATGGCGGCGATCGCGGCACTCACTACGCCCGGCGATTATGTCGCCTTCGAGCACCTCACCTACTCGCAGATCTCGCGCAGCGCCGGGCTGATCGGCCGGCGCACGGCGTTGGTGGCATCGGACGAGGAAGGCCTCGACCCGGCCGATTTCGAGCGCGTCTGCGCGCAAAAGCATCCCAGAATGATCTTCCTGATGCCGACGGCCAAGAATCCGACGCTGGTGACCTTGTCGCCGGCGCGCCGCGAGGCGATCGCGCGGGTCGCGCGTGAATACAATGTCATTCTGATCGAAGACGATCTCTACGGCCACCTGACCGATGATCCGACACCGTTGCTTGCCGAGTATGCTCCGGAGAGAACCATCGTTGCCGGCGGCCTATCGAAGTCGGTCGCGGCCGGCATGCGCGGCGGCTGGCTCTCCTGCCCGCCCGCCTATCGCCATCGGATCCGTGTCGCCCACAAGATGATGACCGGCGGCATGCCCTTCCTGCTGGCGGAGGTGAATGCCCGCCTGGTGCTTTCCGGTCAGGCCAGCGATATCCGCAAGCGCAGCATTGCCGAAATCAGCGCCCGCATCGCGATCGTGCGCGAGACTTTGGCCGGCTTCGCGTTCAAGTCGCACGACAAAGTGCCCTTTGTCTGGCTGACTTTGCCCGACCCGTGGCTTTCCGGCACCTTCAAGAATGCCTGCCTGGAACATGGTGTGCTGATCGACGACGAGGATGAATTCAAGGCCGGCCGCTCCGAGCAAGTCTTTCACGGCATCCGCTTCGGCGTTTCGCAGCCGAGGCAGCGCGGCGATGTCGCCGACGGTGTTGCAGTGCTTCGGCGCCTCCTCGATGAGGGCCGCGCCGGCTACGACAGCTTCTCCTGAGAGAGCTCGGCCTGGCTCAGCCTTCGGCCTTGAAGTTGGCTGCTTCCTTCCTGGCCTTGTCCTTGCCGAGCTTTTCAGCCAGTTCCTTGGCCTGTCCGGGCGAAACGTCGGTGGTCTCGGCAATATGCATGGCCTCCTTGTCCGAGAGGCGATTGTCTTTCTTGCCTTGCTTGGTCGCCATGGTCCGGTCTCCTGAGTGGTTGAGACCTAACGGCCGGCACATCGTAGCGTTCCATTCGGCTTTGCATTCCACACTGTGAAGGCCATCCCGGTCATCACCTTGTTGCTTTCTGTCTTTTTTCCACGCTCGACGGGTGTATCGGCCGCAAAGCTTGCGATATGAGGGGACTCAAAATCCCCGCTCCCATGGACATAAATCGCCGCCCATGACCATTTCCAATACCGTGCCGATCACCCCAGAGCTCATTGCCGCGCACGGGCTGAAGCCCGACGAATATCAGCGCATCCTCGACCTCGTCGGACGCGAGCCGAGCTTTACCGAGCTCGGCATCTTCTCGGCGATGTGGAACGAGCACTGTTCCTACAAATCCTCGAAGAAGTGGCTGCGCACGCTGCCCACCACCGGGCCACAGGTCATCCAGGGGCCGGGCGAGAATGCCGGCGTGGTCGACATTGGTGACGGCGACTGCGTCGTCTTCAAGATGGAGAGCCACAACCATCCCTCCTACATCGAGCCTTACCAGGGCGCGGCGACCGGCGTCGGCGGCATTTTGCGCGACGTCTTCACCATGGGCGCGCGGCCGATCGCGGCGATGAACGCGCTGCGCTTCGGCGCACCGGACCACCCCAAGACGCGGCATCTGGTCAGCGGCGTGGTTTCCGGCGTCGGCGGCTACGGCAACGCCTTCGGCGTGCCGACGGTCGGCGGCGAGGTCAATTTCGACGCCCGCTACAACGGCAACATCCTGGTCAACGCCTTTGCCGCGGGCCTCGCCAAGACCGATGCCATCTTCCTGTCGGAAGCCAAGGGCGTCGGCCTGCCGGTCGTCTATCTCGGCGCCAAGACCGGCCGCGACGGCGTCGGTGGCGCCACCATGGCGTCGGCCGAATTCGACGACAAGATCGACGAGAAGCGCCCGACCGTGCAGGTCGGTGATCCCTTCACCGAAAAATGCCTGCTCGAGGCCTGCCTCGAACTGATGGCGTCGGGCGCCGTCATCGCCATCCAGGACATGGGCGCGGCCGGCCTCACCTGTTCGGCGGTCGAAATGGGCGCCAAGGGCGACCTCGGCATTGAGCTTGACCTCGACAAGGTGCCGGTGCGCGAGGAGCGCATGAGCGCCTACGAGATGATGCTGTCGGAAAGCCAGGAGCGCATGCTGATGGTGCTGCGCCCCGAGAAGGAAAAGGAAGCCGAGGCGATCTTCCACAAATGGGGCCTCGACTTCGCCATTGTCGGCAAGACCACCGACGACCTGCGCTTCCGCGTGCTGCATCAGGGCGACCAGGTCGCTGATCTGCCGATCAAGGATCTCGGCGACAAGGCGCCGGAATATGACCGGCCCTGGATCGAGCCGAAGAAGCCGGCGCCGCTTGCCGCCAATGACGTTCCGCAGGCCGACGTTGCCGATGCGCTGCTCAAGCTGCTCGGCGGCCCGGACCTGTCGTCGCGCCGTTGGGTGTGGGAGCAATATGACACGTTGATCCAGGGCAATTCGCTGCAGCTTCCCGGCGGCGATGCCGGCGTGGTGCGGGTGGAAGGCCATGCGACCAAGGCGCTCGCCTTCTCCTCCGACGTGACGCCGCGCTATTGCGAGGCCGATTCTTACGAAGGCGGCAAGCAGGCTGTCGCCGAATGCTGGCGCAATCTCACCGCCACCGGGGCCTTGCCGCTGGCCGCCACCGACAACCTCAATTTCGGCAATCCTGAGCGGCCCGAGATCATGGGCCAGCTGGTCGGCGCGGTGAAAGGCATTGGCGATGCCTGCCGCGCGCTCGGCTTCCCGATCGTGTCGGGCAATGTCTCGCTCTACAACGAGACCAACGGCCAGGGCATCCTGCCGACACCGACGATTGGCGGCGTCGGCCTGATCGCCGATTGGTCGAAGATGGTGCGGACCGGCTTTGCGGCTGAGGGCCAGATGATCCTACTGGTCGGCGCCCCCGCCTCCTGGGGCACGCATCTTGGCCAGTCCGTCTATTTCAGGGACATCCATGGCCGCACCGACGGTCCGCCGCCACCGGTCGATCTCGCGCATGAAAAGCGCGTCGGCGATCATGTGCGCTCGCTGATCGCATCGGGCATCGTCACGGCTGCCCATGACGTTTCCGATGGCGGCATCGCCGTGGCTTTGGCTGAAATGGCGATGGCGTCGGGCATCGGCGCGACCGTTCCCGGGCTGGTCGGCACCGACCCGATCCCGGTCTGGTTCGGCGAGGATCAGGGCCGCTATCTGCTGACGCTGTCGATCGATCCGCATGGCGAGGAATGGGACTCCATCCGCAAGCAGCAGGGCGAACTCGGCATCTTCGCGCCGTGGATCGGCTCGACCGGTGGCAACACGCTGAAGCTCGGCGACGCCAGGGCAATCCCGGTCAGCGACTTGACCGCCGCTCATGAAGGCTGGTTCCCCCGCTTCATGGACCAGGCCAGTTGAGCAGAGCATGATCCCGAAAAGTGGAACCCGGTTTTCGGAAAAAGATCATGCTCGATCACAGGAAACTGGCCGTCCGGGCGCTGCTTGCAGTCGTCTTCTGGCCGTCGCTGTTCTTCTTCTGGCTCCTCGGGCCGTTCGTCTTTTTCCTGCTGTCGACGACCTCGAGCGAGCTTTGCCCGCTGCTGGAAAGGCGTGAGCAGTTCCTGGCTTCGGCCAATGGCACGCTGCCCATGCTGGTGCTGCAGAACCTGATCTATGCGGTTCCGATCGTCTGCCTCGTGCTTTGGAGCCGGCTTTTGCCGGAACCCGCAAGGACAGGCCGGGTCGTCACCTGCATCAAGCTTTTCGCCGTTGCAGCCATCCTCGGAGCCCTGTGGGAGTATGGCTCTTCGCTGGCCTGCGATGGTTACGGCCAGCCGTTCTTCTCGCCCGTCTGGCGGATGACCAGCTATCTGCCGATCGCCAACCTGGCGGTCAACATCCCGCTCTACGTGCTGGTCTTCAGCCTTGGCCGCGCCTTCTCGATGCGTGAAGACGACCCCACAGCCGATGCTGCCCGTCCGGACGACAGTGCGTCGTAGGCGACAATTGCGCCAGTGCTGTGCGGAACGGCTTCAATCGCGGCCGGAAAGGCTTTAGGTTTACCCCGACTCTCATCGCACGGGCGCCGCCGCCCGCCCGAAACAGGAATTGCACAATGGCAATGGATGCCCACGACATCGAAAAACTGATCAAGGACGGCATTCCGGACGCCAAGGTGACGATCCGCGACCTCGCCGGCGATGGCGACCATTATGCTGCCGAAGTCGTTGCCGAGAGCTTTCGCGGAAAAAGCCGCGTCCAGCAGCACCAGATGGTCTATGACGCGCTGAAGGGCAATATGGGCGGCGTGCTGCACGCGCTTGCCCTGCAGACCAGCGTTCCCGACTGAGGCCGTTCCAACCGACACCCGCTTGGCCCAATACGGCCCATCTCTTGCGCCATTTCGGCCATGGCACGGCTAATGTCTTGTTTCGGGCAACCTATGGGTTTATTTGAAGGACATGCTTCGAGCCTGACTCCCACAGGCGTGAAAGGATGTTCCATGAGCGGTATCAACGACTACATCGACAATGAAGTGAAGGGCAACGACGTCGTGCTTTTCATGAAGGGCACGCCCGGTTTCCCGCAATGCGGTTTTTCCGGCCAGGTCGTCCAGATCCTCGACTATATCGGCGCCGACTACAAAGGCGTGAATGTCCTGGACTCGGCAGAGCTGCGCCAGGGCATCAAGGAGTATTCCAACTGGCCGACGATCCCCCAGCTCTACGTCAAGGGCGAGTTCGTCGGCGGCTGCGACATTATCCGCGAGATGTTCCAGGCCGGCGAGTTGCAGACGTTCCTCGTCGACAAGGGCGTGAGCGTCAAAGCCACCGCCTGATTTCGGTTTCGGGCTGGTCTAGCGACTGCACTGAACACCGGGGCAGCCCCACCTCGGCAACTTTTATGTCCCTGATTTGGGGATCAAGACGAGCCAATGCGCCGGCCCGCCGGCGCATTTTTGCTTGAGAGATCGGACTTGCCGTGGACCAGCAATCATCAGCGCCGCAATTGGCAATCAAACTGCCTATTCCGCGCTGGGAGTTCATTGCTCTCTGCGCGGCGTTGATGGCGCTGAATTCGCTGGCCATCGACATCATGTTGCCGGCGCTGCAGCAGATCGGCGCTTCGCTCGGCGTCGAGAATGAAAACCACCGGCAATATGTGATCACCGCCTACATTCTGGGTTTTGGTGGCGGACAACTGTTCTTCGGGCCGATCTCGGACCGGTTCGGCCGCCGCTCGCCGCTTGTCGCCGGACTGATCATCTACGTGGCAGCGGCCGCCGCCGCCGCCATCGCGCCAAGCTTTGAAACGCTGCTGATATGCCGGGTCGTGCAAGGCATTGGCGCGGCCGCCACGCGCGTCATCGCGGTCTCGATCGTGCGCGATACGTTCGAAGGCCGACGCATGGCCGAGGTCATGTCTCTGATCTTCATGGTGTTCATGGCGATACCCGTCATTGCGCCCGGCATCGGCCAGTTCATCATGCTGTTCGCAACCTGGCACTACATCTTCGTCACCATGGCCGTCGGCGCGCTGATCGTCTCGGCGTGGTCGCTGCTGCGCCTGCCTGAAACGCTGCGGCCCGAATATCGCCGGCCACTCTCGGTCTCCTCCGTTGTCGGAGGATTCCGCATCGTGCTCACCAACCGCATCGCGCTCTGCTATGCCTTTGCCAGCACCTTCGTCTTTGCCGCCATGTTCGGCTTCATCGCGTCGGCGCAGCAGATCTATGTCGACATCTTCAATGTCGGCGAGATGTTCCCGGTCATCTTCGCCGGGGTTGCGGCCGTGCTCGCCTTCTCCAATTTTCTGAACTCGCGCCTTGTCGGCCGTATCGGCATGCGCCGCCTGTCGCAGAGCGCGCTGCTGCTGTTTCTGGTCATCAGCCTGGTCTGGCTGGTGGTTTCGCTGGAAATCAAGATGCCGCTCTGGCTGTTCGTCACCTTCTTTGCCAGCGCCATGCTTCCGTTCGGCGCGCTTGGCGCCAATTTCAATGCACTGGCCATGGAGCCGCTCGGGCAACTGGCCGGCACGGCTTCGTCCATCCTGGGCTTCATGCAGACATTTCTCGGCGGCATTCTCGGCACGCTGATCGGCCAGGCTTTCAACGGCACGGTGACGCCGCTTGCCGCCGGCTTCTGCAGCGTCTCGGTCGCGGCGCTGCTGATGATCCTCATCGCTGAGCGCGGCAAGATGTTCCAGCCGCACAACCCACCTGTTTCAGGGCATGTTACCGACCTGCATTAGGGCGCATCAGGATGCACTTTGAAGCGCCGCTGTGAAGCGAGGCGCAAGCATCTGCCCCGCGATTGCTCCGCCCATACTGTCTGAAAAGGGCAATGGCAGAGCCTCGTTGAGGGCCTTGAGGATGGATGCCACGAAGGCCCGGCTGAGTTGCGGATCGGTCCCGAGATCCGAATAGGTGGCGCGAGGCTTGCCGATCAGCGTGCCGTTGCGGCGAAGCGAGAACTGCAATGTCAGGGACATGCCCGCGGTTCCCGCTGGCGGTTTCCAACAGGCATAGATAGCGTCCGACATCTCCTTGAGGGTGTCGACGGGATCACGACTGTGGCAGGGGCGCTCTTGCGCGATTGCCGCGTTGGCGTTTGCAAACAAGATTGCGGCAAGAGCCGCCGCAAAAATTGCAAACCGAGGTTTCATCCGAGAGAGCCCCCACGAAAGCACCAACTCTTCGGCCGCGCAAATCCGACGGTTCAAGCGCTCGCCGCAAGAAACTATCCTACGCAGCCCACAGTTCGCGGCGCAACTCCTGCCAGCTTTCCCGGTCGGGAGCGACCAGCAAACCACCGCCAACATGCGACGGCAGATAGGCTGTGCCGTCGAAGCGCGCGGCATGGCCGCCAGCCTCGGCATGGATCAGCACACCGGCGAGATGATCCCACGGCATCAGCTTGTTGTAGACGACGAAATGGCCATGGCCACTCGCCAGCAAGCGGTATTCGTGGGCGGCACAGCGGTAGTTGAACTGCGACAGCGTCTTGGTCTGGTTGCAGGCCAGCCGCGTACGGTCGGGCTCGGCCATGTATTGCCAGGAGACCGCGCCGGTCATCTCTGAGATCGGCGCGCTCGCGGCAACCCGCACCGTCTCCAGCGTGCCATGCGCGTGGCGGATATGGCTGCCGGCACCCTTGGCGCCGATCAGCCAGTCCTTGCCGACGGGATCATGGATGATGCCGGCGACCGTCTCCCCCTTGACCACGACGCCAAGCATGACGCCGAACAGCGGCACGCCCGAGGCGAAATTGAAGGTGCCGTCGACCGGGTCGATGACGAAGGCCAGATCGGCGTCGCCCAGACCATCGAGCAGCGCCGGATTGTCGGAACAGGCTTCCTCGCCGACGACCATCGCCGTGGGATAGCGGTCGCGCAACCGCGCCGTGATCAGCCGCTCGGCGTTGACATCGGCTTCCGTCACCAGATCGGCGGCGGAGGTTTTCTGTCTGACGTCGCCATCGCCCAGCCGGCGAAAGCGGGGCATGATTTCGGTGTCGGCCGCCTCGGCCAGCAGGCTGGCCAGCCAGTCGATCGCGTTGTCGTCAAATGTCATCGGGAGCATCTTGCCTGCGTGTGAGGGTTTCGTTGAGAGCGGCGAAATCGAACAGTTTCCTGTCGAGCAGATGCGACGGCCTGGTGTTGGACAGCGCGTGGATCATCGTGTCCTTGCGGCCGGGCATGCGCTTTTCGATGTCGTCCAGCATCGCCTTCATGGCGTTGCGCTGAAGGCCTTCCTGGCTGCCGCAGAGGTCGCAAGGGATGATCGGGAACCGCATCGCGGCGGCGAATTTTTCGAGGTCGATCTCGGCGCAATAGCTCAGCGGCCGCAGCACCATGACGTCGCCTTCGTCATTGAGCAGCTTTGGCGGCATGGCGGCGAGACGGCCGCCATGGAACAGGTTCATGAAGAAGGTTTCGAGAATGTCCTCGCGGTGGTGGCCAAGCACCAATGCAGAACACCCCTCCTCGCGCGCGATACGGTAGAGATGGCCACGCCGCAGCCGCGAGCAGAGCGAGCAATAGGTGCTGCCCTGCGGCAGCTTGTCGGTGACGACAGAATAGGTGTCCTGGTACTCGATGCGGTGGGCAATGCCGTTGGCGTTGAGATAGTCGGGCAGGATGTGTTTTGGGAAGTTCGGCTGGCCCTGGTCGAGATTGCAGGCCAGCAATTCGACCGGCAGCAGCCCGCGCCATTTGAGGTCGAGCAGGATGGCGAGCAGGCCGTAGGAATCCTTGCCGCCCGACAGCGCGACCAGCCAGCGTTGGCCGGGCACGATCATCGAGAAATCCTCGGTCGCCTGACGGGTCAACCGCAGCAGCCGCTTGCGCAGCTTGTTGAATTCGACCGAGGACGGCACATCGGCGAACAGCGGATGAAAACCGCCCTCGGCGATCGGTTCTAGCGTCTCGATGTCTGGCTGCATATTCATGGCGCGGCGGCCCCGGGGATGTGACGTCCGCCCGGATTAGCGCATCGGCCGGAGAATCGAAACCGCAAAGCGGATGCGTGAAACAAAAAGGCCGCCTCGAAGGGCGGCCTTTTCGGTATCGCGGAAAAGCATTCGCTTAGCGCGAATAGAATTCGACGACCAGGTTCGGTTCCATCTGCACGGCGAACGGAACGTCCGCCAGGCCGGGAATGCGCGAGAAGGTTGCGACCATCTTGTTGTGATCGGCTTCGATGTAGTCCGGCACGTCGCGCTCGGCGAGGCCGACCGATTCCAGGACGATGACCAGCTGCTTCGACTTTTCGCGCACTTCGATGACGTCGCCCGGCTTGCAGCGGTACGAGCCGATGTTGACGCGCTTGCCGTTGACGTTGACGTGGCCGTGGTTGACGAACTGACGGGCAGCGAAAATGGTCGGCACGAACTTGGAGCGGTAGACGACCGCGTCGAGACGCGACTCGAGCAGGCCGATCAGGTTCTCCGAGGTGTCGCCCTTGCGGCGATCGGCCTCTTCATAGACCTTGCGGAACTGCTTTTCCGAAACGTCGCCATAGTGACCCTTCAGCTTCTGCTTGGCGCGCAGCTGCAGGCCGAAGTCGGAAAGCTTGCCCTTGCGGCGCTGGCCGTGCTGGCCGGGGCCGTATTCACGCTTGTTGACCGGGGACTTCGGGCGGCCCCAGATATTTTCGCCGAGACGGCGGTCGATCTTGTACTTCGCGGATTCGCGCTTGCTCATCGCATTCCCTTTTCAAAACAACACACCCGGCACCTCATGGTCCGGGTGAAGGAAACGCGCCCTCCTCTGGCCTCCGTTTTCGAGACCTGACAGGGTTTTCCCACGCAACGCGGCGGAAAACCCACGGGACACGTCAGTTCAAACAAAACCAGAAACCAAGGCAACCGGTCTTGCGCATACAAAACAAACACCGGACATCGCTGCCCGGCGTTGGCGGCTGGTTAAACCGAGATTTAACCGGTGTCAAGCTTTCGCCTGGCTCGGCACGGCGCAACCATATACCGTCCTCGACGTTGTGCGATGCCGGATGTGGCGGGAGGTTTTGCGCCAACGGCACCAGGAAGGGACTGGAGCTAGAGGAGTCCAATTAGCATGAAGAAGTTCTTCCTTACCTTGGCGGGCGCTGCGGTGCTTGCAGGTTCGATGGCGGTGGCGCCGGAACCGGCCATGGCGCGCCATTGGCACGGCCACAAACAGGTCTGCCGCGTCATCGTCAAGAAGAAAGTGGTGTGGCGGCACGGTCATCGCAAGGTGATCGTGACAAAGGTAAGGCGCTGCCACCGCTGGTGAAACCGGCTCAGGCACGAAACAAGCTTTGATGTCTTGGAGTGCCAAGATCCAGGAGGGCCAGCGATCCGTCGCTGGCCCTTTCGCATTGAACGGCTGTGAAATCCGGGAACGCCCGTGGCCAGCCTGCTAAGGTTCGCGACTTCGTGATTGGGGATGATTGCCGCGATTCGCTAGAAATCGAATGCCAGGCAATGGAGAGCCCTATGAAGACAGCAACCTTGGTTTTGGTCGCGCTGCTTGCAGGCCCGACCCTACTCGCTTCGCCAACCTCGCTGTGGCCGGCGGAAAAAACAACTGCCATTGGGTCAAGATCACCAGACGAGTCTGGAGCAATGGCGGTCCCCACTGGGTCACGAAGAAAGTGAAGCGCTGCGATTACCACCATCATTGATGGTCAACTCATGATTTCTTGTTCGGCAGGCCTTTGCGCTTGGTCTCAGCGAATTCCTCAAGCTGCTTTTCGGTCATCGATTCGTACATCTCGCGAGACGCGCCTTTGAGTTCACCTTTCTTGGTCTCGCCGCGCTTGGCGGAAAGCGCCGCGCCGGCGGCCTTTTGCTGAGCTTGTGATTTGGCAGGCATGATTTTTCTCCTTTGCTGTCAGGTGAACGCCGAGCTTAGGCGGCAGTTCCAGCGTCAGCGGCCCAGGTCTTCGACCAGCTGCTGCCCAACCCATCAGGCTGCCGGCATTGGCGAGTTCGTCGACAGCCTTCCCGTGTCCGAAGCGCCGGTGTAGGACAGCTGAATGAAGTCTCTGACCGACCCCTCACAAGCGCTCTCCACCGGCCTGGCGAAAATCCGCACCGAATTCCACGTGCCGGATGGATTTCCGGCTGAGGTCATGGCCGCGGCGCAGGCGGCGGCTAGACGTGTGCCGAACCAGCATGCCGATCGAACAGCGATGCCCTTCGTCACGCTCGATCCGGCTGCCTCCACCGATCTCGACCAAGCGTTCTCGATCGAGGCGAGCAGCAGTGATCTTCTGCTGCACTATGCCATTGCCGACGTCGCCTGGTTCGTCGAGGACGGCGACGCGATCGATCTCGAAGCCTGGACGCGGGGCGAGACGCTTTACCTGCCGGACGGCAAGGCCGGGCTCTACCCGCCGGTACTTGCCGAGGGTGCAGCGAGCCTGTTGCCGGATGGACCGCGTCCAGCTGTCATCTTCACGGTCCGCATCGCGGAAGACGGTGCGACAAAACTGGACGGCGCGGAGCGGGCAATCATTCAAAGCCGCGCGAAGCTCGCCTATGACAGCGTGAAGTTCTCCGACGTTCCCGCCGGCTTCGCCGAAATGGCGCGGCGCATGGCAATGAATGAGCAGCGTCGTGGCGCGTCCCGCGTCGACCCGCCCGAACAGGAGGTGGAAAGGCTCGACGACGGCACATTCAAGCTTTCGTTCAGACCGATGCTGCAATCCGAACAAGACAACGCCGCGCTTTCGCTGGCTGCAAACATGGCGATCGCCGACGCCATGTTTGCGCACCATACCGGGTTATTCCGGGTGATGTCGGAGCCGGACGCTTCCAAGGTGCAAAGGCTGCGCAATGCGGCGCAGGCTCTCGGGCTATCCTGGCCGGCCTCGACCAGCTTGCACGACTATCAGCGGACCCTTGATCCGACCAACAAGCAGCAGGCGGCGCTGATGCTGGAAATCCGCCATGCAAGCTCCGGCGCGTCCTACCAACCCTATCAGGAGGGTGTTGTCCCGTGGCACGAGGCGATGGCTGCGACCTATGCCCATGCCACGGCGCCACTCAGGCGACTGGCCGACCGCTATGTCGTGCGCTGTGTGCTGGCAATCGCCAACGGCCAGCCCGTGCCGCAAGCCGTCACCGACGCGTTCGCCAGATTGCCGAAAGTGATGGGACGTTCGGATGCCCGCGCTTCGCAGATCAACCATGCGGCCATCGATCTTGCCGAGGCGGTGATGCTCAGGGGACGCGAGGGGGAGACGTTCAAGGCCGTTGTCACCGACGTCAACCATGGCGTGCGCATCCAGCTTGCCGACATGCCTGTCGTTGCCAACCTGAAGGCCTCCGGGCTCAAGCAGGGTGATGGTGTCACGCTGAAGCTGGTCTCGGCAGACCCGGATCAGCGCAGCATCGTCTTTGAACCTGTTTAAGCGGCAGACGTTTCCGCCGCCGTGTGGCTTACGACCAGTCCAAAGCCTTGCATCAGCCGGCTGACGGCAAAGTCGGCCTTGCCGGAGGTGAAGACGGCGATATCCGGCTCGCCTTGCGGCAGCGGCCCATCGACGGGCGGCAGCAGCGAAAGCGCGCGCCGGGCGATCGCCTCGGCCGGATCGATCCAGTCGACCGGCCAGGGCGCAGTCTTGCGCATACGGTTGACCAGAAACGGATAGTGCGTGCAGGCCAGCACGACGATATCGGTCCGCATCCCATCACGCTCCATGAAACAGGGAGCGATCTCGGCGCGCACGGCTTCCTCGTCGACAAAGCCCTCCCGCATATAGGCTTCGGCAAGTCCCGCCAGCCTGTCGCTGCCGACCAGGCGGACATGGCATTTCTGTGCCCACTTGCTGATCAGGTCACGCGTGTATTGCCGCTTCACCGTGCCTGGCGTCGCCAACACCGAGACCAGGCCTGACCGCGTCCGCTCGGCCGCCGGCTTGACTGCCGGCACGGTGCCGACAAAGGGATGGCCCGGAAAGGCGTCGCGCAGCGCGTCGATCACCAGCGTTGAGGCGGTATTGCAGGCGATGACGGACATGACCGGTTCAAACCGGTCGAGCAGCCTGGCGAACAGCTCCAGTATATGGGTCCGCAGCGCCGGTTCTTCCCAGGCGCCGAAGGGGAAAGCCGCATCGTCCGCGACATAGATGAAGCGCCGGTCCGGCATCAGCACGCGCGCCTCGCGCAACACCGTCAGCCCGCCGACGCCGGAATCGAACATCAGGATCGGGCGGTGGCTTGATCGATCGTTCATGAATATCGGACCACGGAAAGAGGCTGGCCAGTGATTTGGCCAATGCCGTTTCTATCCGCAACGATCATGGTCTTGAAGTGGCGAATGCTCGCAAGTTTTGCGCAGTTCTGGGCCTCACCCCCCACGCTTGCCGAAGCCGGCGGGGCGCGGCCTGCCGAAAGGCTGCGGCGCTGGCGCAACGCGTGCAGCGGCGACACGCGGCGTAGCCGGGACAGTGCTTGCTGCGGTTCGGTCGGCGCGGGCGGACGTTGGCAGCGGGCCGTCAAAGTCGAACATGGAGGTCAGTTCTTCGATGTTGCTGCCGGCGACAGGCTTTGCCCACAGGATGCTGCACCAAAGGCCGAATATGGAAAGGCCAAGCAGGTTCAGCCCGCCGGGCACGCTTTCCGGATCGCCGAATTTGATGACCAGCAGCGTGCCTGCTTGCAGAACGGCGTAGAAGCCGGAAAGCACGATATAGGCCCACACGATCCACCGGCGCCCGTTTGYATCGCGGCCGCGGCGCAAGGCAATGTTGCCGCGCAGCACAACAAAGATGAGCGAGAAGACCAGTACCGCACCGGCCATGCCTTGCCGTGACGGGCCTGGCGCCGAATAGACCAGCCCTTCGAAGCCGATCGTGCCCATGATGCAGATGATGATCGCTACCACCTCGGCCACCGACAGGCCGAGAGAGTAAAGGAAGAAGCGCATCCGACCTATACTGGACGCAAACATATGCCACCCCCATAGTTTCGATAAGGATGGATCAGAACCGAATAATATTTTGTTACTCCAGACGTTCGAAGCTTATTGACCTTAATCTTCCTTGTCTGCTGCCCGGCTTCGTGCAGCGGCTGGAAGCCTTCTTGGATCGTCTCCCGGCGAGCCATCGCCACGCGGCATCGCCGGGGAAAACCTGTCGAGTGAGGAAATAATGCCGCGCAGTACTTTGAGCTCCGGTTCGGCGAAGCCGGCGCGCGTCAGCACGGCGCGCAGATTGTCGACCATTTTCGGCTTCTTCGGCGCCGGCCGGAAATAGCCGCGCGCCTCCAGCGCGCCCTCCAGATAGGCGAACAGGCCGTGCAGCTCTTCCTTGCTGGCCGGCTTCATCTCCGGACCCGAAAAATTGGTCTTCGTCTCGTCCTCGAGACCCGACTTCATCCACTCATAGGACATCAGCAAGGCGGCCTGGGCGATGTTGAGTGAGGAGAAATCCGGGTCGACGGGAAAGGTGACGATCTCGTCGGCAAGGCCGACCTCGTCATTGTAGAGACCGAAGCGCTCGCGGCCGAACAGGATGCCGGTACGCTGCCCCATGGTGTGACGGGCGCGGAGCACCCTGCCCGCCTCGACTGGGCCACGCACGGATTTGAAGCCGTCGCGCTGCCTGGCGGTGGTGGCGAAAACGAAGTTCAAATCGGCCAGCGCCGAGGCCAGATCGTCGAACACCTTCACGGCGTCGATGACATGGTCGGCACGGCTGGCGGCGGCGCGCGCCTTCTCGCTCGGCCAGCCATCGCGTGGGTTGACGAGGCGCAGTTCGGCCAAGCCGAAATTGGCCATGGCGCGGGCGACCATGCCGATGTTTTCGCCAAGCTGCGGCTCGACGAGGATGATGGCCGGACCGGCGACCGTGGTGCTATCGGGATCTTTGGTGACGGGCATAATTGTCAATGAACTGCTGTTTGCGGCATTTCAGCGTTCCCTGCCATATTCCGCCGCGAAAATGAAGCTTTGGCAAATGATCGCAGCGACAGCCTCACATTCGTGACCGATCGGCGTTTGCGCGGCCAAAAGCGCTTTGATATACGGGCGGCATCCCCTGGCCGAACCCGACGCGGGCAAGGCCGTCCCATATCCCAGCAACGAGGCATTCTTTCATGGCGAAGATCAAGGTGGCGAACCCGGTCGTCGAACTCGACGGCGACGAGATGACCCGCATCATCTGGCAGTTCATCAAGGACAAGCTGATCCACCCTTATCTCGACCTGAAGCTTGAATATTACGACCTTGGCGTCGAACACCGCGACGCCACCAACGACCAGGTGACCATCGATTCGGCCAACGCCATCAAGAAATGGGGCGTCGGCGTGAAATGCGCGACGATCACGCCCGACGAGCAGCGCGTCGAGGAATTCAAGCTGAAGAAGATGTGGAAGTCGCCGAACGGCACCATCCGCAACATCCTCGGCGGCACTATTTTCCGCGAGCCGATCATCATGAAGAACGTGCCGCGCCTGGTGCCGGGCTGGACCAAGCCGATTATCGTCGGCCGCCATGCCTTCGGCGACCAGTACCGCGCCACCGATTTCCGCTTCCCCGGCAAGGGCAAGCTGACGATCAAGTTCGTCGGCGAGGACGGCCAGGTCATCGAGCATGATGTGTACGATGCGCCCGGCGCCGGTGTGGCCATGGCCATGTACAATCTCGATGACTCGATCCGCGAGTTTGCCCGCGCCTCGCTGAACTACGGCCTGCTGCGCAACTATCCGGTCTATCTCTCGACCAAGAACACCATCCTCAAGGCCTATGACGGCCGCTTCAAGGACATTTTCCAGGAAGTCTACGAGGCTGAATTCGAGGCCGAGTTCAAGGCGAAGAAGCTGTGGTACGAGCATCGCCTGATCGACGACATGGTGGCCTCCGCCCTCAAATGGTCTGGCGGCTATGTCTGGGCCTGCAAGAATTATGACGGCGACGTGCAGTCCGACACAGTGGCGCAAGGTTTCGGCTCGCTCGGCCTGATGACCTCGGTGCTGATGACACCGGATGGCAAGACGGTGGAAGCGGAAGCCGCGCACGGCACCGTCACCCGCCACTACCGCCAGCACCAGAAGGGCGAGGAAACCTCGACCAATTCGATCGCCTCGATCTTCGCCTGGACGCGCGGACTCGCCCACCGCGCCAAGCTCGACGACAATGCCGAGCTGAAGCGGTTTGCCGACACGCTGGAAAAGGTCTGCATCCAGACAGTCGAATCCGGCTTCATGACCAAGGACCTGTCGCTCTTGATCGGTCCCGATCAGCCCTGGCTGTCGACCACCGGCTTCCTCGACAAAATCGACGAGAATCTGCAGAAGGCGATGGCCTGACATGACAATGCGGACCTTGGCAGACAAGGTCCGCATCTGTGCGGCAAACAACGCCGATCTCTACGAAGCGGTGTTTCGGGCTCACCGGTTGAGGGAACACCGAAACTTGTTCCTGTGGTGGAGCGATACGCCGGCTCCACCATACTATTCAAATATGACAACGCTGGATCCTGATGCGATCGAACTTCAGCTCGAAGCAGTCAAGCACCTGAGTTCGTTGCTTGACGGTCCCTTTGCGGTCAAGGACGGATTTTGTCGTCTCGACCTGGCCGACATCGGGTTCAAGGTTCTCTTCGACGCAAGCTGGATATGGGCCGATCCGGACAGCGCGATCGCAAGGACCGGCGGCGGCTGGGCTGCCGGATGGCGGCGCATCTGTGATCCCGAAGCGCTCCATGCCTGGGAAGATGCATGGGCGTCAGACAACCCAACCGACCGACGGGTGTTCCCACCGTCGATACTCGATAACCCAAACGTTGCATTTCTAGGGCGTGCCACCACCGCGGGCTTTGACGCCGGCTGCATCGTGAACCGCTCGTCGGAGGCCATGGGCCTATCGAATGTCTTTGCAAAAGGTGACGACGCAGAACCCGTCTATCAAGATGCAGCAAATGCCGCCCTTACCTACGCCAACGGTCTTCCGCTCGTGGGATATGAGCGCGGTGCTGCTTTGCGGGCGGCGCGTACAGCCGGCTTCGAATCGGTCGGGAACTTGCGTATTTGGCTTCAGCTCGGCGAGGAAACAACTTGAACAGGCCAACTCTCTACGGCGCGGACTACAGCGTTTACGTGCGCATCGCACGGATGGCGCTGGAGGAGAAAGGCATCGAGTACGAGCTCGTGCCGCTCGATATCTTCGCCGCCGAGGGCGTCCCGGCCTGGTATCTGGAGCACCATCCTTTCGGTCGCATCCCGGCCTTCGAACATGATGGGTTTCGGCTGTTCGAAACAAATGCAATCGCGCGCTATGTCGACGAGGCCTTCGACGGGCCGGCACTGCAGCCCGCCGATGCGCGCGGCCGCGCGAGGATGGGCCAGATGACAGGCATGCTCGACGCTTATGCCTACAGGGCGATGGTTTGGGATGTCGCAGTGGAACGGCTGGAAAAGGCTGAGCCGGACGAGAGCCTGATCGCCAACGGACTGCGCCAGGCCGAAAAAGTGCTGCGGGTGCTAACCTCGCTCAAGGCTCCCGGCCCGTGGCTGCTCGGCGATCAACTGACGCTGGCCGACCTGCATGCGGCACCGATCATCGGCTATTTCTTGAAAGTCGCTGAGGGCCAGAAGCGCCTGGCCCAATTTGCCGAGATCCACGCCTGGTGGGGCCGCATCGCGGCCCGATCGAGCTTCGCCAAGACCGAAAAGGCAGATTGAGCAACCCGCCAGACGAGCCCGGCAGAAAGCGATGGGCTAAAACCCTATCTCGGGCCTGGTGACCATCAGCCACAGGATGGCAAGCACGGCGGCAAAAGCCGGAAAGCCGCACACAAACCAGATGCGGAACAGACGCTTTTCCTCAGGCGGCAGCGGCGCGTTTTCGATGGCAGCCTGTCGCGCCAGGTTGCGGATGCGAATCTGAATCCAGACCACCGGCAGCCAGAACAGGCCGGTCACGATATAGAGCAGCAAAGACAGCACAATCCAGCCTTCGGAGAGCGGCCAGCCCACTGCCTGCGCCAGCAGCACGCCGGTGATCGGCTGGACGATGACGGCGGTCGCCGTAAAAATGGTGTCGGCGATGACGACCGTGCCCGCGACATGGGCGACGAGGTCGGCGCGGCCGGTGCGCTGCGCCATGAGCATGAAGAAGGCGATGCCGGCGCCGGTGCCAAAGAGAACCGTGGCGCCGATGATATGCAGCCAGCGCAGTATGTCGACCCAGAGGCTCATCGCTCGTCCAAAATCGCCAGCGCCACCAGGACAAGGCAAAGCGCGGGTACGGCCTTGACCATTGCCCCCAGAGGATCGAGCCACAGATCGGGTGCAAGTATGGTTGCCGCGCTGAGATAGGCCAAGGTGATGGCAATCATCCCCATCAGCGCCAGGCGCGCGTAGGACCGCACCAGAACAGCGGCTCCGACAATGACGTCGGCAACACTTCCGGCAAGCACCATTCCGAGCGCAAGCGCAGGCGACAGGCCATGCGACACCAGAATGTCGGCAGTCGCATCCTGCCTGATAAAGCCGACGATGCCGGACACCAGCCAGAACAGCGAGAGCACGCCGAACACGGCCGGTTTCAGCAGCCAGAGGCGGGCGAACCATCGCTCCTGGACATGGGCGGGCATGGCGGCCAGCGTCGCCTCCAGAGGTTGAAGCGGGTGGCCGCTCACATCGTTCCAGGGTCCGGCATTGCCGGTCACGCCACGCGCCAGCGCGACCAGGGCTGCGCTGCGCAAAGGCGATCGCCAGCCAAGCAGGCCGAGGCCGTCCGCAATGACGGCGGCAAGCCGGCCGACAATGGCCGGCATCGGCACGATTCGGGCCGGCGGCAGGCCAAGCCATGCCCGAAAGGCTGAGAGAACATCAGCCAGCGAACGGGCCTCGGTTTCAACGAGATCGATCGCAAGCCGCGGCGGCAGGGATCCGGCAACCGCGCGCGAGACCGCCTCGGCAACGTCCGTTACCGCCACGGTCTGGATCGGCTGCCGCGCCATGACGGCGGGAACAAAAACGGGAAAGGCCGCAAGGGCGCGCAAAAGTGCGGTGCCGCCATAAGCGGCCGGCGCGATCACCAGACCCGGTCGCAGGATCGTCCACTCCAGCGAAGAGTTTGTGACGGCCTTGTCGCCTTGCGCCTTGGTGTTGAAGAAGGCGTCCGATGACGCGGCATCGACGCCGATCGCCGAGATCTGCGCAAAACGGCGCACGCCGGCCTGTTCGCAGGCCGCGACCAGCGCTACCACCGAGCCGCGATGAATGGCGTCGAGGCGGTCGCGCGGGCCATCCTGCAAGGCGCCCGCCGCATTGACGACCGCGTCCATGCCCGCAACCACCGGCAGCCAATCTTCAGCGACGAGCAGTTTCGACATGTCTGCCGCGATCCAGCGAACCGCAGGCCGGCATCGTTGCGCATCCCTGATATCGCGACCGAGACCGGCCACATGATGACCGTCGCTGAGCAAACGGCCAACGACGGCGTCCCCGATCAAACCATAGCCGCCGAGGACGAGAACATTCATGTCGTGGCTTTCAGGCGCCTTCGAGTGCCGCCTTCACAGCCGCAATCGCCTCGTTGGCCTTCGACGCATCCGGACCGCCGGCCTGCGCCATGTCGGGACGGCCGCCACCGCCCTGCCCGCCCAGTGCGGCGGAGGCCACGCGGACCAGGTCGACGGCGCTGAAGCGGCTTAGCAGATCGTCGGTGACGGCGACGACGACGCTCGCCTTGTTATCCTCGCCGGCGCCGACGAAGACGACGACGCCGGAACCGAGCGAGGTCTTGCCGGCATCGGCGAGCGGCTTCAGATCCTTCGGCGAGACGCCGGAGACCGCCTTGCCGAGGAAGCCGACGCCCGCGACGGTCTCGTTCTCCGAAGGCGCACCAGCCGCGGCACCGCCGCCCAGCGCCAGCTTTTTGCGCGCTTCCGTCAGTTCCTTCTCGAGCTTCTTGCGCTCTTCGAGCAAAGCCTCGACACGCGCCGGCACGTCGGCGGGCGAAATCTTCAGCACGGCTGCCGCCGCCTTCAGACGCCTGTCCTGCTCGTCGAGATGTTTGCGCGCCGCCTCGCCGGTCAGCGCCTCGATGCGGCGCACGCCGGCGGCGACCGCGCTGTCGGAGACAACGCGGACCAGACCGATATCGCCGGTCGCCCTGACATGGGTGCCGCCGCAGAGTTCGACGGAATAGGGCCGGTTGGCCTTGGCACCATGCAGCCCCGTGCCCATCGACACGACGCGCACTTCGTCGCCGTACTTCTCGCCGAACAGCGCCATGGCGCCCTCGGCGATGGCGTCGTCGACCGACATCAGGCGCGTGGTCACCGGGCTGTTCTGCACGACGATCTCGTTGGCCATGCGCTCGACCTCTTCGAGCTCCTCGGCCGAGATCGGCTTGTTGTGCGAGATGTCGAAGCGCAGCCGCTCCGGTGCGACCAGCGAGCCCTTCTGCGCGACATGGGTGCCCAGCACCTCGCGCAGCGCCTCGTGGATCAGATGCGTGGCGGAATGGTTGGCGCGCAGCCTCGTGCGGCGCGCATGGTTGACCTTGAGCTCAACCGCAGCGCCCGTCTTGACGGTGCCGCTTGCCACCTTGCCGAGATGCACGAACAGCCCGTCGGCCTTCTTCTGCGTGTCAGAAATCTCGATCGAGAAGCCTTCGCCCGAGATGATGCCGGTGTCGCCCATCTGGCCGCCGGACTCGCCATAGAATGGCGTCTGGTTGACGACCACCGCGACGGCGTCGCCCTTGCCGGCGCTGTCGACAGTCTTGCCGTCCTTGACCAGCGCCTGGATGAGGCCTTCCGCAGCTTCAGTCTCGTAGCCGAGGAATTCGGTGGCGCCGGCCTTTTCACGCACGGAGAACCAGACCGTCTCGGTGGCGGCCTCGCCGGACCCCGCCCAGTGCTTGCGCGCCTCGGCCTTCTGCTGCTCCATCGCGTTGGTGAAGCCGGCAAGATCGACCGAGATGCTGCGCTGGCGCAGCGCGTCCTGCGTCAGGTCGAGCGGGAAGCCATAGGTGTCGTAGAGCTTGAAGGCCGTCTCGCCATCCAGCATGTCGCCGGCGTGCAGCGTTTCGGTCGCCTCGGAGAGCAGACCGAGGCCGCGCACCAGCGTCTTGCGGAAGCGCGTCTCCTCGAGCTTCAGCGTCTCTGTGATCAACTGCTCGCCGCGCAACAATTCGGGATAGGCCTGGCCCATCTCGCGCACCAGCGCCGGCACCAGCTTCCACATCAGCGGCTCGTTCGCACCGAGCAGCTGCGCGTGGCGCATCGCGCGGCGCATGATGCGGCGCAGCACATAGCCGCGCCCTTCGTTCGAAGGCAGCACGCCGTCGGCGACCAGGAAGGAGGACGAGCGCAGGTGATCGGCAATGACGCGGTAAGACGCCACCGTTTCAGCGTCGGGAGCGCGGCCGAGCGCGGAGGACGCCGCATCGATCAAATGCCGAAACAGGTCGGTCTCGAAGACGCTTTCCACGCCTTGCAGGATGGAGGCCATGCGCTCCAGGCCCATGCCGGTGTCGATCGACGGACGCGGCAGGTCAACGCGCTCCTCCTTCGTCACCTGTTCATACTGCATGAACACCAGGTTCCAGAATTCGAGGAAGCGATCGCCGTCCTCCTCGGGGCTGCCGGGAGGGCCGCCCCAAATGTGCTCGCCACGGTCGATGAAGATTTCCGAGCACGGGCCGCAAGGACCGGTGTCGCCCATCGCCCAGAAATTGTCCGAGGTCGGGATGCGGATGATGCGATCGTCCGAGAAGCCGGCGATCTTCTTCCAGAAGCCGGCCGCCTCGTCGTCCGTATGGTAGACGGTGACCAGCAACTTGTCCTTGTTCAGCCCGAACTCCTTGGTGATCAGGTTCCAGGCAAGCTCGATGGCACGCTCCTTGAAATAGTCGCCAAAGGAGAAATTGCCGAGCATTTCGAAGAAGGTCAGATGGCGCGCGGTGTAACCGACATTGTCGAGGTCGTTGTGCTTGCCGCCGGCGCGCACGCTCTTCTGGGCAGTCGTGGCGCGCGAATAGGCCCGCTTCTCCAAACCAGTGAAGACGTTCTTGAACTGCACCATGCCGGCATTGGTGAACATCAATGTCGGATCGTTGCGCGGCACGAGCGGGCTCGAGGCCACGACCTCGTGGCCCTCCTTGCGGAAATAGTCGAGAAAGGTCGACCGGATCTCGTTCACGCCACTCATGACTGCTGCCTTTTCGCGAAAACCGCCGGCAAACCGGCGGAAATGGGCTCTGCTTTTAAGAAAATAGACTTGGCCTTTTAGCGGGCACGCCCCACCCTGTCCAGAAACACGGAATGGGCCAATCCAGGGAGCTTGCCAGGCAGTCCGCGCTACCCAAAAACGAAAACCGCCGGCGCGAAGGCCGGCGGTTTTGAACGCGGTACTAAAGAACTCGATTACTTAAGCATCAGATGATAGGCCGAATTTGTGGCCGAACTCTGACCGTTGCGCTACATCGCGCCGGCTTCGTCCTCAAAACCGTCGTCGCCGCTGCCCTCAGAGCCACCATTCTCGAGGAATTTTTCGGCGATCAGCCCGGCATTCTGTCTCAGCGCCAGTTCGATCTCGCGTGCGGTATCGGGATTGTCGCGCAGGAACAGTTTTGCATTTTCGCGGCCCTGGCCGAGACGCTGCGAATTGTAGGAGAACCAGGCGCCCGACTTCTCGACCACACCGGCCTTGACGCCGAGGTCGACCAGTTCGCCGGTCTTGGACACGCCCTCGCCATACATGATGTCGAACTCGACCACCTTGAAGGGCGGCGCCAGCTTGTTCTTGACCACCTTGACTCGGGTCTGGTTGCCGACGACCTCGTCGCGGTCCTTGACCGAGCCGATGCGGCGAATATCGAGACGCACTGACGCATAGAATTTCAGCGCATTGCCGCCGGTGGTGGTCTCGGGCGAGCCGAACATGACGCCGATCTTCATGCGGATCTGGTTGATGAAGATGACCATGGTGTTGGAGCGCGAGATCGAGGCGGTCAGCTTGCGCAGCGCCTGGCTCATCAGGCGGGCCTGCAGGCCAGGCAGCGAATCGCCCATCTCGCCCTCGATTTCGGCACGTGGCGTCAGCGCCGCCACCGAATCGACCACCAGAACGTCGATGGCGCCGGAACGCACCAGCGTGTCGCAGATTTCCAGCGCCTGCTCGCCGGTGTCGGGCTGCGAGATCAGCAGGTTTTCAAGGTCGACGCCAAGCTTGCGGGCATAGACCGGATCGAGCGCATGTTCAGCGTCGACGAAGGCGCAGATGCCGCCCTTCTTCTGGGCTTCGGCCACGGTGTGCAGCGCCAGCGTCGTCTTGCCCGAGCTTTCCGGCCCGTAGATCTCGATGATGCGGCCGCGCGGCAGGCCACCGACGCCAAGAGCGATGTCGAGGCCAAGCGAGCCGGTCGGCACCGTTTCGATCTCGACGACCTGCTCGTTCGCGCCGAGCCGCATGATCGAGCCCTTGCCGAAAGCCCGCTCGATTTGCGACAGCGCCGCATCCAGAGCCTTTGATTTGTCCACTGCCTTATCCTCTACAAGCCGCAAAGAATTCTGAGCCATGATACATCACCCCTTGGTCGTCAATGAAGGCCGGACAATCCGTAATCCCTGCCATTTTGTACCTTTTTTGTTCTCATTTGGCAAGAGGCAACAAGCATTTGAAAAACAAGCAATATCCCGATTTGTTCTTTTTTCGTCCCAGAAACGTAAGCAGCAACGCATTCGCATTAGGCCAGCAGGCCCCGTTGTCTCGGCCTGCCGAATCGCTGCCTCGCATGCGAAACTCCAGTCGCAGCCTAGCGCTTGCGCGGCAAGAATAACAAAGGGCATATCGCCGGCATGGTGAAATCGACAAAGATACTGGCCGTGGGCGGCGCCCATATCGACCGGCGTGGCCAGGTGTCCGGCCCCTACGTGCCGGCCGCATCCAATCCAGGCACGATGCGCGAGGATGTCGGCGGCGGCGTCTTCAACGCGCTGCGCAGCACGGTGCGGCGCGGCGCTTCCGCTTCACTGCTTTCGATGCGGGGCGGCGATGCGGCGGGCGATACGGTTTCACGCGCCATAGCGGAAGCAGGCATCGCGGATCTCTCGGCCGTGTTCCTCGACCGCACGACGCCGAGCTACACGGCACTGATCGACCGCGAGGGCGAACTGATCGTCGGCTTTGCCGACATGGCGCTGTACGATTTGGCATTCCCCAAGCAGATGAGGCGCTCCAAGGTCCGCGAGGCGATCGCCGACGCAGACGCCATCCTGTGCGACGCCAATCTGCCCTCGGCGGCACTGGAGCGGCTGGTTTCGCTTGCCGTCGGCAAACCTGTATTCGCCATTGCCATTTCGCCGGCCAAGGTGATCCGGCTGATACCGGTGCTCGGCGCGTTGGCTCAGCTGTTCATGAACCGGCGGGAAGCCATCGCGCTGGCCGGCGTCCATGCAGATGCCGCCGAGCGAGATCTCATCGACGGGTTGCGATGCAGCGGCCTTACCAGCGGCATCGTGACGGCAGGCAGCGCACCGGTGCTGGGTTTCGACGAAGCAGGCGCCTTCTCGATCCAGCCGCCACCGCCGAGAAGAGTTGCCGATGTCACTGGTGCCGGCGACGCACTGGCGGGCGCAACGATCGCGGCTTTGCTGCGCGGCCTGCCCCTGCGCCAAGCCTTGCGCGACGGCGTCGCGGCGGCAACGCTGGCTATCGAAAGTGCCGACGCCGTTCCCGATTTCACCGCCGCAAGCTTCACTGAAGCGCTGGCCCTTGTGCCGGAGGCCAGGGAAGTGGCATGAGACCGGCAAATTCATAGTGCCTGAGTGAGGCTGCGTATCCAGACCGATGCGCCGCACTCCGGTTGGAGATGCAGATGACCCCAGAGACCGCCCGCCCCTTCATCGACATCCACGCGCCGGTGGCGCAGGCGCTGGCCGCCGGGCGGCCGGTGGTGGCGCTGGAAAGCACCATCATCACCCATGGCATGCCCTATCCCGACAATGGCGCCATGGCGGCGGATGTCGAGAAGATCATCAGCGATGGCGGCGCCGTACCGGCGACGATCGCGGTGGTCGGCGGCCGCATCAAGATCGGCCTGTCCGACGGCGAACGCGAATCGCTGGCCATGACCGGCGACGCCATGAAGCTGTCGCGCGCCGACCTCGGCTTCGCCGTCGCGCAAGGGCGCACTGGCGGCACGACAGTCGCCGCCACGATGATCGCGGCGCACATGGTCGGGATAAAAGTGTTCGCCACCGGCGGCATTGGCGGCGTCCACAAGGGGGCGGAAAAGAGTTTTGATATCTCGGCCGACCTCGACGAGCTGGCACGTACGCCGGTCATCGTCGTCTCGGCCGGCGCCAAGGCCATTCTTGATATCGAAAAGACGCTGGAGGTGCTGGAAACGCGCGGTGTGCCTGTTGTCGGCCATGGCTGCGAGACGATGCCGGCTTTCTGGTCGCGGCAGTCGCCGTTCCGCGCGCCGCTGACCCTGCACACGCCGGACGAGATCGCGCATTTCTTCCGGACTCGGGCTGCGCTGGGCCTGGGCGGCGGCATGCTGATCGCCAACCCGGTGCCGGAAGACCACGAAATACCGGCCGAAGAGATGGCAGGCTATATCGAAGCGGCGCAGAAAGCTGCGGAGGCTCTGCACGTGACCGGTAAGGCGGTGACGCCGTTCCTGCTGGGAAAAATCCTTGAGCTGACCGGCGGCAGGAGCCTGAAGACCAACATCGCGCTGGTCGAGAACAATGCACGGTTGGCGGCGAGGATTGCGAAGGCGCTGTAGGTTCACGCAGCAAAGGCCCCCCTCACCCGGATTGCCAAGGCCGAATTGCAAAGAGCAATTCGGGGCAATCCGACCTCTCCCCGAGGGGGAGAGGGGTTTACAGCGTCAACGCCGACCTCTTCTCCCCAGCGGGGAGAAGGTGGCCGCGAAGCGGCCGTATGAGGGGGCGGCCTCGACGTGACCCTTCCGCAGCAGCCAGCGCTAGGTCAAAATCACTTCCCAGCCCTTCGCCCCGCCTCATAGGCGCGGCGTGCCCAGACTGTCATCTCGTCCAGATCATCAAAAGCAACGTCCGGAATGCTCCAATAGGGCATGGCGACCAGCTTGCCGTGCCGCGTGCCGGTATAGGTCCATTGCTTGCAGCCCGCAGCCTCGAAGTCGGGCGCGCTTTGTTCGTCGGCCTTCAGCAGCAATTCGCCGCGCAGGACGATGGCGACGATGACGCCATCGAAATAGATGCCCTTGCCGCCGAACAGTTTGCGGATGCTGACCGGACCGAGCCCTTCGAACAGTTCGGCGATGCGTTCATTGTCCATGCCGCGATCATGCCACCGGGATTTGACATTGTCATCGCGCAACCAAGATCATGCTGACAGGTTGAGAACCGTCGGAGTTTTTTGTCATGCCGCTTCTGCTCAAGGGATCCTGCCGCTGCAACGCCGTGCGTTTCGAGGTGGAAAGCCACACGCCGGTGCCGTTCATGCTCTGCTACTGCTCGATCTGCCGCAAGCAGCAAGGCGGCGGCGGTTACGCCATCAATCTCGGCGCCGACTACGAAACGCTGAACGTCAGAGGCAAGCGCAGCCTCGGCGTCTTTCGCGCCGAGATCGAGGACGACGAGCATCCCCGTTGCGAGGTTTCGACCGGCGAGCGCAATTTCTGCCGTAAATGCGGGTCGGCGTTGTGGCTCTACGATCCGACATGGCCGGAGCTTGTGCATCCCTTCGCCTCGGCGATCGACAGCGACCTGCCGAAACCACCTGAAAAGGTGCATCTGATGCTGAAATACAAGGCGAACTGGGTCGAGCCCGATATAGGCAAGGGCGACAAGACGTTCGATGTCTATCCGGAGGAATCGATCGCCGACTGGCATAGGCGGACGGGCATGTGGGTGAAGTAGTGCTCTTCGCCCCGTTTACGGGGAGAAGGAATGGCTCATTCCTCATCGGTCGCCAAAGCCGCGAGTGCGTCGCCGCTCAGCCGAAAGAAAACCTTGTCCGGCTGCCTGGTGCCACCAAGACCGTCATAGAAGGTCAGCAGCCGCTCATTTTCACCGTCGGCTGTCCAATCGACGCGGCCATGGCCGCGCTGCAGGGCGGTCCGTGCCAGCGCCTGCATCAGCAGGCGTCCGGCACCACTGCCGCGATAGGCTCGCGAGACGAACAGCTCTTTCAGGAAGAAGCCGGTTCGCAGGCCGGGTCCGGGATAGATTGTCGAGCAGATGGCAAAACCGATGATCGTGTCCGTTTCGGCGACCAGAATCTCCACGCCCGGCGGCAGACCGGCAAGATCGGCAAGGATTGTCTCGAATGGCGGGCACGGCACCCGATAGTGCCGCTGCATCTCTTCGAAAAGATGCGCCAACGCGGCATTGTCGGCGCCGACATGCGGCCGGATTGATATCGCGACGGTCACGTTTTCGACGGCCATCCGGTCACGGGCTCGGTGTGGATTTGGAAGCTCGGCCGGGGCTCAGGCCGAAGCGCGTGCCTCTGCCAGCGCCTTGAGATCGGCCGGCTTCAGTTCGACGGATTCGCCACAGCCACAGGCCGAACTCTGGTTCGGGTTGTGGAAGGTGAAGCCGGTGCGCAATGTCGTCTGCTCGAAATCCATCTCGGTGCCGAACAGGAAAAGGGCAGCCTCCGGCGCGACATAAACATGGGCGCCATCGCGCTCGATATGGTCGTCCTTGGTGTTGGGCTCGGTCACCAGATCGACCGTGTATTCCATGCCGGCGCAGCCGCCCTTCTTGATGCCGAGGCGGATGCCGTGCGCGCTGTCACGGGTAGCCACGATCTCGCGCACCCGGTCGGCGGCCTTTTCGGTCATCGTGATGACGGCGAAGCGTCCCATTCTTTTTCCTTCTCCATTCCATGCAGGTTCAAGGCCTGCCGAATGATTCCTCACCTAAAATGGTGAAGTTTTACCCCTGGCGCAAGTGTACCAGGCTCTGCCTGCCTAAAGCGTGACACGCTTTAGGCTTTTGCTTTATGCATGTCGTTGTCCCAAAACCGAGGTCACTTTTGGGCGACATGCATTAGTACCAGCCCACCGCCACCTGCGCCTCTTCCGACATGCGGTCGGCCGACCAGGGCGGATCGAAGGTCATGTTGACCTCGACACCGGAGACGCCTTCGACGGCACCAACGGCATTCTCCACCCAGCCGGGCATTTCGCCCGCCACCGGACAACCCGGGGCGGTCAGCGTCATGTCGATCTTGACCGAGCGGTTATCCTCGATGTCGATCTTGTAGATGAGGCCGAGCTCGTAGATGTCGGCCGGGATTTCGGGGTCATAGACCGTCTTCAGCGCCGAGACGATGTCGTCGGTCAGCCGTGCCAGTTCGTCGGCGGGGATGGCCGAGGCGGAAACCAGCGGGTTGATGGCCGTTTCCGGCACGGTCTCGGTGTTGTGGCTAGCGTCATCCATGATCGTCACCCGAAGAATTTGCGCGCTTTTTCGAGCGCCTCGGCCAAAGCGTCGACTTCGGCCCTGGTATTATACATGCCAAACGATGCCCTGCATGTGGAGGTTACGCCAAAGCGTTTCAACAGCGGCTGGGCACAATGGGTGCCCGCGCGCACCGCAATGCCCTGCCTGTCTATCACCATCGATACGTCATGGGCATGAATGCCTTGCAGTTCGAAGGAAATGATGGCGCCTTTGCCCGGCGCATCGCCGAAGATGCGCAGTGAGTTGATAGCGCGCAGCCGCTCATGCGCGTAGGTCTTGAGGTCTTCCTCGTGTGCTGCGATGCGTTCGCGGCCGACCTTTTCCATATAATCCAGTGCCGCGCCCAGCCCGATCGCCTGGACGATCGGTGGCGTGCCGGCTTCAAAGCGATGCGGCGGCTCGTTGTAGGTAACGATATCCTCCGTCACCTCCTCGATCATCTCGCCACCGCCCATGAAGGGGCGCATGCCGGCGAGAATGTCCTTCTTGCCGTAGAGCACGCCGATCCCCGACGGGCCGTAAACCTTGTGGCCGGTGAAGACGAAGAAATCGCAGTCGAGATCCTGCACATCGATCGGCATGTGCACGGCGCTCTGGCTGCCGTCGACGAGCACAGGAATGTCGCGCGCATGCGCGATGCGCACGATTTCTTTGATCGGCGTCACCGTGCCCAGCGCATTCGACATCTGCGTGATGGCGACGAGCTTGGTGCGATCGGTCAGCCGCTTCTCGAACTCCTCGATGTGGAAGACGCCGAGATCATCGACCGGCACCCAGACCAGTTTCGCGCCCTGCCGTTCGCGGATGAAATGCCAGGGAACGATGTTGGAGTGGTGCTCCATGATCGACAGCACGATCTCGTCGCCCTCGCCGATGTTGGGCATGCCATAGCCATACGCGACGGTATTGATCGCCGACGTCGTGTTCGAGGTGAAGACGATGTTGTCGGTGCTCGGCGCGTTGAGGAAGCGGCGCACCGTTTCGCGTGCCTTTTCATAAGCGTCGGTCGCGGCGTTGGACAGGAAATGCAGCCCGCGATGAACGTTGGCATATTCCTGGCTGTAGGCGTGCTGGATGGTGTCGAGCACCACCTGCGGCTTCTGTGCCGAGGCGCCATTGTCGAGATAGACCAGTTTCTTGCCATAGACTTCGCGCGACAGGATCGGGAAGTCGCTGCGGATCGCCTCGACGTCGTAGAAATCTCCGATCTTGCCTGGAGCGTTCATCATTTCACCCGTGCGTCACAAACCAGTCGTCGAGCTTCGCTTCCAGCGCCTCGACGATGACATCGTCATCCAGTTCCTCGATCACCTCGGCGACGAACGCCTTGACCAGCAGGCCACGGGCGCTCTTCTCGTCGACGCCGCGCGCCATCAGGTAAAAGAGATGGTCGTGGTCGATCTCGGTGACCGTCGCGCCATGGCCGCAGATGACATCATCGGCGAAGATTTCAAGCTCTGGCTTGGTCGAGAACTCGCCATCGTCCGATAAAAGCAGCGTGTTGCAGGCCATCTTGGCGTTGGTCTTCTGGGCGTACTGATGGACGTTGATGCGGCCCTGGAAAACGCCGCGCGCCTTGCCTGTCACCACATTGCGGATGACCTCTGTCGAGGTCGTGTGCGGCACGGCGTGGTCGAGCACCATCGTCACGTCGGTGTGGGTGTCGCCGGCCAGAAGATTGATGCCACGCAGCTTGAAGTCGGCGCCCTCGCCCGTCGTCCTGACCATGATCTCCTGGCGCACAAGCTTGCCGCCGGCGTTCATGACGAACAGCGTCAGTTTGGCGTTCTTGCCGATATGGGCCTTGAACTGCGCCAGATGCGTCGCCGTTTCCGGCTGCTCCTGAACGATCAGCCAGGTCACCTCGGCACCCTCGCCGAGCACGAGCTGGCTCACCGAACTGACCAGCGCAGCGCCATCACCCGCCTGACGCTCGACGATGACTGCCTTGGCGCCAGCACCGACGCGCACTGGCAGGCGCACATGGGTCTGGCCGCCGGCCTGCAGGTTCTGCAGCTCGATCGGCTTCTCGAGTTCCGTGCCATCGGCGATATCGACAAAGTAGCCGTCGGCGACAAAGGCTGTGTTCAGCGCACCGATCGCATCATCGCTGCCATAGGGATCGAGGCCCGGCGCGATGCTGCCGTCGATCAGCTTTTCCGACAGGCGCTGGACGGTGACGCCCTCGATGGCTGGCACCTTCGCGTCGGACTTGCCGTTCAGGATCGCCAACACCGCGGAGCCTTCAACGATCGGTGCAATGGCTTTTGCCGCCGCAGCCGGGTCGAAATCCGGCACGGCGTTCAACAGCCGGCGCAAGTCGGTGTAGTGCCAGGATTCGATGCGCCGCGTCGGCAATCCGTGCTTGATCGCCTCGATGGCGTCGTCGCGCTTCAGCATCACCGCGCCGTCGCCCGGCAGCAGCGACAGCCGGTCGCCGAACGCGTCGATCAACGCGGTCTCGGCCGGTGTCCGCTGCGGTTGTGTGTGCATATTCATCAGCTTCGCCTCTGGCATCTCACGCGGCTTCGCCGATCACACCGGCATAGCCATTGGCTTCGAGGTCGAGCGCCAGCGACTTGTCGCCGGACTTGATGACCTGGCCCTTGTAGAGCACGTGCACTGTATCAGGCACGATGTGTTCGAGCAGGCGCTGGTAGTGGGTGATGACCAGGAACGCCCGGTCGGGCGCGCGCAAAGCGTTGACGCCGTCGGAGACGATCTTCAGCGCATCGATGTCGAGGCCGGAATCGGTCTCGTCGAGCACGCACAGCTTCGGCTCCAAAAGCTTCATCTGCAGGATCTCGGCGCGCTTCTTCTCGCCGCCGGAGAAGCCGACATTGAGCGGCCGCTTCAGCATCGCAATGTCCATGCTGAGCGAAGCGGCGGCTTCCTTCACCCGCCTCAGGAATTCCGGGATCTTCAGCGGTTCTTCGCCACGCGCCTTGCGCTGCTCGTTCATCGCCACTTTCAGGAATTCCATCGTCGCCACGCCCGGTATCTCCATCGGATACTGGAAAGCGAGGAAGATGCCTGATGTGGCGCGTTCGGCCGGATCCATTTCGAGGATCGACTGGCCGTTGTAGAGGATGTCGCCTTCGGTGACCTCATAGTCCTCGCGGCCGGCGAGGATGTAGGACAGCGTCGATTTGCCCGAGCCGTTCGGGCCCATGATCGCGGCAACCTCGCCGGCTTTCACCGTCAGGTTCAGGCCACGGATGATTTCGGTGCCGTCATCGACGATGCGGGCGTGCAGGTTCTTGATCTCAAGCATTCTTTTGTTTCCTGAATATCTGTCCGGTCAGCCGACCGAGCCCTCAAGCGAGATGCCAATCAGCTTCTGCGCCTCGACGGCAAACTCCATCGGCAGTTGCTGAATAACGTCCTTGACGAAGCCGTTGACGATCAGCGCGATGGCTTCCTCTTCGGGAATGCCACGCTGCATGACATAAAACTTCTGGTCCTCGGAAATCTTGGACGTCGTCGCCTCGTGCTCGAACTGCGCCGTCGAGTTCTTGGCTTCCATGTAAGGCACGGTGTGCGCGCCGCACTGGTCGCCGATCAAAAGCGAGTCACAGTTGGTGAAGTTTCGGGCGTTGGTCGCCTTGCGGTGCGCCGAGACCTGGCCGCGATAGGTGTTCTGCGAGAAGCCGGCGGCGATGCCCTTGGAAATGATGCGGCTCGACGTGTTTTTGCCGAGATGGATCATCTTGGTGCCGCTGTCGACCTGCTGATAACCGTTCGACACGGCGATCGAATAAAACTCGCCTTGGGAATCGTCACCGCGCAGGATGCAGCTCGGGTATTTCCAGGTGATCGCCGAGCCGGTCTCGACCTGCGTCCACGAGATCTTCGAACGGTCGCCACGGCAGTCGCCGCGCTTGGTGACGAAATTATAGATGCCGCCCTTGCCCTCGGCGTCGCCGGGGTACCAGTTCTGCACCGTCGAATATTTGATCTCGGCATCGTCGAGCGCCACCAGTTCGACGACGGCGGCATGCAACTGGTTCTCGTCGCGCTGCGGCGCGGTGCAGCCTTCGAGATAGGAGACGTAAGCCCCCTCCTCGGCGATGATCAGCGTACGCTCGAACTGACCGGTGTTCTTCTCGTTCATGCGGAAATAGGTCGACAGCTCCATCGGGCAGCGCACGCCCTTGGGCACGAAGACGAAGGAGCCGTCGGTGAACACGGCCGAATTCAGCGTCGCATAGTAATTGTCGGAGGTCGGCACCACGGAGCCGAGATACTTTTTCACCAGCTCCGGATGCTCGCGGATGGCTTCCGAGATGGAGCAGAAGATGACGCCGGCTTGCGCCAGCTCCTTCTTGAAAGTGGTAACGACGGAGACGGAATCGAACACCGCATCGACGGCGACGCGGCCGGACTTGTAGACATTGTCACTGGGCTCCTCGAGATCGGAGGCATCCGTCTTCTGCACGCCGGCGAGGATTTCCTGTTCCCGCAGCGGAATGCCGAGCTTCTCGTAGACCTTCAGGAGTTCGGGATCGACATCGCTGAGCGACGACGGGCCGGGCGTGCTCTTGGGCGCCGCGTAGAAGTAGATGTCCTGGAAATCGATCTTCGGATAATGGACACGCGCCCATGTCGGCTCTTCCAGCGTCAGCCAGCGCTGATAGGCTTCCAGGCGCCATTCCAGCATCCAGGACGGTTCGTCCTTCTTGGCCGAAATGAAACGGATGATGTCTTCGCTCAGGCCCTTGGGGGCCTTGTCGACAGCGATTTCGGTCTGGAACCCGTATTTGTATTGGTCGACGTCGATCTTTCGGACCCGATCGATCGTGTCCTGCACAGCAGGCATATGCGTTCTCCATCCACGCCGGGGTCAAGGCCCGACAGTTTTCAAACTATGGCACCGCCAAATGAACGCCCGAGGCATCCGCGGCAGCGTAAGTTCCATATAGTGCGCCTCGACCGGGAATTCACCCGGCCAGCATGAAACGCACGGCTCTACCAGGCCGAAAGGCCCAAAATCGTCCAACCGCTAAGCGGCTTCTTCTCTATCCGCCTTTTCCCTGGCGGCTTGCCGAGCCGCAATGCCCGCCAGCGCGGTGCGGAACAGCTCGATATCTTCAGCGCCGGTCGTCGTCCCGATCGACACGCGCAAGGCGCCGAGACTGTCGCCGTAGCCCATGGCTTTCAGCACGTGGCTCGGCCCGACCTTGCCCGACGAGCAGGCGGAGCCGGCCGACAGCGCCACACCGGCGAGATCAAAGGCGATCTGCGCGGTTTCAGCCTTGATGCCGGGAATAGCGAAGAATGTCGTGTTGGCAAGCCTTGGCGCGCCGGTTCCAAAGATTTCCGCCTCCGGCACCAGCATTTTCAAGATGGCCTCGATCTCGTCACGGCGCTCGCGCACCGCATTGATCGCCGGCAGGCCTGCCAGCGCTTCGCGCGCAGCAGCACCAAAACCGGCAATGGCGGCGAGGTTTTCGGTGCCGCCGCGATGGCCCTTTTCCTGGCCGCCGCCATTGATCAGCGGCTTCGGCATCATCAGATCGGCAGCGGCGACGATGGCGCCGACGCCCTTGGGGCCGCCGATCTTGTGCGAAGACAGAATCAAATAGTCGGCGTAACCCGCTGACATATCGATCGGAACGCGGCCCGCGGCCTGAACCGCATCGACGACAAGAATGCCGCCCGCGGCCTTGACGATCCCGGCGATCCGATCGATCGGCTGGATGACGCCGGTTTCGTTGTTGGCGGCATGGATCGCCACCAGCGGCAGGCCATCGGCCTTGTCGTGACCGGCAAGCGCCGCCGCCAGGGCAGCAAGATCGGCAATGCCATTGGCATCGACGCCGATGCGCGTCACCTGCGCTGCCGGGAAGCGTCCGCCATTCAACAGGCAGGGATGATCGGCCTCGGAGACGCAGAGCCGGCTCATGCGCACGCTGCCGCGTCCAATCTGCCAATCGGGTGAAAGCAGCGTCGAGGCGGCTTCGGTCGCGCCGGAGGTGAACACGACATGTTCGGGCCTGGCATTCACCAGCGCCGCAACCTCGCGCCTTGCCGTCTCGATCAGGCGGCGCGCGGCGCGGCCCTCGGCATGAACCGATGACGGGTTGGCGGTCACGCCAAGCGCCGCGACCATAGCCTCGCGCGCCGCTGGGAGCAGCGGCGCACTAGCATTATAGTCGAGATAGGCGCGTTTTGCGGCCATTTTCGTCCAGTTGATCCTGTCAGACGCCATTCGGTTGTCGTATGGCGTTATTTCCTTGAAATTCCAAGGCGAGCCGTCCTATTTACGCGGCTTGCGGCGCGGGTGGCCGGGCTCGACGTCAGGCCACTCAGTTTTGAATAGTTCTAAACTAGCTTCTAAGAAGACGCTCGCCCTGCGTCAAGGCCAGAGGAAGACACGTTCCGGGCGCCGCGCATTCGTATACCCAAGTGGAGTATTTCATGCCTGAGGTCATTTTCACCGGTCCGGCCGGTCGCCTGGAGGGACGCTACCAGCCTTCCAAGGAAAAGAGCGCGCCGATCGCCATCGTCTTGCATCCGCATCCGCAGTTCGGCGGCACGATGAACAACAAGATCGTCTACGACCTCTTCTACATGTTCCAGAAGCGCGATTTCACCACGCTGCGCTTCAATTTCCGCGGCATCGGCCGCAGCCAGGGCGAGTTCGACCACGGCACCGGCGAGTTGTCGGACGCGGCGGCAGCCCTCGACTGGGTGCAGTCGCTGCATCCGGATTCCAAAAGCTGCTGGGTCGCCGGCTATTCCTTCGGCTCGTGGATCGGCATGCAGCTTTTGATGCGCCGGCCCGAGATCGAAGGCTTCATCTCGATCGCGCCGCAGCCGAACACCTATGACTTCTCGTTCCTGGCGCCCTGCCCGTCATCGGGCCTGATCATCCATGGCGATGCCGACAAGGTGGCGCCACCGAAGGATGTGCAAGGCCTAGTCGACAAGCTGCATACGCAAAAGGGCATCACCATCACGCAGAAGACCTTGCCCGGCGCAAACCACTTTTTCGCCAACGACGCCGATCTTTTGATCGAGGAATGCGCCGACTATCTCGATCGCCGGCTGGCGGGCGAATTGTCCGATCCGCGGCCGAAGCGGTTGAGATAGACAGGGAAAGGCGCCAGCGCCGATGTACGAGCCTCCCCATTTCCAGGAAACGCGGCCGGATGTCCTGCACGGACTGATCCGGTCGCATCCGCTCGGCATGCTGATCTCGAACGGGCCCGATGGCCCGGTCGCCAACGCCATTCCGTTCCTGCTCGACGCGGAAGCGGCACCGAACGGCAGGTTGCGCGCCCACCTGGCCAAGGCCAATCCGCACTGGAAACTTATCGCCGAAAACCCGTCATCACCCGTGCTGATCGTCTTCCAGGGCACCGACGCCTATGTGACGCCCTCCTGGTATGAGACCAAGCGCGAGACCGGCAAGGTGGTGCCAACCTGGAACTATGCCATCGTCCAGGTGCGCGGCACGGCAAAAGTGATCGACGACCAGGACTGGCTGGCGCAGCAGATCGCCGACCTGACCCTTTCGCAGGAAGGCCCCCGCGACGCCCCCTGGGCGGTGACCGATGCGCCACCGCCCTTCATCCAGTCACAGATCAAGGGCATCATCGGGCTGGAGATCGAAATCAGCGAGATCCACGGCAAGTGGAAGGTCAGCCAGAACCGTCCCGTCGCCGACCGCGTCGGCGTCGCGCAAGGTCTTGAAAGCGAGACCGCCAATTCATCCGACATGGTCCGCCTGGTACGGTCTTACGGCGGCCTGGACGGCAACTAAAGCAATTCCAGGAAAAGTGTGAAGCGGTTTTCCGTCCGGAATTGCGTAAAACAAGACCAATCCGGCAGCGACCTATCTTTCCGGAGCAATCAGCCGGAACGCTGCCTTGCGGACCGGCAATCCTGACGGCGTCGGCCGGAAGATGAAGCCGAGCCGGGCAAAGACCAGTCCGCATGCCAGCGCAAACGCGCAGCCAAGGCCGAAGCCGGCAACGGTGTCGCTCGGATAGTGCGCGCCGACAAAAACCCTGGTCGAGGCGAAACAGGCGGTGATCACCAAGGCGATATACCAACGCCTCGGAAACAAAAGCAGGAGAACGCCGAAGACTGCCCCCATCGTCGTGGCGTGGCCTGAGGGAAAACCGGCGAAGCGCGCATCAAAGGCGAAGGGATGCAGGGCGAGCACACCAAAATCCTGAAAGTAGAGCGGACGCGCCCGGCCGATCGCATATTTCAGGACATTGACCAGCAGGCCGGACAGGCCGACGGCGCTCAGCACCAGAAAAGCCAGGCAAGTCCAGTTGTAGACAAGCATCAACGATCGCCGTGAAAGGCTTCGCCAATCGGTCAGATTGGCCGCGACGAGCAGAAGCGCTGATGGGATCAGGTACCAGCCGCCGAGAGCGAACTGGGTCAGGAACTCGGCCAGGCGGGCTCCCGACCATTGGCCATGAACCATTCCTGCCGGTGTGTCGAGGCGAACAAAGGCCGCCGCCGTCAGCAACACCCAAACCACGAGCCAAACCGGCCATGCGATGTTGGGGTAACGCGCGGGACGAACGGCAAAGCGCCTTCTGACGATCTGCAACGTGTCGCGAAAATTGTCGAGGGAACGGCGTCTCACCGCAAGAAGCGTGGCGAAAACGGAAGGGCGCGATTTCACGAGCATTGGGAATTCGACCCCATTATTGCCGTCATGGGCATCGGCGAGCCGTCATGGGGCCACACGATAGAGGCCGAGCGACAATTTGTCTCCCGACGAATAGTTGAGGCCGTCGATCTCAGCGACGCGCTTCACCGATTTGCCTTGCACCGACAGCATGCCGTTCAATTTCTGCTCGTCCTCGATCGGCGCCAGTCCCAACGCACAGGCCGGATCGGCAAGCAAATGTTCCGCGACACCACCAATATTGGTCAGCACCGTCTTGGTGCCGACCAGGAACACAAGGCTCGGCTCCTGATACCGCGACGAGGCCAGCACCGTCGTGTCGCAAGGTTTGTTGGCAAGCACTGCCTGCTTGATCGCCGGGCTCAGCCAGATCGGCTTCAACGACGGCGCGATGACGCCGAACAGCAAGGCATAGGTGATGCCCGCACAGGCGGCGATGGCGCCGATGCGGGGCAGCGGCACCTGCAACTGCCGCGAAAAAGCGAAGTAGCCCGTGCCGAGTGCGGCGGCGGCGGCCGGAATGCTCCACCATGAGAAGGTGTGTGTGATGTAGATCGGCGCTCCGATGCAGACAGCCGCCAAGCCAAGGCTGACCACGACGAGACCGAACGCCGTCGACCACCACAACCATTGCTGCCAGCGCTTCAGCGGCGCATTGGCATCCTCAGGCAGCAACGTCAGCAGCCAGCCGATCAGCAGCGCCATGCCGGGATAGGCCGGCAGGACATAATGCGGGAGCTTTGTCGGGATCAGCTCGAACACCAGCCAGAACGGGATGTACCAGGCGAGGCAAAAGCGCAGCCTGACATCGTCGCGCAGGCGGTTGAGAGCCTGGAGGCCAGCGCCGACCGCGATCAGGCCGAACGGCCACATGAACAGCGAATAGGTCAGCATGTAGAAGCCGGGCGGCAGGCCGTGCGATTCCTCGCCCGAGGCGACCTTGCCGAGCATGTCCTTGCCGACGGCCTGCTGCAGGAAAGCGCCGTGGCTCTTCCAGGTGATGGCCGCGAGCCAGGGCAGCGCGATCACCACGACAAGCAACAGGCCGCGTCCAACCCTGAGCTTCGACAGCCAGCGCCCATCGCGCTCGAAGGCGAACAGCGCCGCGATGGTCAGAGCCGACAAAAGCGGCGCGATCGGCCCCTTGATGAGGATGGCCGCGCCTTGCGCGATCCAGAAAATCCACCAGAGATGGCCGGCGACCGGTTGGTTGCGGCGCGATGCCAGGTAAATCTGCGCCAGCGCACCTTGCGCCGCCACGCAGCAGGCCAGCAGCATCGCATCGGTCTTGGCGTCGCGGCCCTCGAAGGCCGTGGCGAAGATGGCGGCCATCACCAGGCCGGCGGCGATACCGGCATTGGCGCCGAAAAGATTGGTCCCCGTCCAGGCGATCGCCAGCACCGCAATGGCAATGCCGAGTGCCGAGATCGTGCGATAGACCCAGATCGGTGCTTCGGCACCCTTACCGCTCAAGGTGACGGCGGCGGATTGCAGCCAGTAGATACCGACGGGCTTCTGGTAGCGCGAGGCGTCCTGAAAGCGGATGTCGACATAATCGCCGCTCTCCGCCATCTGCTTGGTCGCCTGGACGAAGCGCGACTCGTCGCGGTCGATCGGCGGCAGGGACGCCAGCCCCGAAACCGTCATCACCAGGCTGAACAGGAAGAGAAGAATGTAGTTCCTGTTCAACGCCATGCTTGAGCCTCTCTGGTCATTTCTTGATAAGCGGGCCGCTCAATCGACCTTGGTCATCGCCGCCGCCTTGCGCTCATTGGCGATCAGCCAGAGATTTCTGACATAGATGAACATGCCCATGGCCTGGCCGGCGATGAACACCGGATCCTGACGCACGATGGCATAGATCAGCAGCAGGCCGCCGCCGAACAGGGAAAAGAACCAGAAGGCGACGGGCACGACGCTGCGCTTGGCCTTTTCAGATGCCAGCCACTGCACAACGAAACGCATGGTGAAGAAGAATTGAGCGATGAACCCCAGCAGGATCCATGCGTCGAATTGCTTGACAAAAACCTGGTGAAGCCAGGTTCCCAATTCCTGAAGCACGTTAACCACGCTTGATTTCCTCTACTTTTGGCATTCTGCGGCGCCTGCGGCGCAGCCACCAGACACCGCCGAGATCGAGCGCGCCCTGCAGGCCGCGGTCGAAAATGCCGTAATTCGACTTGCCGTGGCGGCGCGAGCGGTCGACGACATCGCAATGCACGACGCGGTATCCCTCCTGGATGACCAGGGCCGGGACGAAGCGGTGCGTGCCGTCGAAAAACGGCAGTTTGCGCAGGACATCGGTGTGGACAGCCTTCAGGCCGCAGCCGGTGTCGCGCGTCTCGTCATGCAGAATGGCGTTTCTCAGCCAGTTGGCGAAGCGCGACGCCAGCTGCTTGACCTTGCTGTCGCGGCGCTTGAGACGCTGCCCCTGAGCGGCGCCAAAATCGGGGCCCGCCTGCCGCAAGGCATCGACCAGCACCGGAATGTATTGCGGGTCGTTCTGACCGTCGCCATCGATCGTAGCGACGATGCCGCCCCGCGCCGCCCAGGCGCCCGAACGCACCGAAAGGCTCTGGCCGGCGGATTTCCGGTGCCGCAATTCGCGTACCGGGAACGGGCGAAGTGCCGTCTGTTCGGCCAGCACCGCAGCGGTGTCGTCGGTCGAGCCGTCATTGACGATGATCAATTCGAAGTCGCGGCCGGCCATCGCCGCCTCGATCTCGTCGATCAGCAGCGGCAGGTTTGCCGCCTCGTTCCTGCAAGGAATGACGATGGATATCAATGCGTCCGGCATGTCGCGTCGGGGCTCTGTCGTCGGATATGGCACTTTGTGGATGCCGTGCGGTGCCGCTCGAGGTCGTGGGCTGCAAGAACCTTTGGCGCGGCGCCTCATTACGCCAGCCGAAACGATGAAGCAAGCATTCGTGCCGGACGGCTCGTCGCACCGTTTCAAGAAGGGGTGATCGTCATTGGCGATCTACCGCAAAACCGGATTCCACTTTTGCTCACCGCGCTTGGATGCTAAACGCGCCCGTTCACATATGCCCGCGCCGGACGGCCGGACGCTTTTCGGGAAGAAACCATGCCTGCCTTCAAATCCGATTTTCTGCGCACGATGAGCGAGCGCGGCTTCATCCACCAGATTTCGGATGAGACCGGCCTCGACCAGCTTTTCGCCAAGGAAACGGTCACCGCCTATGTCGGCTACGACGCCACCGCCACCAGCCTGCATATCGGCAATTTGATCTCGGCGACCATGCTTTACTGGCTGCAGGAGACCGGGCACCGGCCGATCGCCCTGATGGGCGGCGGCACGTCGATGATCGGCGATCCGTCCTTCCGCGACGACCAGCGCAGCCTTTTGACGCCTGAGGCGATCGCCACCAACATCGAAGGCATCAAGCGGATCTTTGGGCGCATCCTGCGTTTCGGCGACGGCCCGAACGATGCTGTCATGGTCAACAATGCCGACTGGCTGATGAAGCTCAACTATGTCGAGTTCCTACGCGATGTCGGCCGGCATTTTTCGGTCAACCGCATGCTGACCTTCGACAGCGTCAAGCTGCGGCTCGACCGCGAGCAATCGCTGTCGTTCCTCGAATTCAACTACATGATCCTGCAGGGCTACGATTTCGTCGAACTTGCCCGGCGCCAGAACTGCCGTTTGCAGATGGGCGGGTCGGATCAGTGGGGCAACATCATCAACGGCGTCGATCTCGGCCATCGCATGGGCACGCCGCAGCTTTATGCCCTGACCACGCCGCTGCTCACGACATCGTCGGGCGCGAAGATGGGCAAGTCGGCAAAGGGTGCGGTGTGGCTCAATGGCGACCTCTTCTCGCCCTATGATTTCTGGCAGTACTGGCGCAACACCGAGGACGCAGATGTCGAGCGCTTCCTGAAGATATTCACCCGCCTGCCCCTCGATGAGATCGCGCGGCTGACCGCACTCGGCGGCTCCGAGATCAACGAGGCCAAAAAGGTCCTGGCCACGGAGACGACGGCGATCGTCCATGGCCGCGACGCGGCAAACCAGGCCGAGGAAACCGCGCGCAAGACGTTTGAGGAAGGGGCCTTGGCCGAAACATTGCCGACCGTTGGGATCGACAAGGCAGCGCTGGAGGCCGGCGTCGGCATCCTGTCGCTGCTGGTGACGGCCGGGTTGGCGTCGTCGAATGGCGAGGCGCGGCGGCACATCCAGGGCGGCGCGGTGCGCATCAACGACCAGTCGGTCAGCGACGACCGCCGCATGGTGACGCTTCAGGATTTGAGTCCGGAAAACGTCGTAAAGCTCTCGCTGGGAAAGAAAAAACACGTTCTGGTGCGGCCGGCCTGAGGCCGGATTCACCTGTATTCGAAGATCGACCTGAATATGCCCGGCGCGATCACTGACAGCGGGTTGACGTCGAGCACCGGCTTGTTGGCATTGCCCCTGAGACGGTAGGTGACGCCGATCAGGCCGCGGTCGCGGCCATTGCCGAGCAACGCGCCGACGATGGGCAGTTCGCCGAAGATGCGGTTAAGGCCATAGACCGGCATGAAAGTGCCGGTCATGTCCATATTGTTGTTCTGGTCGTAGAGAATGCCCTGGAACGTCGTGCCGATGCGCGGGCCGCGCAGCACGCCATTGGTCAGCTTCAGGTAGCCGCTGCCTTTCTCGATCTCGGCGTAGCCGCGCTCGAACTTCACTCGCGAGGTGTCGAGATTGCCCTTGACCGCCTGGTTGAGGCTGCGGTTGTCGCCGGCCGGCGTGGTCGAGACGATGGAGGCGAGTTTCGGTTCGTTGACGATGAAGAAGTTGCTGGTGTCGACCTTGCCCTTCATCGGCCCATCGCTGGTTCCTGACAAGGCCAGCGTGATCGCGCCGCCTTCCATGTGCTCGTAGACGTTCAGGAACCTCAATATGGCGCCGGCGTCCGCCGACTGCACGTTGAGCGAACGCTGGCCACCGCCGGTGGTGTTGCTGATGGTGATGGCCGCGCCCGAACTTGCCGTGGCGCTGACCTTCAGTCCGTTCACCCTGGAACCGGCCGCGCTGTAATCGAGCTTCAGGTTGGACAGCTGCTCGTCGTGGAAGCCGGTAAGCTGCTCGACATCGGCACTGACGGAAATGTTGTCTGTTCCGGTCGTCTTGGTCGCGGTGTCCACGTCGGACGTGAACTGCTTGATGAGCGAGCGGGCGTCGAGCGCGTTGCCATTGATGTCGACCGCATAGCCCTTGCCCGACCGCTTCACCGAAATCGCGACATCGTCACCCCGGTTCAAGGTGACCTTGCTGAACTTCGCCGACGACAGGGCGCCGTTGACCAGCACGATGCTGCCGTCGATGGAGAATGTCTTTCCGTCGAGGTCGAAATCGGACAGCGTCGTGGTGTCGCCGGCCTTGGTCATGACGAAGGTGACGTTGGCTGGAACCCCTGCCCCCTTGCTCCAGCCGGCCCAGGGAATGTCCAGCCTGGCGTTGGTCAGGTCGGCCGAGACGTTCTGGTTGCCGCTGCCGCTCTTGTCGATCGCGACCTTCACCGTCCCGCCCAGCAGCGGTGTCAGGCCGGGCATGGCGGCGGCGCGGATCTTGTCGTCGAGCACCAGCGCCACTTTGCGGCTGCGCGGCGGCCCATCATCCGCCAGCGGCTCGACAAGATCGAGTTCGGCCGGAATGCCATTCAGCGATGCCTTGGCGGAAATCACTGCCTTTTCGGGATCGACCGTGATCGAGCCGTCGGCATCGGTTACGGTCTGTCCATCGAATGGCTTGGCCAGCGACAGGCCGGTGTAGTCGAGCGACACCAGCCAGTCGAGTTTCGAGGTGTCGACGCCGGACTGCAACGGAATGTCGGCCCTGACATGGCCGGTGACGTTGCCGGACAGATCCTCCGGCAGGAAGCCGACATGGCGCATGGCATTGATCGGTTCGTAGGAAGCGAGTTCTGCGATAGCAGGCGCCTCCCCCTCGACTTCGATGTCGAGTGCGCCGATGACCGGCGGGTGGTTCGCCGCCTTGACGGTCAGTGTGCCGTTGCTGGCCGCCACGGTGCGGCCGCTGGGCATGAAGACGGTGCCCGAGGAGAGCGAAACATCGACGTCATTGCCGTGGAAGGCGACGACGCCGACCGCGTCGCGTATCGGCGGAATGCGGCCGGCGGTGTCAAAACGCGACCCTTCGATCTGGAAGCGGCCGAACACCTCTTCGGCCGACAGCGGCACGCCGTTGCCGAGGCGATCCGGCACGACCTGGAATTGGAGATTGCCGTCGACGACGCGGCCGCCAAACAGGTTGTTCAGCACCCAGAGCCGCGCATTGCGCGCCGAAAACCACGGCCATAGCTGCTTGACGTGCGAGACCGGCATGTCATGGAGGCTAAGCGCCAGATTGATGCCGGGAGCCTTGCCGTCAACGAATGCCACGGCCGCGGTGCCGAGCACCTCGCCGGAAGCGGCGGACCGAACCGCGATCTGCTCGGCCACCAACTTGTGGCTCTTGGTCTGATAGACGCCGGCAATGCGGGCGAGGAAGGTCAGCGCGGGCTCGGGCGATTCCGACGGCGCCAGGGTCGAACCGTCGCTGGTCAGGTCGTAACGATAGGAGGGCTCCTCGCCCGCAGCCCCTGTCGCCGGCTTTGGCCCTATCGAGCCGCCGAAATTGAAAGAAGACCGGCCGGTTTTCAGCAGCAGCTTGTCCACCTGGATCTTGTTGCTGCCGTCGACCAGCGTGGCATCGACATCGACGTCGGCCGGTAACAAGCCGCGCGTGCCAAGATCGAGCACGGAACCCGTCGACGACAGGGCGGCCGTCAGCCGTGATGCCGTGGTACCGGCTCCTTCCGACCCTGTCAGTTTCAAAGCGACCGCACCCAGCTTCCCGGCGCTGGCAGCGGTTTCATCGGCAACCGCCAGATCGATGCTTGCATTCAGCGCCGTCACCCGGTGCGCCGCGATATCGCGGCTGGCGGAAGCGGCAACGGTGACCTTTCTGCCATCGACATCCGCCTCGGAGGAAAACTCCATGCCGCCTGGCCCCGACTGGACGACGGTGGCGTCGGCGATCTTGATCAGCTTGATCGCACCGGTATCGGGCAGCACGAATTCGACATTGCTGAGTTCGATCCGGCGCATCGAATCTTCGCGCACGGCGTCCAGCACGTGATGGATGTTGCCGAACACCGCGGCCGACAGTTTCTCAGGATCGACGAGGCCGTCCTCATTGCGCAATTGCGCTGTCCAGTCGCCGCCGGACGGCATCGCCGCCACAACGATATGGGCATCCGAGACCTTGGCGCTGGTCAGCCGCACCTCTCCCCAAAGCAGCGGTATCAGGCGCATGCCGAAGCGCACGCGGCCGGCATCCGCCATGGGCTTGTCATCCGATGTCTTCAGGCTGACGTCGCTCACCTGAAGCGCGACGAAGCTCGAACTGTCGAGCGTGATGCGCGCCGGCCCGACCGCGACATGGACATCGACGCCGGCGAGTTTCTCGATGGCGGTTTCCGCTTCCGCCCGAAGCCGCTCGGAGCCGATGCCGGACGCCCCGACCAGATAGACGACGACCGCGGCCAGCAGGACGAGCGCCACCATGCCGGCAAACACGCGCGAAAGCATGCGGAAGCCGCGGCCGATCGACGCCTGACCGAGGGGTGGAACGCGGCACGCGGACGGCAAGGTCCCCAGGTCGGTGATCTCGTCACGCCTGAACCTGATCTTCTCGTGCTGCGGTTGCTCCTGATCCACGCAATCTTCCGTTGTACAAAATTCGCTCGTGGACGAATCCCCGGTCGACACTATATCGGTGTGGCTTCGCGCGTAACCTCAAACAAGGGCATCGATATGGCTGACCTCGACGTGGGCGATCTCGCACCGCAGTTCGACCTGCCCCGGGATGGGGGTGGGTCTCTAAGTCTTTCGGCCTCGTCCGGCAAACCCGTCGTCCTCTATTTCTACCCGCAGGACGACACGACGAGCTGTACGCAAGAGGCAATCAGCTTTTCACAGCTGAAGCCCGAATTCGAGAAGGCCGGCGCCGTCGTGATCGGTCTGTCCCCCGACAACGTCAAGAAGCACGACAAGTTCAAATCGAAATACAGCCTCACCATCGACCTCGCCGCCGACGAGGAGCGCAAGGTGATCGAGGCCTACCATCTGTGGGTCGAGAAATCGATGTATGGCCGCAAATACATGGGCGTCGAGCGCGCGACGTTCCTGATCGGCCGTGACGGGCGGATCGCCCGGATTTGGCGCAAGGTCCGGGTCAAGGGCCATGCGGAAGAGGTGCTGGAGGCCGTTCGCGCGCTTTGAGCGTCACGAAGACCCATACGAGTCGTCCTTACTCGTCCGGTGTTTCTGCCTTCGGCTTAGGCTGCCGCTGCGCCCGCCAGGACTTCGCAACATGGCTCACACGATCGGCCAGCGCGGCGAGACGACCGCGCAGGCCACGCGCGCCGATCATCGACGACAGCGTGACCGATTGGGTGGCGAAGCGCCGCTTGAAATCCTCGCCGCCGCAGAGAAAATCGACTTTGGCAAGGCCACGGTCGAGCGACCACTGGATATAATCCATCATCAGCACCATACCCGGCGAGGCGCGCTCGTATTCGGGATCATAGGTGGTGACGAAAGCCATCATCGTGCCGTGCTGCTCGAAATTGATCGAGACGGCGACGATCGTGTCGTCAAGCTCCAGCACGAAGATGCGCAACAGGCCGAGTTCGGCCAGCACCGAAATTAGCGCGGTGAGAACCGGCGAGCCCTTGTCGAACAGGTCCGAAACGCGGCCATGCCGGACGAGCCAGAGGCGCTTCAGCGCCGCGACCCGTGCGAGCACCGGCTCGCGCGGTTCGTCCGCATCCAGCAGGCGGAAACGCAATGCACCGCCTTCCTCCATGAACTTGCGGCCACGACGGTAGTTCTGCCGGGCTTTCTTGGACAGCGTCTCGAACCACTCCGCCCCACTTTGCCAGGGACCCGCGACACGGTAGCTGATTTCAGTGCGGTGGTTGGGCCGAAGCGCCTTGTCATGGCGCGAGGCCGGGTCGAGCAGGGCATGAACACCGGCATCCGGCAGCAGACGGTTGAGATAGATCAGGTCGAAGCCGCCCTGATCAAAAATATGCTGCCAGAGGCGGGAGATCGCCTGCGGATCGCTGTCGGGGGCAACCAGCGCATCGCCATAGTCGCTGTGATCCTTGGCCGCCCATTCGAGTATGCGGATGCCGGAGCGCTTGAAGGTCGCTAGCGCGATCACGCCCTCGAGCCGGTCGCCGTTCCAGGCAAGTCCGATCCTGAGCGTGCGCCGCTCCTGATGCGGGGTGGTGCGCCACCAGGCGACGATCCAATGCGGATGTTGGAAGACAAGCCCGCCGGCTCGCTGCCAGAGCGCGCTCCAGGCCGGTGCGATCTCGGCGAGGCGCGCCGCCGATGTCACGACTTCGAAGGTGCGTGTGCGCGGGATGGCGAGCACGAAAGGTGCGTTCATGGCCGTGTCCCTTCCGATGACCGCGAGACCCGTGGCTTTCCGGGCCGGATGCGCCTGGCGATATGCCCCCACATCCGCTTCAGCGGCATGACATAAAGGCCGGCCAGCGACTGGTAGTCGCGCACGTCACGGTCGACCAACCCGAACTTGAAGTCCTCGTCGGGCCTCGGCACACACAATGTTCCGAAGAGCCGGTCCCAGAACGAGAACAGCAGCCCGAAATTCTTGTCGTAGTGGCGTGGATCGGTGCTGTGATGCAGCTGGTGCCAATGAGGACACAGGATCAAATTGTTGAGCGGGCCGAACGAGATCTTGAAATGCGTGTGCCTGACGAAATCCATCATCAGGATGTTGCGCATGACATAGACGTTGACGCCAAAGACGGTCAGTTCGACAAGGTTCAGCGAAATCAGCGACCAGATGCCGAAGCAGACGCCGACAATGACGCCGTCCCAGGCCCGGTTCATCAGCTCGTCGAGCGGGTGGACCCGGTCCTTGGTGATCCCGACCATCACCTCGGCCGAGTGATGCACCTTGTGCAATTCCCAAAGCACGGGATAGCGATGCTGGGCGACGTGATAGAGATAATAGGAAATGTCGTAGGCGAGCAGCATGGTGATGGTGAAGATAAGCACCGTGACCGGCCCTGCCGGTCCTTCGATCAGAGGCGGCTGGAACTGGAACAGTGTCGAAAACAGCCAGTTGGTGCCGTAGCCCACCGCTGTGACGAAGACAATTCCGGCGGGCAGCATGAGGAAGGGCATCAGCGCCTTCTTCGTCACCCAGAACATCAGGTCGGCCTTCGCCGAGGGATGGGTGATGACCTCGTGCGGGATGACGAACTCGAAAAATTCCTTCCAGCTCTTCTCCTCGACCGTGCGCCAATAAGCCACGAGCGCGCTGACAAGGGCAGTCAGCAGCAAGAGCCCGGTCGACAGCAGACTGGTGCCCGACAACTTGTCGAGGATCTTGCCAACCAGATCGCTCAGCATTCCTTGGACCGCCATCTTCGATAGAATCCCAAACCCCATCACGCTTTTACTCGAAAACCGTCAAGTAAATGCAATCGAAGACAGTTAAGGAACTCTGGACCTCGATCCGCGAGCGACAGGCCGCAGGGCGGTCAGAAAATTGTTGTTCTTCACCAATGACTTAGCGGCATGAAGGCCGCTCGCCTGGCGGTTTTCATGCAACCCTTTGCCCGCGCCGCGTGCATTCCACGCCGCGCAATCGACCCAGAAAGCCTTTGTTAACCCTAATAATGTGTAATCAGGCAGTCGTGGTGTCGTAACCGAAAGCTTGGTCCCGTGAACGCAACCGGTCAGTCCGCAGTCTTCGGCAGGCGCAAGGAACCCCACACGGTCATCATCGCCCGCGGCAACGAGATCAGGCACTTCACGATCCGGCCCTGGCTCGCGGCATTCATAGGTTCAGCCCTCGCCGCCATTGCCATCGGCTACCTCATGGCCACGTCCTATCTGGTGCTGCGCGATGACCTGATCGGCGCCACCACCGCGCGCCAGGCACGCATGCAACAGGCCTACGAAGACCGCATTTCAGCACTTCGCGCCCAGGTCGACCGCATCACCAGCCGACAGTTGCTCGACCAGCAATTGATGGAAACCAAGGTCAGCGAACTGATCGCGCGTCAGAGCCAGCTGAGCCAGCGCCATGGCCGTCTCGGTCCGTTGCTCGAACGCGCCGAGAATGAAGTCGGAACGGCGCCCGCTGAGGATCCGGCAGCGGCCGTCAAGCCTGACAAGCACGCCGAGGTGACCGGCAGCATCAGCCAGCCGGCGCAGAACTACGCGGTGGCCAGCCTGAGCGCCGATCTCGGCGCCGCCGATACCAGGCCGTTCTCCCTATGGTCGACGCGCACCGATCCGCTGCCCAGCGATTCAGCCGCCGATCGCGCCGACAGGCTGTTCGTCTCGATCAACCAGTCGCTGAAATCCATCGAGAACGAACAACTCACCCGCATCAGCACGCTGGCGGACAATGCCTACAAGAGCGCCGACGCGATCACCCAGGCGCTCCAGGCTGCGGGCCTGCCGGTCGACAGCGACTTCGGCAAGAACGAAATCGATGTCGGCGGACCGCTGATCCCGCTCGACAGCTCGATGATGTTCGACAGCAAGGTCAAGGAACTGGACGAGGCGCTGGATACACTCGACCACCTCAAGAAGGAAGCCCGCCGGCTGCCGCTGGCCAACCCGGCTCCCGGCCACTCCGTCACCAGCCCGTTCGGCGTGCGCACCGATCCCATCCTCGGCACCGCCGCGCTGCATTCGGGCATGGACTTCAGGGCGCCCATCGGCATGGACGCCAAGGTCACGGCGCCCGGCGTTGTCACCAAGGCCGGCTGGAATGGCGGCTATGGCCGTATGGTCGAAGTCGACCACGGCAATGGCTTTGCGACCCGTTATGGACATCTGAGCGAAATCGACGTGACCGTGGGCGAGAAGCTGGACGCGGGCGCCGTCATCGGCAAGACCGGCAGCAGCGGCCGCTCGACCGGCCCGCATCTGCATTATGAAGTGCGCCACAATGGCGAAGCGATCGATCCCTTGCGCTTCCTCACCGTCGGCAAGAAGGTCGCCCAGTATCTCTGAAGAGCGCCGGTCCTGACCTGATTGGCTACCTCTCAAACCAAATCTTCCCCGCTTTGCAAGCAATCCGGATCTGGGTGATCGCTGTCCGTGCTGGCCTCGACTGCCATCCGGCGGCTTCGGCCCTGCTTGGACAGCGACCTGACTGGCACCTCATCCCAACGATCTGGCTATCGACATATCCACGGCCGTTCGGCCTGCCGGTGTTGACACGATTTCAGTTGTAGGATGATATGTATAACCATACGCCACAACACCAGCGCCGATCCGATAATGACCATCCACGGCATTTCGCCAGACGTCCTTGCCGCCCTGGAGCATCTCCTTGGGCAGAGCGGTGTGGCTGCCGATGCGGCTAACATGGCGAAATACCTGGTGGACTGGTCCGGCGATCATCATGGCGGCGCGCTTGCCGTGCTGAAACCGGCATCGGTCGCCGAGGTCCAGGCCGCGGTGCGCCTGTGCGGCACGCTTGGGTTGGGGATAATCCCGCAGGGCGGCAACACCGGGCTTGTCGCGGGCGCGATCGACATCGGCACGGCCCAGGGCGCGGTGATCATCAGCTTGGAGCGGCTGAACAGGATTCGCTCTGTCGACGCCGACAATTTCATGCTGCAGGCCGATGCCGGCTGCATCCTGCAGCACATCAAGGATGCCGCCGAAGAGCAGGACTGCCTGTTTCCGCTGGCGCTCGGCGCTCAAGGCAGTTGCCAGATCGGCGGCAACGCTTCCAGCAATGCCGGCGGCGTCAATGTGCTGCGCTACGGCATGGCCCGCGATCTCATCGTCGGACTGGAAGTCGTGCTGCCTGACGGCGAACTGTGGAGCGGCTTTTCCGGCCTGCGCAAGGACAATCGCGGCTACGACCTGAAGCAGCTTTTCATCGGCGCCGAGGGCACGCTGGGCATCATCACCGGTGTGGAGGTCAAGCTCTTTCCGAAACCGGGCCGTGTCGAAACTGCCTATCTGGGGCTTCCTTCATTCGAAGCGGCGATATCGCTGTTCAGCCAAGCCCGACGCGGATGCTCCGACCTGATATCCGCCTTCGAGATCATCGGATCGGAATGCATGGAGCTCGCACGGCTCGTCGACCCCAACATCGGCGCGCCGGTTACGGCGCCCGTCCATGTGCTGATCGAATTGTCGTCGAGTGCCGCCATCGACCTGCGCGCCCTGCTGGTGGATTTCCTTGCCCGCACGATGGAAGAAGAACTCGTCACTGACGCCGTTCTGGCAGAGAGCGGCGCACAGGCCAGGGCGTTCTGGGCCGTTCGCGAAGGGCTGGTCGAGGGCCAGGCCAAGCGCGGCTACCACGTACGCACCGATCTTTCGGTGCGTATCTCCGATATCCCCACGCTGATCGCCCGAGCCCGGCAGTTTGTCGAACTGGAGCATCCGGGCTGGATTTCGCAGGCCTATGGCCACGCAGGCGACGGCAACATCCATTTCAACGTCCTGCCGCCGCTCGACCTTGCCGAGCCCGAGGCCCGCGCCAGGGGCACCGCCATCACCACTGGGTTGTACGACATCGTCAACGCACTTGGCGGCTCGATCAGCGCCGAGCACGGCATCGGGCGCACCCGCCAGCCTGCCTACTGGGCCGGAATGACCCCTGTCCATCGCAAGCTCGTCACCGCGCTGAAACATGCCATCGACCCGGGCGGTCTGATGAACCCCGGCTGCCTCTTTCCCGCGACGGAGACTTTTTCATGAAACAACGACTGGCTGCCATCGGCACTGTCGAGGCGCTGCCGCATCGGGTCGCCGCGTTCCTCAGCCGCGAGATCGAGTCCGGCGATCTCAACCCGGGCGCCCTGCTGCCGACGGAGCAGCAGCTTTCGGAGAAATTCGGCGTCAGCCGCAACGTCGTGCGCGAGGCAATCGCACAATTGCGCGCCGACGGCATGGTGGAGGCGCGGCAAGGCATCGGCTCCTTCGTGCTTGCACCGGAGCAGCGCGCGGCAATCCGCATCGACCGCGAGACGCTGAAGGAAGGGCAGAACATGGAGCGGCTGTTCGAGCTGCGCTGCATCCTCGAGGCCGAGTCGGCGGCACTCGCCGCCGAGCGCCGCGACCAGGAGCACCTCGACGCCATCAAGGCCGCACTCGACCGCATGAGCGGCGAGGAGCGATGGGAGGACGGCAGCATCGACGCCGACCTGCTGTTTCATCGCGAGATCGCCCGGGCGACCGGCAACAGTTACATCCACACCTTCATTTCCTTCGTCTGCGAGCAGATCCGCCGATCGATCTATTACGCACGGCAGACCAACCCCCTGCACGATCTGGTGGAAGTCAATGTCGGCGAGCATGTGCGCATCTACGAGGCGCTGGTCGCCGGCGACCCGGCGGCTGCCGAGGCTGCAATGCGCGCGCACATCATCGGCGCGGCCGACCGTGTCGGCGTCAAACTGCCATTGCGCACCCGGCGTACTGAGGGAGGCCAATAGTCATGCCGATGGGGACCGCATATCGAATTTCGGATGTCTGCCTTCTCGTCGAGGATATCGAGCGGACGGTCGAGTTCTATGTCGACAAGCTCGGCTTTCGCCTGCGCCGCCGCGCCGAGGGTTTCGCCGACTTCCATGGCGAGGGCGTGACACTGGCAGCATGGGAGATCGACCATATCGGCCAGCATGCCGGCGTCTCGAAACTGAAATCGCCGCGCCATGCGCACAAGGTCTGCGTCGCCGTCCAGCTCGACACCCCCGACGAGATCGACCGGCTGCATGCCGAGCTGACAGCCAAGGGCGTACCGTTTTATGGCCCGCCCGAAAACTATGTCTGGAATGCGCGCTGCGCCTATTTCACCGACCCGGACGACACGCTTTGGGAACTCTACGCCTGGCTCGACGGCGGCCCCGGCGACTACCACGACGAACAGCCGTAGACCACCCGCGCCAAGGGAACGGCGCGCAATGAAGAGACGAGACAGTCTTGCAACAGGAGCGGAAAATGAATGGGAATTACGACATGAACCGCCGCGGTTTCATGAAATCCGGCTTGGCGGCTGTTGCCGTGGCATCGGGCGGAATGCAGCTGGTGCTGACGCCGGGCGCGAAGGCCGCAGGCAAGGTCGTCATCCAGTATGACTGGCTGATGTCCAACGGCCAGATCGGCGACATCGCCGCCGTCGCCAACGGTTACTTCAAGGATGCCGGGCTCGACGTGGAATTCAGCCCGGGTGGGCCCAACGCCTCGACCGTGCCGCCGGTGATTTCGGGAGCGGCACAGCTTGGCCAGTTCTCGGAGACGCCACAGCTGTTTTCGGCACGCGCCAGCGGCGTGCCGGTGAAGATGGTCGCCTGCGGCTTCCGCACCGGCCCCTATGCGCTCACCTCCAAGGCCACCAATCCGATCAAGGGCGTGGCCGACCTCAAGGGCAAGAAGATCGGCATCCAGCCGACAGCGCGCTTCGTCATGGATGAGATCCTGGCCAAGAACGGCTTGAGCGCGTCCGACCTCACCGTCATCAATGTCGGTTTCGACAAGGGACCGCTGGTGCGCGGCGATGTCGACGCCATTGGCGGCTGGATCACCAACACGCAGGCGCTCAGCGTCGTCGGCGACGACCGCATCGACCTTCTGGTGCGCGACCTCGGCTTGAATTCCTATGCCGATGTCTATTTCGCCACCGATGCGGCGATCGAAAAGGACCCGGACACGCTGGCCAAGTTCATCGGCGCGGTCGCCAAGGGCTGGGGATGGGTGCACGCCAACCCGCAGGAGGCGGTGAAGAAAATGGTCGCCGCCTATCCCGAAATGGACCTCGGCTGGGAAGAGAAGACCGTCAACCTCGTGCTGAAGCTCTCCTTCGACGGTGCGACGGCCAAGGACGGCTGGGGCACGTTCGACCCCGCCTCGATCGAAGAGCAGTTGGCACTGCTCGACAAGGTCGGCCAGTACCCCAACGGCCGGCCCAAGGCGGCCGACGTCTACACCACCAAGATCCTCGAACTTTCGGCTGCCGACCGGCCGAAGCTCGACGCGCCCGCCGCCTGATGGCAAGCGCGATCGAAGCCAGCAGGCTGGATGTCGGCTATGGCGGCCGCCAGGCGGCCGTCAAGGTGCTTTCCGGCCTCGACCTCACCGTCGAGACCGGCTCCTTCCTGTCGATCCTTGGGCCGTCCGGCTGCGGCAAGTCGACCTTGCTGCGCGTGGTCGCCGACCTGCTCGACCCGCTCGGCGGCACGATCAGCGTGCTCGGCGACACGCCGCATGCGGTGCGCTCGCGCCGCGATGTCGGCTTCGTCTTCCAGGACTCGACCCTGCTGCCCTGGCGCACGGTGCGCGACAATGTGCGTCTGCCGCTTGGCGTCGGGCAAGGCAGCCTGACGCGGAAAATCGAGGACCGTAGCGACGAATTGCTGGAGCTGATGGGGCTTGCCGGCTTTGGCGAACGCCTGCCGCATCAACTCTCCGGCGGCCAGCGCCAGCGTGTGGCGATTGCCCGCGCCTTGCTGGGCCAGCCGAAGCTGCTTTTGATGGATGAACCGTTCGGGGCGCTCGACGAAATCACTCGTGACCGGCTCAACGACGAGCTTCTCAACCTGTGGCGGCGCACCGGCACGACGATCCTGTTCGTCACCCATTCGATTGCCGAAGCCGCCTATCTCGGCGAACGCGTAATCGTTCTCGCCGCCAATCCGGGACGGCTGGTCAAGGATCTGGACATGCGGTCGCTCAAACAGGACGGCAACCGCTGCACACGCGAAGATCCGGCGATCGTCGCCGCCATGGCAGATTTGCGTGTCGCGCTGGAGCAGGCGTCATGAGGCCGGCGCCGCTCTCGCCGCAAATGGCAATAGCCCTGCCCGTTCTCGGCGCGGCATCGCTGCTTTTCGCCTGGCAGTATCTGCTGCCGCTGCTCGGCGTGCCGGCCTATATCGTGCCGACGCCGACCGCCATATCCGGCGTCTTCCAGAAGAATTTCGCGCTGCTCATGGACAATCTCAGGCCGACGCTGATCGAGGCGCTGGCCGGTTTCGTCATCGGCAATCTGGCCGCCGTGCTGTTGGCGATCCTGTTCGTGCACAACCGCATCCTGCAGGCCACCTATTTTCCGATCGTGCTGTTCTTCAACACCATTCCGATCCTGGCGCTGTCGCCGATCATCATCCTGATCTTCGGACTTGGTATGACGCCGAAAATCGTCATCGCGGCGGTGATCTGCTTCTTCCCGACGCTGGTGAACATGATCCGCGGCCTGGATTCGGCCAGCGACAATGAGCACGAGCTGTTCCGGGTGCTGTCGGCGACACGTTCGGAGGTTTTCTGGAGCCTGCGCCTGCCGCGTGCGCTGCCGATGCTGTTCTCCTCGCTCCGCATCGCGTCGGCGACGGCAGTCATCGGCGCCATCGTCGGCGAATGGATCGGCTCGGACAAGGGCCTCGGCGCGCTGATCATCCAGGCGAGTTTCAATTACCAGTCGGACCGGCTTTACGCGGCGATCGTGCTGTCATCTTGCCTGTCGATCGTGCTGTTCTGTGCCGTGGTGCTGGTCGAACGCCGGGTCATCAAATACTGAACAGGCATTTCACTGGCTCGTGCAAGCCTTGCACGAGCCGACCCTGGACCGCTTGGGTCAGTCAGCTATTTTCCGGTTGCACCGATAGAAATCTGGTCGCCGCAGCAACCAGCGTGGCCGTGCCAATCTTCAAGGCCGCCTCATCGACGCGAAATTTGGGATGGTGAAGCGGAAAGACCGATCCGACCGCCTCGTTGCGGATTCCAAGCCGGAAATAGACCGAGGGGCGCTTCTCGCTGTAGTAGCCAAAGTCGTCGGCAATGGTCCATCCGGGCGTGTTGAGGACATTGTCGGCGCCGACGCAGGCCTTGCCGCTGGCGGTGACCAGCTCCGCCATCTCGCCATCGTTGACGACCCCCGGTTCCCCCTTGTGGATGACGAGTTGCACACTGGCGCCGTGGCTTGTCGCGATGCACTCGAGGATTTCGCGTACGCGGCGCCAGGCCCGCTCGCGGGTCGCGTCACTGCCGCTGCGGATGGTGCCTTTCAAGGCGACCTTGCCGGCGATGACATTGTAGGCGCTGCCGCCATTGATGCCGGTGACTGAAATGACCAGGGGATCGTAAGGATCGATTTCGCGCGAGACGATCTTCTGCAATTCCCCGACCATGGAGCAGGCCACGGCAATCGCATCGACGCCCTCATAGGGTTTTGCCGCGTGCGCCGCCTCACCGATGACGATTGCATCGAACGTGTCGCACGCCAGCGTATAGGGACCTGAACGGACCGCGATCTTGCCGGACGGCGTGTAGGGGTCGACGTGAAGGCATATCGCGGCGTCGATATCGTCGAGCAGCCCCTCCTCCACCACACGTTTGCCGCCCGAGGGCGAATCCTCTTCGGCCGGCTGGAAGATCAGGCGGACGGTTCCGCCAAAATCGGCCCTTGATCGATGGAGGTGCGCGGCAACCGCGAAACCCATCGAGGCGTGGGCGTCATGGCCGCAGGCATGCATCACGCCGGGATTTGTCGATGCGTAGTCGACACCGGACTCTTCTTCGATCGGCAAGGCATCGATGTCGGCGCGAATGGCGATCTTTCGGTTCGACGGCTTGCCGGTGCCGACAATGTCGACCGCAAGGCCAAAGCCCGCGACATCGCGAATATCAGTGATCCCCTCGCCGGCCAGCATCTGCCTGAGATAATTCTGCGTGTTCGCCTCGCGGTTCGACAGTTCCGGATTGCGGTGCAGATAGCGGCGGATCTCGATCATCTGGTCGAGGATGCCGGCATCGATATCGACCGCGCCGAGACTGGCAACACCGCCTGCCATGGCCGAACCCTCAGGATTTGACATGGATCTCTCGCGGGAACTTCGTCAGCGTCTCATAGCCGGTTTCGGTGACCAGAATGGTCTCGCTGATCTCGATGCCCCAGCCGTCCATCCACATGCCGAGGATGGAATGAACGACGTTGCCGGATTGAAGCACCGTCTTGTCGCCTGGCCGCAAGCTGATCGTGTGTTCGCCCCAATCCGGCGGATAGGCGACGCCGATCGAATAACCGATGCGCGACTCCTTCTTCAGCCCGTAGCGTTGAATGACCTTGCGCCATGCGCCCTCGACGGCTTCGGCAGTCGTTCCCGGCCTGACCGCGTCGAGCACCGCGTCCATGCCCTCGATCACCGCCTTTGCCGTGTCCGCGACACGCGTCGGCGTCTTGCCGAGCTGCATCGTTCTCGCCAGTCCGGCCGCGTAGCGGCGGCAGACGCCGGCAAGTTCCAGCGCAATCGTCTCGTTGGCTCCAAACCGCCGGTCGCTCCACATGATATGCGGAGCCGAGGCATTCTCGCCACCGAGGATGGTCGGCGGAAGAGCGGTGATGTCGCCGGCAAAATCCGGGCTGCCGGCGATCTGCGCCGCCTGGATCGAGGCAATGGCGTCGCATTCGCGCACGCCGGGCGCGATCACCTCGAAAGCCCGCGTAACGGCGGCCTCGGCCAAGGTCGAAGCCTTGCGCAGATAGGCGATCTCGGGCGCCGATTTGACCGCACGGATCCAGTTCACCAGCAGATCGGCATCATGCCATTTCGCGTTGGGAAGGCCAGCAACGAGGCGAGCATGCGCTTTCGGCGAGAAATAATAGGCTTCGAGTTCGATGCCGATATGTCTGCTACTCCAGCCCTTGGCGACGATCCAGCTGGCGATCCAGTCCATGGGGTGACGATCGGCACGCTGAACATGATCCTCCGGGAACCCAACGACGTTTTCGGGCTTCATCCAGGCCGTCAGCAGACCACCTGCAGCATCCATGGCGCGTCCGATCCAGACCGGCTCGACCTGCTCGATCGGAATAAGCACCACCTGCGGCGTGTAGAACGACCAGCCATCATAGCCGGTGATGTAGTGCTGATTGGCGACGTCGTTGACGACAAGGAGTTCGAGACCGCGCTTCGCCATCTCGGCGCGGATCTTGGCAAGCCGCTGCTGGTATTCGTCGCGGGCAAACGGCAATTCGATCATCTCTGCTCCATGCTTTGGTCAACGGTTGCGAGGCTTGCCCACCATTGAAGCGGTTTCGCTATGGCGGCAATCAGCCAAGCGCGGCACGTGAACAGGGCCTAGGCTAGGTGCGGCTTGCTGCTCTCCCAGGATTAGAACGCGATCCCGATTTATTTTTGAATTCCATTTGACTGAATAAATCTTTGATGCGAACCTAACGTCAACTGGGGCGCAAGGCATGGCATTGCGGGGGACCAATCAGGAGTTCGGGCGGCCGTACAACCGGCGCATCGTGCTTGAATCCATCCGCCTGCATGGGCCGATCGCCCGCGGCGAGATTGCCAGCCGCGTCGGCCTCACCGTCCAGACCGTGTCGACCATCGTTCGCGAGTTGGAGGAGCAAGGCTATATCCTCTCCGTGCGCGAGGAACCCAAGGGGCGCGGCCTGCCACCGGCGACGCTGCGCATCAATCCCGAGGGCGGCTATGCCGTCGGTATCCACATCACCCCGCTCGGCATTAACGCCGCCTTGATCAATCTGAGCGGCGACGTGATCGAGAGCGCCTACCGCGAGGCGCCGAACGCGACGCCCGACCACGCCTTCGAGCTGATCGGGGCCATGGTGTCTGAATTGACCGGATTGCGGGTCGGCGGACGGGTTCTTGGGGTTGGCCTCGCCCTGCCCGGACCGTTCGGGGTCGAATCCATGAGTTTTGTCGGCCCGACCACAATGACCGGCTGGAAGGATGTGGCGCTGCGCGAGCGGCTGGCCGCCTCGACCGGACTGCCGGCCTTCTTCGAAACCGACATGGCGGCAGCAGCCATGGGCGAGCGGCTCTACGGCCTCGGTGCCCAATTCTCGGAGTACTACTACCTCTATTTCGGCGTCGGCCTTGGCGGCGTCATGGTGCATGACGGCAGTGTGCAGCGTGGCGCCTGGGGCAATGCCGGCGAGGTCGGGCACATCCCTGTCGTTCCCGGCGGCGAGGCTTGTCCGTGCGGCAACACAGGCTGTCTCGAAAGGTACCTCTCGCTCGAGGCGCTCCGGCGCTGGAACGGCTCAGAGGCCGATTGGGTCGCGGAAGTCGCGCCGATCTTTCACAACGCCATCGCCGTCATCGAGAACCTGTTCGATCCTGAAACGGTCATCCTCGGCGGGCTGGCGTCGACCGATCTGCTCGAACGGCTGGCCGGTTCGGCTGACGGCCTGCACAACTCCGTCTCCGCACGCAAGGACCGCACGACGCCCCGGGTCATGGTCGCGCGCGGCGGGCAGCATTCCGTGCTGCGCGGAGCCGCCGCCCTTGCGGTTTCCGGAGTGCTGTCGCCGCGCTTCGGCCAGATGTTCGCCGCCGAGCGCGAACACGGCCGCGATCTTCTGACAGCCAAGGAGATTGCGGCATGAGCGAACCGCTGCTGGTGCTCGACAACGTCACCAAGAACTATGGCGCCATCGAAGCGCTGAAGGGGATCAGTTTCTCGATCGGCAAGGGCGAGGTCGTGGCGTTGCTCGGCGACAACGGCGCCGGCAAATCCACGCTGGTCAAGATCATCGCTGGCGGGCTCGAGCCGACCTCGGGCCGCATGCTGTTCGAAGGCAAGGAGTTTCTGGCCAGGTCGCCGGCCGAAGCCAAGGCGGCGGGCATCGAAACCGTCTACCAGGACCTGTCGCTGTGCACCAATGTCGACGTGGTGGCGAATTTCTTCATGGGCCGCGAGATCACTAGGAAGGTGCTTGGCATTCCCGTGCTCGACGAGCGCGCCATGGAAGCCGTCGTCGGCAAGGCGCTGGCCAGCGCCGGCACCCGCATTCCGTCGCTGCGCACCAATGTCGAGCATCTCTCGGGCGGCCAGCGGCAAGCCATCGAGCTCAACCGGTTCGTGCACTGGGGGGGCAAGCTGGTGCTGCTCGATGAACCGTTCGCCGCCCTTGGCGTCGAGCAGACGCGGCGCGGTCTTGAGATGATCCGCCAGGTGGCAAGCCAGGGTATCGGTGTCGTCATCATCACCCACATCATGCAGCAGGCCTTTCAGGTCGCCGACCGGATCGTGGTGATCCGGCAAGGCGTCGTGGCGGGCGATGTCGCACGCAACAAAACAAGTCCCGACGCGGTGATCAACATGATCACCGGAGAGACGCTTGCCGGTGCCGGACCGGCAGGCTGAGGGACAAAAGAGGGGTCCGGCTTAACAGGGAGCCAACGACATGAAGCGAATACTTCTTGCTGTCTTCGGCATCCTGGCACTGGCCTTTGCCACGCTCACGCCGGCATTCGCGCAGTCCAAGGGTGTCGTCTATTACATGGTGCCGACACTGCTCGACGAGTTCCAGACCGGCTCGGTGAGCGCTCTGGAGCTGTTCCTGAAGCAGACCGGCTACGAGATGAAGACGCTGAACGCCGACAACAAGACCGACGCCCAGCAATCGCAGATGAACGACGTCATCGCGCTCAAGCCGGCCGCGATCATCCTCGCGGCTGTCGACTTCAACGCGCTGAAACCGTCCATCGAGGCCGCGCGCGCCGTCGGCATTCCGGTGGTCGAGTTCGACCGTCAGATCACCTCGACGCCTTCCGACTTCACCTCGGTCGCCGGAACCGTCGAGATCGGCTATGTCGCCGCCGACCAGGCCGAAAAGCTGCTGAAGGCCAAGAACGGCTCGGTGAAGGGCAAGGTCCTGCAGGTGCTCGGCGATCCCGGCGACCCCTACACGCTCGACATCCAGAAAGGCTTTGAGGAGAAGTTGAAGGCGTTTCCGGACGTCAAGATCATCTCGCTTCCGGCCATGCAGTGGGAAGCCAGCAACGCCGGCACCATCGTTGCCGACCAGATGCTGGCCAACCCCGACATCGACCTGATCTTCAGCCATGCCGCTCACCTCTCGGTCGCCGCCGTCGCCTCGCTCGAGGCCGCCGGCAAGAAGCCGGGCGATGTCATGCTGATGAGCTCGAACGGCGCTCCGGTCGGCCTCGACCTGATCCGCAAGGGCTGGCTCAATGTCGAAGTCGAGCAGCCGCTCTATGCGCAGGCAGCGGCAGTCGCCATGTTCATGGACAAGGTGGTCAAGAAGCAGGAAATCAAGCCCGGCGAATATGACGTGCTTGGCCTGAAATCTACCGTGACCAAGGAAGCCTGGGGCCCGAACATCAAGATTCCAGGTGCGGCCATCACCAAGGAAAACGTCGACAACCCGGCCTTCTGGGGCAATCAGAAGCCGCCGACGGACACCGTCAAGTCCGTCGAATAGGCACGTCGCCTGAAACGCTCCGGGTCCTCTCGGCCCGGAGCCGATTCTCCGCAATTCCAATCCGCCTGAACTCGACGAAATCGAGACGATTTCGCGGGGGCGCCAACCGGATCAGCCCATGAACCCTCGCACCCGCCATGCCCTGGAGTTCGTTCTCGACAACCTCGTCTGGTTCATGCTGCTGTTCGTGCTCGTGGTCTTCTCCATCTTCGTCCCGAACTATTTCCAGCTCGGCATCTTCGCCAACATCATTGAGGCCTCGAGCGTGCTCGGCGTCATGTCGATCGGCCTGGCGCTGGTCATCATCGCCGGCCACATGGACCTGTCGGTCGAATCGGTGGCGGCGCTCAGCGCCATGGCGGTCGGCATCCTGTTCTGCTCGTCAGGCATCGGTCTTGGCGTCCAATTGCATCCGGAATGGCTGATGGTGCCGGTGTCGCTGCTGCTGGCGCTGGCCGTCGGCGGCCTGATCGGTGCCTTCAACGGCTATCTGGTGGTCAAGGTGAAGATGAGCGCCTTCATCATCACGCTGGCGTCCTACATCTGGGTGCGCGGCCTGGTGCTGGTGATTTCGGGCGGCCGCTCGGCGCAGGATCTGGCACCTGCGATCCGCTGGTTCGGCATCCAGCGGCTGATCGGCCTGCCGCTGACCGCCTGGATCGCCATCGCCTGTTTCGTCGTCTTCTCGCTGATCATGGCCAAGACGCCGTTCGGCCGTCATCTCGTGATGATCGGCGGCAACGAGACGGCGACCTTCCGCGCCGGTATCCGGGTCAACCGCAACCTCATCATCGCTTTCGTGCTTGCCGGCGCCATTGCCGGCCTGGCCGGCTGGCTGCTGGCGATCCGCACCTCGGGTGCCACCGCCAATCTCGGCGTCGGCCTGCTGTTCAACGCCTTTGCCGCGGTCGTCATCGGCGGCGTCAGCCTCAAAGGCGGCGTCGGCACCCTCCCCGGCGTTTATGCCGGTGTGCTGCTGCTCTCGGCCATTAATACGGCGATCAACCTGATGGGCCTGCCGGCCAACTTCACCCAGGTCATCCACGGCCTGCTGGTGTTGGCCGCCGTGCTGCTCGACGCCTTCAAGCAAACCATTCGCCAAAGACTCGCATGACAGGACGGCTCACATGACCGGACGGCTGAACGACAAGGTCGCGCTGATCATCGGCAGCGCAAGCGGCATCGGCAAGGGCACCGCACTGCGCTTCGCTGAAGAAGGTGCCAAGCTGGTGCTCGCCGACACCGAGGTCAAGGCCGGACAAGCGACCGCGGATGAGCTTGGCGCCGCTTTCATCCGCACCGACATCTCCTTGATGGCCGATGCAGAAGCCGCCGTGGCTCTGGCTATGAAACACCACGGCCGGCTCGACATCATCGTGCAGAATGCCGGCATCTACCCCTGGCAGCTGATCGAGAACACCAGCACCGACGACTGGGACCGTGTCATGGCCGTCAACCTGCGTGGCACCTTCAATGCCACCCGCGCGGCACTGGTGCCGATGAAGGCGCAGCGCTACGGGCGCATGCTCTACACCTCTTCCATCACCGGCCCGCATGTCACCAGTCCCGGCCACGGCCATTACGCGGCGACCAAGGCAGGCATCAACGGCTTTATCCGTTCGGCCGCTCTCGAATTCTCCGGCTACGGCATCACCGTCAACGGCGTCGAGCCCGGCAACATCCTGACCGAGGCGATCCAGCAGCATCGCGGCGCGGCCTACATCAAGAACATGGAGGATTCCATCCCGCTCGGCCGGCTCGGCAGCCCACGCGATGTCGCCAACGCCTTCCTGTTCCTCGCCTCCGACGATGCCAGCTACATCACCGGCACGACCATTGTCGTCGATGGCGGCCAATTGCTGCCCGAAGGCAAGGATTTCCGGATGGTGCCGCCATAATCCTTGCATCGACGGCATTGGATCGGCCGCCTCCTGACCAGAGGCGATAAGGACAAGCCGTCGCTCGGCGCATCAGCCGCAAGTATTCCCTCAAAAGTTGCATGGAACGGATCCGCCGCCCAAGGGTTGTCTATCAGTGCTAGTCAACCGAGGGGTTTGCGAATGGTCGACGACATCAGAACAAGCCATATCTACCAGCGGGCTCATGCTTTGGCGGAAGGTGGCGTCCACAACTCTCCAGCCGAGATTGTTGCCGAGTTGCTAGCTGAGGGTTACCCGGAAGCAGCCGAGCTGTTGAACACCGAGAACATCCGTGCCGATCTGCGCCGGGTTTGTGACGGAGCCGCCGATGGACAGCGAACCACTCCGTATTGGGACCTTCGCCACTGACACGCCAGCTTGGGTCTTTTTGCTCTGCCCACTGGCTAGATGGTTGAATCGATACCGAAGGCCAATTGCAGGGCCAAGTTTGCACAAACGCGCTCCTGATGAGGGTTGCTCCAATTGCTGACGCGATTCCGCCCTTGCCGCGGCTGGGATGTGCGGACTCGTCGTCCAGACTTGACCCATGACGGCGTTGCCGCCTTATTGGCCGAGCCTTCGTTGTTCACACCTAAGCGAACGACGCGGGACATGGGAGGATCTCCAATTGACGCTGCGGTACCAGATAATCGCGCTCGCGATCGTCCCACTGATGATCGCGATCCTGGCGATCACCACGTTCATCACCTGGCAGTCGGCAAACCTTGCCAAGGACAATATCGACACGTTCGAGCAGAACATGCTGAAAGCCAAGGAAGCGGAAATCCTCAATCTGACCAACCTCGCCCTGTCGGCCATCGATAAACCCTATCGCGATGCCGGCGCCGACGATGCGGCCGCCAAGGAAAAAGTCGCTGATATCCTTACCTCGCTCGACTATGGCGAGGACGGATATTTCTTCGTCTACGACTATGACGGCAACAACATCGTTCACCCGCGCCAAAGTTTCAGGCACGGGCGCAACTGGCTCGACCTGACGGATGCTGACGGCGACAAGGTCATCGCCGAGCTGATCGCCACGGCGAAATCCGGCGGTGGGCTGCATCACTATAAATGGCAGAAACCGTCGACAGGCCGGATCGCGGACAAATTGTCGTTCGTGGTCGGCCTCGACAAGTGGAAATGGGTGGTGGGAACCGGCGTCTATCTCGATGATGTCTATGCCCAAACCGCCGCCGCCAACGCCAGCATGCGCACGAATATAAGGAAGACTTTCGTGATCGTGGCGCTGGTCGCCGTTCCGGCAGTGCTCGTGGTTTTCACGACATGCATGCTTTTGACATTTCACGAACGCCGCATGGCCGATGGCAGGCTCAAGCAGTTGACCCAACGGGTGATCGATACCCAGGAAGAGGAGCGCTCGCGCCTGGCCCGCGAACTGCATGACGGCATTTCGCAGAATCTCGTCGGCGTGCGCTACGCCATGGATCTTGCCGGCAGGAAGGTCCGCAACCATGTCGACGACGCGGCCCTGACCATCGAACGCGGCGTGGAGGCCCTCAACGGCGCGATCAAGGAGATCAGGCGGATGTCGCACGATCTTCGCCCCCGTGTCCTCGACGATCTCGGCTTGACCGCCGCTCTCGAGGCGCTCTGCTACAATTTCGCGGAGCGGACGGGCATAGAGACCGAAATCGAGGCATCGGGCTTTACGGACGGCTTGCAGCCGGCGGCCAGCACAGCTCTCTACCGCGTCGCCCAGGAGGCGTTCAACAATGTCGAACGGCATTCCGGCGCCACCCACCTTGAGGTCAAGCTCTGGAGCGAGGGCGGCCGCGCACGGATGACAATCTCCGACAATGGCACCGGCTTTGACGGCGGCAACGACAGTGCCTCTGGCAAGACCGGCCTTGGACTGCGCAACATGCAGGAGCGCATGGCGCATTTCGGCGGGCTGCTGCTGCTTGACGGCCTGCCGACCGGCACGACGCTGACAGCAATGCTGCCGAAATCTGCCAATATGCCGGCCAGCGAGCGAGCCGTTGCCGCATGAGCGAACGCCGTGTGATCAAGGTTTTGCTGATCGACAACCATCCACTGGTTCTGGATGGCTTGAAAGCGGTGCTCGAGACGTTCGACCATATCGAGGTCGTCGGTACGGCCGGTCTCGCGCATGCCGGCCTGGACATAGGCCGCCTGACCCGGCCGCAGGTCGTGCTGATGGACATCAACATGCCGAAGCTGAGCGGCATAGATGCGATTGAACTGTTCAGACGGGAGCTTGCCGACGCCCGGATCGTGATGCTCTCGATGCATGAGAGCCGCGAGTACATCTCTTCCTCCGTCATGCATGGCGCATCGGGCTACATCCTCAAGGATGTGTCGACGGACGAGATTGTCGCCGCGATCGAGACGGTGGCTGGCGGCGGGACATATTTCTCGTCCGGCGTCTCCGACCTGCTGATGGAACGCGCGGCGCAGGACCAGGTGAATCCGCTCACGCCGCGCGAGCGTGACATTCTCGGCCTGATCGTCGCCGGCCAGAGCAACCGGGAGATCGCGGGAGCGCTCGGGATCACGGCCGCCACGGCCGAGACGCATCGCAAGAACCTCAAGAAGAAGCTCGGCATCGCCACGACGGCGGGGCTTATCCGCTACGCCCTCGATCATGGGATCGTATCAAAAACCGGCTGATTCCCGGTCTACCCACTTCTGGGTAGACCCTTGGATTTCGGCACCGCCTCCATCTTGTGAGGACAAAAACGCTGCCATAGGGGTTCACCACGGCTGGCCGTGAAAGGGCGAGCCGTCGGGAGGAATTCACTGTGTCGATGCCATGCCGGAACAACCGCCGATGGGTCGCGAACCTGTCGCCGCGGAGAGCCGCCGCGCGGATGTTTCCACGGCCGGTGACAGTGCCCTGCCTTCCGTGCCGGCAACTGCAACATGGCGGCCCATATCACGGCGCCTGGAAGGTATCTCGACATGGAAAAACCTCGCAGCAAGGCGGCCTTGTGGCTGCTCGTCATTCCGTATTTAGGCCTGCTCTGGCCGCCTTTCTACAATGTCCGCGAGCCGGCCCTGTTCGGCTTTCCCTTCTTCTACTGGTACCAGCTTGCCTGGGTGCCGATCACCGCGACGCTGACCTGGATCGCCTATCGGAGCACGCGCCATGACGACTGAAATCAATCCCGCGGCGCTCGCCGTCTTCATCTTCTTCTTCGTGCTCGTCACGGTCCTGGGCTTTGTCGCCGCCCGCTGGCGCAAGCCCGAGACGCTCGCCCATATCGATGAATGGGGTCTTGGCGGGCGCAATTTCGGCACTTGGATCACCTGGTTCCTGATCGGCGGCGATTTCTACACCGCCTATACCGTCATAGCGGTCCCAGCGCTGGTCTATACGGTCGGAGCCTATGGTTTCTTCGCCCTGCCTTACACAATCGTCGTCTATCCCTTTGTCTTCATGGTCATGCCGGTTCTTTGGAAACGGGCCAAGGAGTTCGGCTATGTCACGGCCGGCGACGTCGTCCATGGCCAGTATGGATCGCGCGGTCTCGAACTCGCGGTTGCTGCAACCGGCGTCATCGCGACGATGCCATACATCGCGCTTCAGCTCGTCGGCATGACGGCGGTGCTGAAGGCGCTCGGCCTGCACGGTGAACTGCCGCTTGCGATCGCCTTCATCGTGCTGGCGCTTTATACCTATTCGGCCGGATTGCGCGCGCCTGCCCTGATCGCCTTCGTCAAGGACATCATGATCTACATCGTGGTGATCGCCGCTGTCGCGCTTATCCCTTCCAAGCTCGGTGGCTATGCCAATGTCTTCGCCTCGGCCGATGCGGCCTTCCAGGCCAAGGGTTCCGGCAACCTGCTTCTCGGCGGCAACCAGTATGTCGCCTATGCGACGCTCGCCCTCGGGTCGGCGCTCGCAGCCTTCATGTATCCGCATACGCTGACCGGGATTTTCGCCTCGAACAGCGGCAACACGATCCGTAAGAATGCGATCCTGCTGCCGGCATACACGCTGCTGCTCGGCCTGTTGGCGCTGCTCGGCTATATGGGGCATGCCGCCAATCTCAAACTCGACAGTGCGACCGATGTCGTTCCAACCCTGTTCAAGGTGCTGTTTTCAGGGTGGTTCTCAGGCTTCGCCTTCGCTGCGATCGCGATCGGCGCCCTTGTCCCGGCGGCGGTGATGAGCATTGGCGCGGCCAATCTCTTCACTCGCAATTTCTGGAAAGCCTACGTCAATCCGCAAGTGAGCGACGCCGGTGAAGCCAAGGTCGCCAAGATGACCTCGCTGGTGGTGAAGGTCGGCGCCCTGCTGGTGATCATTTTCCTGCCGACGCAATTCGCGCTCGATCTGCAATTGCTCGGCGGCATCTGGATCCTGCAGACACTGCCGGCCCTGGTCTTCGGGCTCTATACCAACTGGTTCCGGGCCCCGGCCCTGCTGGCGGGCTGGTTCGTCGGCTTCTTTGGCGGCACCCTGCTCGTTTGGGATGCCGGCTGGAAACCGCTGCACGCGATCAGCCTCGGAGGCGAGCCCTTCACGGTCTATACCGGGCTGCTTGCATTGGCCGCAAACATCGCTGTGGCGGTGGCGGTCAATGCCGTCGTGCCGGCACGAGCCACTTCGCGGGCATAGCTCCAATTCTCGCGAAGGATCGCGAAAGCGGTCCTTCGCGAGAAACCCCACCGGCGATCAGCTGGACTTCTTGTACAGCAGCAGCTCGGGCCGGTACTCAAAATGCATGGTGTCGTAGTGATACCAGCGCCCGCCCCAGATGAAACCGTTTTTCTCAAACAGTTCCACGATTTGCAGGGGAATCCGGTTCTTGAACGGGATGTGGGCCTTCGGGTTGGTTTTGTTTCTGTTGTTGTACCAATAGTCTGAGAAGCCGACATTGATATCGAAGGCTGCTCCGAAGGAGTGGACGCTCAACCGGTTCGTGCCGGCGATGGGCCGCCAGACAAAGCCGCCTCCGGGCTTGAGCCCATAACGGCTAAGCTCCGCGGGCATGGCCTCGAGCGCGTCGGAGACCTTGCCCAGCCGGTCGTTGATGCCGAAAACCCTGGTGACCTGAACGGTCTTTTTGCCAAGTTTCGGCAGCCATTTGACGCTGGCGATGTGCTTGCCCACCTCCCCGGCACTGGCGCCGTAGAGTTTTTCGAAGAAGGCTTCGTTGCGGACACGGCCGGGATCGAAATCCTCCGCCGGGACCAGCGCGCCCTCAGCTGCCGTCGGGTAGACGTAACGAAACATGTCTTCGATGTCGGGGCTCTCCAGCAGCGCATCGGCGTCGCGCGCCTTGCCGTCGTCCCACACCATCGTGGTGCCGTCAGTCCAGGTCAGGACATTGCCCGAGATGGTGAATAGCCCGGGATAGGCCTTGAGCAAGGCGGCCTTGGCGGCCGGCTGATCGACGCCGTCGCCGGCATCCCCTGCATGGGCGAAGCGTCCGGTACCACTGATTGCCAACGCAATCACCAGCAGCAGCAAGCGCCCTGGATGCCTGGTCATTGTCCTGCCTCCGGGAAGGGCCAATCGCATTTCAAGACGATGCTGGAATGGTGGGCGATGACGGGCTCGAACCGCCGACATCTTCGGTGTAAACGAAGCGCTCTACCAACTGAGCTAATCGCCCGCTCCGGCGCGGACCTTTAAGCGGTCAGGATCGGCTTCGCAAGGCCAAATGAACACGCAGCGCCCTGTTCGCGGGCCGGATTTGTCAACAAAACGCCGGCTGTCAAAAAACCTTCTCCAGTTTGCTGTTATGATGGTTTGGTGCGCTTGACACCCGGTGGCGAACCCCTTATCCAGCGCCCCAACGACGAACACGGCTGACACGTGCTCGTCAATGCGCGGGTGTAGCTCAGTTGGTTAGAGTGCCGGCCTGTCACGCCGGAGGTCGCGGGTTCGAGCCCCGTCACTCGCGCCATTTCTCTCAAGGGTTTCAAACCCTTGGCACAGAGAAATGTCGACAAGAATTGTCAAAGTCCACTTCCAGAAATGAAGTACGAGGCGCGGTCGATGATCGTTACCAGCGCCAGTCGTATGCAGCCGACAGTCTTCACAGCCGGCTTCAAAAAAACAAACATGCATGCGTGAGGGTGTGGCAAACGGGACGCCACTCCAATAGGCTGAAAAGCAGCTCCTGAACGACTTGGGCCTGGGTTGAGCCGCGTTTGATCTTGCGAATTCCGCTTGCGGATTTGCCCACAAAGCGCTCGATTCATTTCGCAGGTAGCGGAGCTGCACCAGTTTGCTGCCGAAACGGTATGGAGGACTTATAGTGTCAATCGCACCAAACATTCCTATGCGCACGATATTCACGCTCGTTTACCTGGGTGCCGTAACGACGGTCGCCACCGCCCTTTTCCCGGCGACCGCGTCGGCCGACCGGCTGCAGCAGTGCGCGCGCGAGGGCGGCATCTGCCGTCTGCCGTATCCCGCCGAGGTGGTCTACGGCGCCCGGGGCCGCACAACCTCGCGCTATTTCGAGCGAAACGCGGTACCCTGCACAAATCGCGTTTTTGGCGACCCCGCACCGAACAGGCCAAAGTCGTGTTTCATCGTCATGCGCGACCGCGACCAGTCGGATGACAATTACGACGAGCCGCGCCGCGAAAGATGGGCGGCCTGTGCCGACGAAGGCGAATACTGCGACTTCGATGGCCGCAAGGTGGTCAGATACGGGGCGCGCGGCCGATTCACGCAGGACGTGTTCCGCAATGGCGTCCAATGCGACAATGATTCATTCGGTGATCCCGCGCCCAATCAAGAAAAACGCTGCTACATCAAGCAGTAAGTGATCGGGCTATCGCCTGCGGGACATCTAAAGCGCGTCGCGTTGAAGCGAATTCTTGCGACGCGCTTTAGGCCCTTGTTTTCATGCACGTCATTGTCTGAAAACCGAGGCCCCTTTTGGGGCGACATGCATTAGGGATGGAACGGCCTGATGGCTCCGCGAGCCTCAATGTCTCAACCCTTCGCCAGCAGTGCCTCGACCTCCTGCAACGTCGGCATCGACGGCGCCGTGCCCGGGCGCGTCACCGAAATGCCGGCGACGGCGCAGGCGAAGCGCACCGCCTGCAGCGGCTCCACGCCTCGCGACAGCGCTGCGGCAAAGCCGCCGTTGAAAGCATCCCCAGCACCGGTGGTTTCGACCACCGGCCCGGCACTGATGGCGGGGACATGGTCGGAGCGGTCCTTCGAGTGCAGCAGCGCGCCCTTGTCGCCGAGCGTGACAATGACCGTGCCGACGCCCTTTTCAAGCAGCTTGCCGGCGGCGGCGCGCGCCTCATCGACCGAAGAAACTTTCAGTCCGGTCAATTCCTCCGTCTCGGTCTCGTTCGGCGTGAGATAGTCGCAGAGCGTATAGATGCGGTCCGGAAGCTTTGCCGCGGGAGCGGGGTTGAGGATGGTCGTCACCCCTGCCCCGCGCGCGATCTCAAGCGCCCTGAGCGCCGCGTCGATCGGCTGCTCGAGCTGCGTGACGAAGACGCCGGCGCCACGAATCAAATCCCCGTTGGCCTCGATATCGGCCGACGAGATCAGCATGGCGGCGCCAGGGCTGACGATGATGGCGTTGTTGCCGCTGCCCTCCTCGACGAAGATGTAGGCAGCACCGGTATAGCTGTCCGGCGTGTCGATGACGGCGCTTTTCACGCCGGCATCCTTCCAGGTCCGCTTGGCCATGTCGGCGAAGGCATCGACACCAAGCCGGGTCAGGAAGGTGGTGTCGGCGCCGAGCTTGCCGGCGGCAACGGCCTGGTTCGACCCTTTGCCGCCAGGGCCCAGCTTGAACGAATTGCCGAGGATCGTCTCGCCCATACGCGGCTGGCGATCCGCGCGATAGGCGGTGTCGGCGACAAAGACACCCAAAATGACGACAGGCTTGCCGGTGGCCATGCTGCTACTCCGCATCCGGCGGCACGACGCCCTTGCGGAAGGCGAAGCAGCCATAGAAGCGGCGTTCGCCGGTCTGGATGACGCAATAGGCCTGCTTGGCGCGCTCATAGAAGGCATAGCGCTCGACGGAAATCATCGGCCAGGCCTTGCCTTCGGCCTTGTCGATCTCCTTTTGCACTTCCTGCTGCACCGGCGGGATCTCATCCGGCTTGCCGACGATTTCCATGCGCGCAGCGGAGTCATCGACGAATGTGTCCAGGGGATAAAGCGACAACACCGCCTTCACTACCTCGGCGGCCGATGCATCGATGCGCAGCAGCTTGCCGTGAACGGTCTGCTTTGCCACCGAATCCGACGGAAAATTGGTGTCGGCGATGATCAGGTCATCGCCATGGCCCATCGCCCGCAATGCCTGCAGCACGTCGGCATTGAGCAGCGGATTGATGCCTTTGAGCATGATAGTCCTCGTGAAGTGCGTTTGTGATCAGAGACGCTTGCCGGTCTCGGCGTCGAAAAGATGGACCTGGTCGAGCCTCGGCTTCAGGGTCAACGTGTCCCCGGGCTTGAAGTCGTGGCGTTCACGGAACAGCGCCACCATCTCGCCCTCGCCGAAGCGCAGGAACACCAGCGTTTCCGAGCCGGTCGGCTCGACCACCGAAATCTTCGCCGGCACGCCATCGGGATGGATCTCCAGATGTTCCGGGCGCACGCCATAGACGACAGCCTGCCCGTCCTGCGCCGCGCTATTGGGGGCAATCGGGAACAGCGTGCCAGCGATCTCAACGCCCGGTTTGTCGCCCTTGCGCATGATGCCCTTGAGCAGGTTCATCGACGGCGAGCCGATGAAGCCGGCGACAAACAAATTGGCCGGCCGGTCGAACAGTTCCAGCGGCGCGCCGACCTGCTCGATGCGGCCGTCACGCATGACGACGATCTTGTCGGCCATGGTCATCGCCTCGATCTGGTCGTGGGTGACGTAGATCGTGGTGGTCTTCAGCCGCTGGTGCAGTTCCTTGATCTCGGTGCGCATCTGCACGCGCAGCTTGGCGTCGAGATTGCTGAGCGGCTCATCGAACAGGAACACCTGCGGATTGCGCACGATGGCGCGGCCCATGGCGACGCGCTGGCGCTGGCCGCCCGAGAGCTGCCGGGGATAGCGCTTCAGATAGGGATTGAGATCGAGAATGTCGGCGGCGCGCTTGACCCGCTCGGCGACTTCGGCCGGATCGGTTTTGCGCAGCTTGAGGGCAAAGGCCATGTTCTGCTCCACCGTCTTGTGCGGATAGAGCGCATAGTTCTGGAACACCATGGCGATGTCGCGCTTGGCCGGCGGCAGATGATTGACGACGCGGTCGCCGATGGCGATCGTGCCGCCGGAAACGGTCTCCAGCCCGGCCACCATTCTGAGCAGCGTGGACTTGCCGCAACCCGAGGGGCCAACCAGCACCACGAACTGTCCGTCGGCGATGTCGACGCTGACCTCATGCAGAACCTGGACGGTTCCAAACGCCTTGGCCACCTTGCTGATTGCGACTTGAGCCATCGTCCTCCCTCTCGTTGCCGTGAAGCTAGCCAACGCCAACGGCAAGGGCAAGTCAGTCTCTTATAGATAAAAATCCATTCTCGTTGACACGGCATCCCGTTGTGCGAATAGTGATGGTTGCCAATCCGAATGCCGGACCTTTCACCCGGAAAGCGGAACTCCAGGCGACGCAGGGTGGGGTCCCACGTCCCCGTTTTATCGAGGAGAACCGCCGACGTCTCGGCGTCCGAAATATTGGCATATCAATTCACGGCTTTGTTCTGGGAGGAATGGTAGATGAGAGTCGATCTTTACGAGAAAATGGTCCGCGCGGGAGCCACCCGACGCGACTTATTGAAGGGTGCGGCCAGCATGGCCGCTATCGCCGCCGCATCCGGCGCCGGGCTTGGCGCGTTCACACGTCCCGCCTCCGCCGCCAGCGAGCTGCGCACGAAAATCCTGCAAATCCCTGGCGTCGGCAAGGGTCAGCCTACCGACGCCGACTTCCAGAAGGTCGGTGAGCTCTGCCTCGATGCGACCAAGACCAATGTCAAGGAAGGCGAATTCGCCGGCGTCGAGCTGACCTTCATGGGCCTCAACAACCAGAACCTGCACAATGTGCTGTTCCGCGGCTTCCTGAAGCCATGGGAGACCTATACCGGCGCCAAGATCAACTGGATCGATCTGGCACAGGCGGATTACAATGCCCGCCTGCAGCAGTCGATTGCCACCGGAACCGTCGACTTCGACATTGCCGAGATGGGCGCGCCGTTCGAAGGCGATGTCTGCGGCAAGGGGCTCACTTCGGAAATGCCCGACTGGGTCAAGAAACAGATCGATATCGACGATCTCGTCAATTATCTGAAGCCGCCGGTCGGCACCTGGGACGGCAAGCAATATCGCGTGACGATTGACGGCGACACGCACAATTTCAACTACCGCACCGACGTGTTTGCCGATGCCGACCTCGCCAAGCAGTGGAAGGACGGCGGCGGTGCCGGCGAATGGGGCGTGCCGAAGACCTGGCAGCAGGTGCAGGCCGTGACCAAGTTCCTCAAGGGCAAGAAATTCAAGGGCCAGGATGTCTATGGCTATCTCGATGCGCCCAAGCCCTGGGGCGGTTTCGGCTTCTACTTCCTTGGCAGCCGCGCCAGCGCCTACGCCAAGCATCCCGACGACAAGGCGTGGCTGTTCGACGCCGATACGATGAAGCCACGTGTCAACAACCCGGCCTGGGTGCGCGCCATCCAGGACGTCATTGACGCTTTGCCGTCTGAACCCGCCGACCAGATCAACGCCGACCCGAACACCACCGGCTTCCAGCAGTTCCTGGCCGGCACCGGCTCGATGATCCCCTGGTGGGGCGATATCGGCTCCAACGTCAAAACCAACGATTCGTCTGTGATTGGCGATCTTTGCGGCTTCGACATCCTGCCGGGGTCGGATGACGTCTACAATTCCAAGACCGGAAAATGGGACAAGCTGCCGGGCGGACCTAACTACGCGCCGAACCTCGCCTATCTCGGCTGGGGCGTTTATGTCATGGCCCGCGTCGACAGCGATCCGAAGAAGCAAAAGGCCGCGTGGAGCGCAGCGGCGCATCTCGGTGGCAAGGATCTGGCGATCTGGACGGCGATGTATCCGTCGGGCTTCCAGTGCTACCGCAACAGCCAGCACGACATCGACGAATGGGTGGCCGCCGGCTACGACAAGGCATTCATCACGAGCTACCTGGATTCCCAGTTCAACTCCTACAACCATCCGAACGGCGCGATCGAGCCGCGCATCCCCGGCATCTTCCAGTACTACAGTGCTGCCGAGGACATCCTGGCCAACACCTTCGCCGGCAAGATGAAGGCACAGGAAGGCGCCGATGCCATCGCCGCCGCCTGGGAAAAGCTCACTGACCAGATCGGCCGTGAAAAGCAGATCAAGCTCTACAAGGCCTCACTCGGCGTGTAGACAGACCCATGATAGGATCACGGCCCGGCGGCACATCGTCGTCGGGCCGCATTTTGACCGGTTCCTGCCGGTCATTTCTGCAGAAGAGGCGAGAGGCGTGGCTGACCAGACTTCGACCACGAATGCGTGGCCGGCAAATTCGGCACCAATCGATCTGATTCCGCCTGGCCGCAAACGCCTCGGCAGGGCACTGATGGCAGCGGCGACGTTCGGCCTACTGGCAACGATCCTTGTTCAAATCCTTTACAAGAGCGAGGTCGACACGATCGGCTTCGAGACATGGCGTCCCGTCGTCTACGCCTATGTGCTGTGGGGCGTGGCGATCGGCATCGGCCAGGTGCTGACGCGTGGCGAGGACGGCCAGCGCGCGCTGTTTCTGCTGCCGGCGCTGCTCTTCACCATCGCCATGGTGATCTTCCCGACGCTGTTCGGTTTCTACATCGCGCTTACCGACTGGAACCTCAGCTCATTTGCCGGCCGAAAATTCAACGGGCTCGACAATTTCTGGCAGATGCTGGGCGATCCCTATTACCGCAATGCGCTGTTCAACATGGTGCTCTACGTGCTCGCCATTCTGGTTGAATACGTGATTGCCTTCGGCCTTGCGCTGTTGCTCAACGCGCAGATCCGCGCGCGAAAGTTTTTCCGTGTCGTCTTCCTGATGCCGCTGATGCTGTCGCCGGTCGCGGTGTCGTGGATGGTCGGCAAATCGCTGATGGAATATCGGTTCGGGCCGGCAGCGACACTCGCGCGCTATCTCGGCTGGGAAAACCCGGCCTTCTTCAGTGATCCGATCACCGCCCGAATCTCGATCATGGTGCTCGATGCCTGGACCTTCATCCCGTTCATGATGATCATGCTGCTGGCCGGCCTGCAGGCCATGTCGCGCGAGGTGCTGGAGGCCGCACGGGTCGACGGCGCCAATGCCTGGCAGACCTTCTGGCAGGTCACCTTCCCGCTGATGCTGCCGGTGTCGGTGACGGCGGTCATCCTGCGTATCATCTTCAAGCTGAAGCTCGCCGACATCATCATCACGGTGACTTCGGGCGGGCCCGGCGGCGCCACCGATTCCGTCTCCAGCTTCATCTACCGCGAGTACCGCGACCGCTCGAATGTCGGTTACGGCACCATGCTGGCGATGGCCTATCTGGTCATCATCGTCGTGTTCGTGACCTGGCTGCTGAAATTCGCCAACCGCTTCGTGCGCAACGTCAACTGAGCGGTGGGATCATGAGCGTTCAAACCACCGAATACACCGTTTCCGAAATCCGCTCGCCGGCGAGCTTCATCACCAGCCGCTTCTTCATCTATGGCGCGCTGGTGTTCTGGGCCTTCATCTGCCTGTTCCCGATCTACTGGACGCTAACGACCTCGTTCAAATCGGCGGTCGATGTCACGCAAGGCCACCTGATCCCCTTCGTCGACTTCCAGCCGGACTGGAAGGGCTGGCGTTCGCTCGGCCTGTCGCCGGATTCGATCTTCCAGACGTCCACGGTGCGCGACGAGTTCTTCAAGCGCTTCATGAATTCGGTCATCACCTCGGTTGGCGCGTCGAGCCTTGCCATCGTCATCGGCAGCCTCGCCGCCTACGGGCTGACGCGCTACCGCTACAAGTTCGCCTGGTTCAAGAACGAAGACATCTCGTTCTTCTTCCTGTCGCAGCTGATCCTGCCGCCTGTGGTGCTGGCACTGCCCTTCCTGGTGCTTTACCGGGAAGTCGGCCTGCTCGACACGCGCATCGGGCTGATCCTGCTCTACACGCTGATGGTGCTGCCGATCGTCATCTGGATCATGCGCGACCAGTTCAACTCGATCCCCGTCGAGCTCGAGGAAGCGGCCCTCGTCGATGGCCTGTCGATCTGGGGCGCCTTCTTCCGCATCGTCATGCCGATCGCGCTGCCGGGCATGGTCGCCGCCTTCATCCTGGCGATGGTGCTGTGCTGGAACGAGTATTTCTTCGCCGCCCTTTTGACCTCTACCGATGCCAAGACCATTCCCGTCATGGTGGCGAGCCAGACCGGATCGCAAGGCATCAACTGGTGGTCGATGGCAGCGCTCGCCACCGCGGCCATAGCGCCGCTGGCGGTTATCGGCATAGCGCTGGAACGTTACCTGATCATGGGCATGACGGCGGGAGCCGTGAAGTAATCATGGCCGGCCCATATTGGTTCGCACGCAACATCCGCGTCGGCTATGTCGGCCGCGACCGCTACGGCAAAGGCGTCATGCCGATCGCCTGGCAGGGCAGCGCCGTCATCGCCGGCTTTGTGTTGGCGATGCTCTGCGGCGGCCTGCTCATGGCTCTGGTGGGTTTCTATGCCAACCACGTTGCGCTTGGCATAGCCCTCTACGTCATCCTGGCAATCGCCGGCGGCGGCACCTTCATCTGGGCCGTAGCGACCAAAAGCGATCCGGACAAGTCGATTGCCGAATACAGGGCCGCGCGAAACCGCACTTGAAGTGCGAGATCATGCCCCGGGGGCGGTTTGCGATCCCAGAAATACGGATTTTATCCGGTCGCGAAACATCTCCGCAGTTGCGGTGGTGCCGAAATCCCGCGTCTCGAATCGCTCGCCTGTCACCGTCGTCAGAACAACAGTGTAGGTCGGGCTACCGCTGTCCCACTCGATCGTGCGAAAGCTGAAATCAGCGATGTCATCTGGCCGCAGATGATGCCGGCGCAAAAAGATCGGGTTGCGCAGCACAATGTCGATACGACCACGCCTGACGATCCATCGCACTGCCGGACTGAAGAGCGCAGCGTGCATGACCGGGATGCCAATCGCATACGCGCCCAGGACAATGAACAGGAAGAAAGGGCTGAATACAGTCGGCGGCCACACGCCGCGAAAGAGTTCCCATGTCGGCATGACAATGCAGAAGAGGCCAGCAAGGCCCAGGAACAGGCGCTTGGCGACGTGCATGGGAATGTCGTGCCGCAATCGCCCGTCGCTGCCGATCTCGTCCATCCGTCGCCCCGCTGACGCGACCATGCCGACCGAAAATGAAAAAGGTGTAACCTCGCCGTGAGATTACTTTCCTGAAAGCGTTACGCGCAGGTGATCCATGATCATCGCGACGCCCTTTTGCCCCAGTTCGGCCGACGCGTCCGTGGCGGTCGCCGTGTACCAGCCGGTGTTGTCGGCGAAGCGGGCGGCATCGACAGCCTCCGGACATAGCGCCAGCATCAGCGATGTCTCGCCGATGCCGGCATGGTCGAACGGGTACTTGCCGTTCATCGCCGCCGGCATCAGCGGATGCACCTGCACCCAATTGAAAAAGTTTTCGCCCGCGGCATGTCCGGCATAATAGTCGGCCATCGTCTCGGAGCCCCACCAGCCCTCGCCGCGCTGCTTCTCGAGGAAACGGAAGATCGCCTGCCGGCCGGCGGTCTTGAAGGCGAGATCGGTCGGCATGCCGGCGGCGAAGTTTTCGGTCTGGTGATGGATGATGGCGTGGATGTTGCGGAAGCCGATGCGTAGCAGGCTGTAGAACAGCTCCTCGCCGAACGGCGCCAGTTGATTGCCGCCGACCTGCACCGAACCCGTGCCCTCCGGTCGCGCCACGGCGTAGCTCGCCGCGCCATAATAGAAGGGCGGCAGGATGACGACGTCCCTCTCCTTCTCGAACAGTTCCAGCGTCTTGATGACGGCCAGCGTGTCCATGCCGACGGCCATGTGCTCGCCATGGTATTCGAGCACGCCGAGCGGCAGGGCGACCGGCCAATTCTGCGCGATCGCCTTGCGGATCTGGTGTGGCAGCATCAGTTCATAGCGCATGGTCTATTCCATGTTGGTGTGGCGGGCGCGCATGGCTTGCGGCGACGCGCCGGTCAGGGATTTGAGCTTCAGCACCATCACCTCGAACAGCAGGAACAGCGCACCTTCGAACACCGAGCCCATCGGCAGCACCGATGTCTTTTGCGGCCCCTGGTCATTGGCCATGGTCTGGGCCGGGATGAGCAGCGTGAAGTCGGCCCGCTTTGCCGCGCTGCCTTCGGCCTGAGCGGTCAACAGCAGGTTGGTTGCACCGGCATCGCGCGCGACCTGCATCAAGGTCAGCACCGTCGAAGTTTCTCCCGGCCCGGAACTGGCCAGGAAGACGTCGCCTGGGCCCAGCGGCGGCGTGGTCATGTCGCCGACCACCGAGACCGGCAGGCCGAGGTGATAGAGCCGCATGGCGAAACCCTTGACCTGCAAGGCCTCGCGGCCGCAGCCATAGACGACGATCTGTTTGGCTTCGGCCAACATCTTGCAGGCGGCGTCGATCTGGCCTTCATCCACGCGCGCCAGCACGGCGCCGAGTTCGTCGAGCGCGGTTGCAAACAGGTTTTCGTTCTTGTCGTTCACCGCAAACCTGCCCTCAAATGTCCACGAACAGCTTGATTTCGTTCATGCTAGCAACCGCGAAAATGCGTGTCCAACGCTCTCCAGCGCTTTTGCCTGATCACAGGCATGATAGTGTCATGTCAGACAAATCAAGCCAGGACATACCAGGACATGAAGACACGGCATTTCGACCGCATCGGCAATGGCGGCATCACCTTTACCGAGCTCGGCTTCGGCACGGCGCCGCTCGGCAATCTCTACCGCGCCGTCTCCGACGAGGATGCCAATGCCACGCTCGATGCCGCCTGGGCGACCGGCTGCCGCTACTACGACACCGCGCCGCTCTACGGGCTCGGCCTGTCGGAAACACGCCTCAACCCGTTCCTGCGCAGCAAGAAGCGCGACGACTACGTGCTGTCGAGCAAGGTCGGCCGCCTGATGCGCGCCTGCCCGCCGGAAGAGCGCACGGGCATCGGCAAGTTCTTCGACACGCCGTCTCGCCGGGAAGTCTACGACTACAGCTATGACGGCGTCATGCGCTCGTTCGAAGCCTCGCTCGAGCGGCTTGGCGTCGACCGGATCGACATCCTGTTCGTGCACGATGTCGACATCTTCACCCATGGCAGCAAGGAGGCGTCCGACCAGCGCATCGATGAATTCATGCGCTCGGGCTATTACGGGCTGCTGTCGCTGCGCGACCAGGGCGTCATCAAGGCGTTCGGCGGCGGCATCAACGAATGGCAGGTTGCCCAGACGCTGGCCGAGCGCGGCGATTTCGACCTGTTCCTGCTTGCCGGGCGCTACACGCTGCTGGAACAGGAGGCGCTGACATCCTTTCTGCCGCTCTGCCAGAAGCGCGGCATCGGCATCGTGCTGGGAGGCCCCTACAATTCCGGCATCCTGGCGACAGGACCGAAGCCGGGTGCCTACTACAACTATTCAGAAGCGCCGAAGGACATTCTCGAGCGGGTCGCCGGCATCGAGTCAGTCTGCAAACGCCACGGCGTCAGGTTGATCGAGGCGGCGCTTCAGTTTCCGGCGCTGCATCCCTCGGTCGTCTCGGTGATCCCCGGTGGCCAGCGGCCAAGCGAGGTCGAAAGCAACCGGTCACTGCTTGACGCGAAGCTGCCAGCGGCGCTGTGGGCCGACCTCAAGAAGGAAGGCTTGATGCGCGCGGATGCGCCGACCGCATAACCCCACGCGTCGGCGTCGGGCCAAAAAATGAAAAGCCGGGCGAGCCCGGCTTTTCTGTCTCTGAAAAGAAAAACGCGTTTAGTTGACTGCGTCCTTGAGGCCTTTGCCGGCGGAAAACTTCGGCACGGTGCGTGCCGGGATCTTCACTTCGGCGCCGGTCTGCGGGTTGCGGCCGGTTGAGGCCGCACGCTTTGACACGGTGAAATTGCCAAAGCCGACAAGCCGGACATCGCCGCCCTTCTTCAGTTCGCCGGTGATCACGGAAAATACCGCATCGACCGCCGACTGCGCGTCACCCTTCGAAATGCTCGCGGCGTCGGCGACAGCGGACACCAGTTCGTTCTTGTTCATAAAAATTCCCTTCCATGAGAACACCGGAACTAACGACTCATCCGGCAGGAAACGGACTTTAGAAAGAAGCGTTCCCGCAACCAAGTCGAAAAGGCAGGAAAAAAGCGGAAAAAGCCCGGAAATGGTGGGTTCTTCACATGAAAAAGCCGGGCGCGAGGCCCGGCTTTCCGTTTGTGCACTGCAACTTTAGCAAATATTAATGCATGGCCCCGAAAACCGACGTCGGTTTTCGGAAAGGACCATGCATAAGTCCCAAGTGTTAGAGCGTCCTTTGCGCGTCCAATTGGACGCGCGGCGCTCTAATGCGCAAGCGGCTTTCCAGCGTCGTCGGCACTGTCGGTCGAGGCCGGCGGATTGACCGGTTCGACCCATTCGATCGGCTCCGGCATACGCACCAGAGCGTGGCGCAACACCTCACCGACGCGTGAGACCGGAATGATTTCCATGCCGTTCTTCACATTGTCTGGAATCTCCGCCAGATCCTTGGCGTTGTCTTCCGGGATCAGCACCTTCTTGATGCCACCGCGCAGTGCGGCAAGCAGCTTCTCCTTCAGGCCACCGATCGGCAAGATGCGGCCGCGAAGCGTTATCTCGCCAGTCATCGCCACATCGGCCCGGACCGGAATACCGGTCATTACCGATACAATGGCAGTCGCCATGGCAGCACCCGCGGACGGGCCATCCTTTGGCGTGGCGCCCTCCGGCAAGTGGACGTGGATGTCGCGCTTGTCGAACAGCGGCGGCTCGATGCCGAAATCGATGGCGCGCGAGCGGACATAGGAGGCCGCCGCCGAGATCGATTCCTTCATCACGTCGCGCAGATTGCCGGTCACCGTCATGCGGCCTTTGCCGGGCATCATGACGCCTTCGACCGTCAGCAGCTCGCCGCCGACTTCCGTCCAGGCAAGACCGGTAACGACACCGACCTGATCGTCAGCCTCGACCTGGCCGAAGCGGAAGCGCTGGACACCGAGGTAGTCAGCGAGGTTCGCCGCCGTGATGCTCACCGTCTTCTTCTTCGTCTTCAGGATCTCGGTCACCGCCTTGCGCCCAAGCTTCATCAGCTCGCGCTCCAGGCTCCGGACGCCCGCTTCACGGGTGTAGGTCTGGATGATGGCGCGGATCGCATCCTCGCCGACGGAGAATTCCTTCGGCTGCAGCGCGTGATCGCGGATCACCTTCGGCATCAGGTGCCGCTTGGCGATTTCGATCTTCTCGTCCTCGGTGTAGCCGGCGATACGGATGATCTCCATGCGGTCCATCAAGGGCGCAGGGATGTTCAGCGTGTTCGCCGTCGTCACGAACATCACGCTCGACAGGTCGTATTCGACCTCGAGGTAATGGTCCATGAACGTCGAGTTCTGCTCGGGATCGAGCACCTCGAGCAGCGCCGACGACGGATCGCCACGGAAGTCCTGGCCCATCTTGTCGATCTCGTCGAGCAGGAAGAGCGGATTGGACTTCTTCGCCTTCTTCATCGACTGGATGACCTTGCCGGGCATCGAGCCGATATAGGTGCGCCGATGGCCACGGATCTCGGCTTCGTCACGCACGCCGCCGAGCGCCATGCGGATGAATTCGCGACCGGTCGCCTTGGCGATCGATTTGCCGAGCGAGGTCTTGCCGACGCCGGGAGGGCCGACGAGGCACAGGATCGGCCCCTTCAGCTTCTTCTGACGGCTCTGCACGGCCAGATACTCGACGATGCGGTCCTTGACCTTGTCGAGACCGAAGTGATCGGTGTCGAGCACGTTCTGGGCATAGGCCAGGTCCTGCTTGACCTTGGAGTTCTTGCCCCACGGGATCGACAGCAGCCAATCGAGATAGTTGCGCACGACGGTCGATTCCGCCGACATCGGCGACATCGTCCGCAGCTTCTTCAACTCGGCTTCCGCCTTTTCGCGGGCCTCCTTGGAGAGCTTGGTCTTCTTGATGCGCGCCTCGATCTCAGCGGCCTCGTCGCGGCCGTCCTCGCCTTCGCCGAGCTCCTTCTGGATCGCCTTCATCTGCTCGTTGAGGTAGTATTCGCGCTGCGTCTTCTCCATCTGGCGCTTGACGCGCGAGCGGATGCGCTTCTCCACCTGCAGGACGGAGATTTCGGCTTCCATGAAGCCCATCGCCTTTTCCAGCCGCTCCTTGACCGAGAGCGTGGCCAGCATTTCCTGCTTTTCAGGGATCTTGATGGCGAGATGCGAGGCAACCGTATCGGCGAGCTTGGAATAGTCGTCGATCTGGCTGGCAGCACCCACCACTTCAGGCGAGATCTTCTTGTTCAGCTTGACGTAGTTTTCGAAGTCGGTGACGACCGAACGGGCGAGCGCCTCGACCTCGACCTCTTCTTCTTCCGGCTCGACCAGCGCCGTGGCGCGGGCTTCGTGGAAATCGGGACGGTCGGTGAACGATACGATCTTCGCACGCGAAGCGCCCTCGACCAGAACCTTGACGGTGCCGTCGGGCAGCTTCAGCAATTGCAGCACATTGGCGAGCGTGCCGATGTCGAAGATCGCATCGGGCTCGGGATCGTCATCGGCGGCATTCATCTGGGTGGCAAGCAGGATCTGCTTTTCCTGACCCATCACCTCTTCCAGCGCCTTGATCGACTTTTCACGCCCGACAAAGAGCGGAACGATCATGTGCGGAAACACCACGATGTCGCGCAGTGGGAGGACTGCGAAGACGCCGTCGCTGGGAGCCTTGGATATTTTGGCCATTGTCCAACCTTTCATGTCGCGGCCACCATCAGGCCAACCGCGAATCTCATATTAACGACCGAGGATCGTTCCGCCTACCACCGTTTGTGACGGGAGTTTTACAGCACAGAATTCGGCACCTCGGCCTTCCAGTGTTAGGTGGATGCACATAGGGCAAAGATCAAGAGTTAACATCGCCGGCAAATCCACTCCATCGCTGACGTCGTGTGCCCTTCACAGCAAAACGGCGCCGCAACGGCGCCGTTCCACAAAAATATGGGGTCAGTTGCCATATCAGGCGCTGACATTGCCCTTCTTTTCCTTCTGTTCGGAGTAGATGTAGAGCGGCCGGGCGCTGCCGGTCACCACTTCCTCCGAAATCACCACTTCGCGCACGCCTTCGAGCGCGGGCAGTTCGAACATGGTGTCGAGCAGGATCGCTTCCATGATCGAGCGCAGGCCGCGGGCGCCGGTCTTGCGCTCGATGGCGCGCTTGGCGATCGCCGACAGCGCATTCTCGTGGAAGGTCAGGTCGACATTTTCCATCTCGAACAGCCGCTGATACTGCTTGACCAGCGCGTTCTTCGGCTCGGTCAGGATCTGGATGAGCGCCGGCTCGTCAAGGTCTTCCAGCGTCGCCAGAACCGGCAGACGGCCGACGAACTCCGGAATGAGGCCGAACTTCAACAGATCCTCGGGCTCGACCAGGCGGAACACGTCACCAGTGCGACGATCCTCCGGCGAAGCGACGATGGCGCCGAAGCCGATCGAGGTCTTTCTGCCGCGATCCGAGATGATCTTGTCCAGGCCGGCAAAGGCGCCGCCGCAGATGAACAGGATGTTGGCGGTGTCGACCTGCAGGAATTCCTGCTGAGGATGCTTCCTGCCGCCCTGCGGCGGCACGGAGGCGACCGTGCCTTCCATGATCTTCAGCAGTGCCTGCTGTACGCCCTCGCCCGACACGTCGCGGGTGATCGAGGGATTGTCGGACTTGCGCGAAATCTTGTCGATCTCGTCGATGTAAACGATGCCGCGCTGGGCGCGTTCGACATTGTAGTCGGCCGACTGCAGCAGCTTCAGGATGATGTTCTCGACGTCCTCGCCGACATAACCGGCTTCGGTCAGCGTCGTGGCGTCAGCCATGGTGAAGGGCACGTCGATGATGCGGGCCAGCGTCTGCGCGAGCAGCGTCTTGCCGCAACCGGTCGGGCCGATCAGCAGGATGTTCGACTTCGCCAGCTCGACATCGTTGTTCTTGCCGGCATGCGCGAGGCGCTTGTAGTGGTTGTGGACGGCCACCGACAGCACGCGCTTGGCGTAGGGCTGGCCGATGACGTAGTCGTCGAGAACCTTGAGGATCTCCTGCGGTGTCGGCACGCCCTCGCGCGACTTCACCATCGAGGTTTTGTTCTCCTCGCGGATGATGTCCATGCAGAGCTCGACGCATTCGTCGCAGATGAAGACCGTCGGACCGGCGATCAGCTTGCGCACCTCATGCTGGCTTTTGCCGCAAAACGAGCAATAAAGCGTGTTCTTCGAGTCACCGCCGTTGTTGCCGACCTTGCTCATTTTCCTGTCCTTTCATGGCCGCCCGCCGATGGTCTGGCTGAAAGGGCGCATATTCTATCTATCGCGGGAATCCGCCGCCGCCAGTGTCCCGGCTCCCGCAACGTATTCCGTACGAAACACAAATCAGAAAACGTGGCAATGATTCGCAGCAACCCTACACAAAGCTAAGCCGTCGAAAATCAACATAGCCTTAACGTAGGCAATCCCGACCGTCGAGGGAACAGCCAATTGTGGCCGAAATGCCGCAAGAGACGCCAAAAGCGCGTGATGGTGCCATCCAACTGCCACCCAGCCCTTATGCCACGGCGGCTTCAGGCGGCTCGCGCGACGAAATGACCTTGTCGATGAGGCCGAAATCCTTGGCTTCGTCGGCGGTCATGAAATGGTCGCGGTCGAGCGTGCGTTCAATCTCCTCGTAGGTCTTGCCGGTGTGCTTGACGTAGACCTCGTTGAGACGGCGCTTCAGCTTGACGATGTCCATGGCGTGGCGCTCGATGTCGGAAGCCTGGCCCTGGAAGCCGCCCGATGGCTGGTGAACCATGATGCGGGCGTTCGGTGTGGCGAAGCGCATGTCCTTGTGGCCGGCGGTCAGGAGCAGCGAACCCATCGAGGCGGCCTGGCCGATGCAGAGCGTCGACACGGCCGGCTTGATGAACTGCATGGTGTCATAGATCGCCATGCCCGAAGTGACGACGCCGCCCGGCGAATTGATGTAGAGGTTGATTTCCTTCTTCGGGTTCTCGGCTTCGAGGAACAAAAGCTGCGCGCAGACCAGCGTCGCCATGCCGTCCTCGACCGGACCGGTGATGAAAATGATGCGCTCCTTGAGGAGGCGCGAGAAAATGTCGTAGGCCCGCTCGCCGCGATTGGTCTGTTCGACCACCATCGGAACGAGGTTCATGTAGGTTTCGACGGGGTTCTTCATCAGATGTCTCTTATCTCGCGGTGGGATTCCGGCGCCGGAATACCGGCAGATCGGGCAGAATCGGGACTGGATCGTTATTCCGTAGATAGGATGCCGGCTCATCCTTGTGCAAGGCCGACCCGTCCTAGCCATCTGGGTAAGTCGAATCAAGCTTTACGGCCAAGGATTCGCATCGCCGGACGCCTGCGCCGGCCTGGGGCAGACGGTACCGGCCCGCAGCGTAGCAGTTTCTTAACCGCGTCACTTAACGAAATGCGCCGAAACCGCTTTTCTCCGGGACCGCCTCCCCTACAATTCAACGTTGAACTTATGCCTGCAGTTCAAACAGGGGGAGTGTCATGTTCAGGAGAAGCGCATCCTTCGCATTTGCCGGGCTGGCCATGCTCGGCACAACTTCGCAGACGGCGGCCGGCGGCCGCGCCGTCGAATGCTACGAACCGGTCCGCACGCCGGCCGTTTACGACACGGTCTATGAAGACGTGATGGTCAGCCCACCCGGCCAGCAGGTCGACTACACCCCACCCATCTACGGTACGCGGGAACGCGTGGTGATGACCGTCCCGGCGCAGGTGAGCTACGAGGTCGTGCCCGCCATCACCCGCACCGTCTATCACACGGTGCAAGTCGACGACGGCGGCTATTCCTGGGAATGGCGCGTCATCCATGGCCGCAAGGTGCTGTGCAAGACCTGGCACAAGGCACGCTACGAACGCGTCGCCGAGACGGTGGTGATCCAGCCGGAGCGCACGCGGCGTGTCGTTACTCCGGCACAGTACGACAAGATTGCCGAGGAGGTGCTGATACAGCCGGAACAAAGGCGCATTATCGATGTGCCTGCCTCCTACCAGACCGTCGCGCGGCGCGTGGTGGTCAGGGAAGGGTCATCCGGTTGGCGGCGCGTGCATATTCCCAGGCATTGCCAGGATTAGGTCAGACCACCTCCGCCCGCAGCCAACGCTTCAGGCCAGCGACATCACCATCGCCGACCGCCGCTGCAACGCGCCTGCCTATCGCCGCGCCGAATTTGTAGCCGTGGCCGGAGCAGGCCGATACAACGAGGCATTTTCCGCGCTCATAGGCGAAGAATTTCTCGTCATCCGTGAAGGTGTAGGCGCAGGTGACGACCTCGGTCACCGCGTATTCCTCGATCCGGGCGATCGGTGGCGAAAACAGGTTGCGGATCGCCTTGCCCTCGCCCGCCACCGGGTCACGGTTCCAGTCGGCGTCGCTGGTCGGCACTTTGTGCAGGCCCGAGCCGAATTTCATGCCGGCGCCGCCGGAGATCGGGATCGCGTAGCCGTCAACCGCGCCGCCGATATCGAGGACGACCGGCGCGACCTCCCAGGCCGCCTTCAAGTCGGCTGGCGGTTCGACATAGGCAAGGGCTGTCCGATAGGTCTTCAACTCGCCGTCCAGCTCCGGAAACAGTTTCAGCACCCAGGCACCGGCGGCGACGACGATGCGGTCGGCCTGCATGGTCTCGCCGCTTTCCAGCACGATATGGCCCGCCTCGGCATCGATCTTCGTCACCTGGCTCCGTTCGTAGACATTGGCGCCGTTGGCGCGCAGCCAAGCGGCAAGCCCGGACGCGATCTTGCGGCAGTGGAGCGCGCCGCCTTCCGGCGAATAGTAGGCATAGCGGAACGAGCCCGGCTCAAGGAAAGGCCAGCGCTTGACCGCGGCGTCGGGCTCGAACAGTTCGAAAGGAAAATTCCCCGCTTCCAGGCCCTCGCGGTACTCTTCTGCCTCGTCGCCCGGCTCACGCGAAATGCAGACAAAACCGCGCGCATCGAGATGGCTTTCGCCGAGATCGGCCCACATCTCGTCCCAGGCCTGATAGGCCTCGGTGATCAGCCGGCCATAGCCGCTTCCGGCGCGGTAGGCGCGGCGGATGACGCGATGATGGTCGCCCGACGCCGCCAGTGGATTGGGAATAGGCCCCTGTTCGACGATCGAGACGCTGTGGCCGGCCTTGACCAGCGACCATGCCGTCGAGAGACCGGCAATACCCGCGCCGACAACGATCACATTCATCCGCTCAGACCTTCCGCAGCCGCACTGGCTGGCTCAACTCATGGGGTATTGCGCGCCAACATACGGTCTGGAAACGGGCTGGCAAGCCGCGCTATGGGTCTGGCATGACCAAATTGACGCTGCCCTATCTGGCCTTTGATCCAGCCACCCGCCGGCTGCGGCTCGCCCCGCACGAGCCGGCTTTCTTCCTGAACCCGTACGAGGCCTATGGCTTCCTGCATGGCGTAGCGAATGCCTTCTTCTGGGAGGAATTCGGCTTCTGGTGCTTTGGCGGCTTCGACGATGTTAACCGGCTGCTGCGCGACCGCCGCTTCGGTCGCCAAAATCCGGCCGGCATTCCCGACAGTCGCGGCAACGGCGAGGACCGCAGCCATCTCAAGGCGTTCGACGGCATAGAAGCGAACTCCATGCTGGAGCTGGAACCACCGGTGCACACGCGGCTGAGAACGCTGGTCAACCGGGCCTTCGTCTCGCGCCAGGTCGGTCCCATCAAATGGTCGCCATGTACATTCATGGCCGCACGCGCGAAACCGAAGAGACGGCCAATCGCGCCGCAAGCCAATTTGCCGATTTCCTGCGCGGTTACGTCACCGAGCGCCGCAAGAATCCCGGCGACGACCTGCTGTCGCTGCTGATTTCGGCGCAGGAGGACGGCCAAAAGCTGTCCGAGGATGAAATGGTGTCCTCGGCGATCCTGCTGCTCAATGCCGGCCACGAGGCGACCGTGCACCAGACCGGCAATGCGGTGCGTTCTATCCTGGCACAAGGCGGCGATCCGCGACGCTTCTTCACCTCGGCGGAAGCGGCTGCTGCCACCGTCGAGGAATGCCTGCGCTTCGACGCGCCGCTGCACATGTTCATGCGCTACGCCTATCAGGAGATCGAGATTGCGCCCGGCATCGTCGTGCAGCCGGGCCAGGCGATCGGGCTTTTGCTCGGCATGGCCAATCATGATCCGCGCGCCTTCGCCGAACCGCACGTCTTCCGGCCTGATAGAACCGACCAGAAGAACGTGTCCTTCGGCGCCGGCATCCATTTTTGCATCGGGGCCCCGCTGGCTCGGCTCGAACTGCAGGTGTCGCTGAAGACTTTGTTCGAACGGCATCCGCAACTGCATCTTGCCGAACAGCCCCGCTTCCGCGACACTTACCACTTCCATGGGTTGGAAACGCTCGCTGTCGGTTTCTGAACGATCGCGGGCCTGGGGCTGCGCGATGAGACTGTTTTGGAGACCGGCGACGGCGTTCGCATTGGCATTGCTATGCGTCTGCCTGGGGGCGGCGCGCGCCCAGCAGCCGGAAAACATCCCTTGGGAGAACAGCATGGCCATCGCCCAGAAAATGGCGATGAGCCTTCTGGAGCGGCAGACCGGATCGAAGGGCCTGCCGCTGGCGTCCTTCGCCATCGAGGTCGACCTCAATCTCGATGGCATCCCGGAAATCTTCGCCTACCGCTACGCGCCTGGCTGCGACGGCATCAAATGCGGCAACTTCCTGTTCGTCCTGGAAGGCGACAGCTATCACGAGTTTCTCGGCGACATTCCCGGCGCGAGGTTGGTGCCACAGGACAAGATCGGGCTCAGTCCTTTCAAGCGGAACGGCTTTCTCGACATCCAGTCCGACAAGATGACGATCGGCTGGGATGGAACGCGCTACGTCGACGCTTCCACCTTTCCAGCCTCGACGCTCGATGGCGCTGCCTTCGTGGCTGCCTGCCAGAAAAGCAAGTTGAGCGAGCAGCCGGCCGAGGGCGAAGCGGAACAGGTGGCCACGGGATGCCAATGCCAGTTCAACCGATTTCAGGTCGTCGGCTTCAAACAGGCCGACCTTGACGCCTATACGGCTTCGATTGCCGGGCAGGAAGTCGAGTATCCAATAGGCGACAAGGAGGATGCCTGGCTCGCCCTGTCGAAAAGCGCCCAGGACGTCTCCATCGGCTGCGATGTCGCGAGTGGCAAAAGCCAGTGGCCGCCCGCCTATTTCAACCATGGCGACCAACCGCAGCAGAAGCTGAACTTCGGCGCATTTCTCGATGCCTGTCCGGCGCAGGATTTCATCCTGACCAACCACAAGACCGGCTCGGCTGATCGTGCGCTCAGCCTTTGCGGCTGCCTTGCCCGCGAAATCCCGACCTATGGCGTCAGCCAGCAGGGGCTCGACCTCCTGGCGCAGTATTATCGCGACGAGATATCGGATGCCGATCTCGAAGCGCAGGACGCCGATTTGCTGACCGCGCACGACAAGGCGTCGGAAGCCTGCCTCAGCCAGTTTCCGGCGAAGTAGCTGGCCTGAACATGACACCCGACCACCGGAACCAATGACCGCAATGAAATTCGCTTTCCTGGAAGAGCCGCCATTTTGCTTTACCGACGCATCGGCCGAGGTTTCGGGCTGTGACGTCGAGCTTGCGCGAAGGGTCAGCGGCATGCTTGGCTTCAAGGATTTTACTGCGATCGGAACCGAATTCGCCGAATTGTTGCCAGGACTGGTGAACGGCCGCTGGACCATGACGACCGGGCTGTTCGTCTCCGATGAGCGCAGGCAGATTGTCGACTTCACCCGACCGATCTGGTCTTTGCAGGATGGGTTGCTGGTCATGCAAGGCAATCCGTGCGGCTTCGACGGCTATCAATCGATCGCGAAAGATCCCACCGCCTTGATCGGCGTCATCACCGATCAGGTTCAGCATCTCACGGCATTGCGGAATGGCGTCTCACCCAGCCAGATCAGGCTGTTCACGACGCAGGCGGATGCAGCGCGGGCTGTCGCCGACGGCGTGGTGCATGCCTATGCCAGCGTTGCCATGGCGCACCGAGGTTATCTGGCGCGGCAACCCGAAATGCCGCTTGGGCTTGTCGAGGTAGCCGCGGCTGAAAAACAGCCATCGGCCGGCGCCTTCGCGATCGCCGGGGATAATGCCGACCTGCTCCGGCGCATCGATGATTGCCTCGATGAACTGCTCGGCAGCGACTGGCATCGGCGGATGATGGCCCGATACGGATTTTCAGACGGCGATATCGATCGCGTCGTCTGAGCCGGATGCCTACAGCTTGATCACATACTCCTTGCGAGTCGTTTCAAGCACTTCCCAGCTGCCTTTGAAGCCGGGCCTCAGCACGAAACTGTCGCCGGACTTGACAGTGCGCGCTTGCCCACCGTCCTCCGCGATAACGGAAACGCCGGACAGGATGTGGCAGAACTCCCACTCGTCATAGACGATGCGCCACTTGCCGGGAGTCGATTCCCAGATGCCGGCGTAAAGGCCGCCGTCCCGGTCCTCGACATTCCAGGTGCGGAACTTCGGATCGCCCGAGATCAGCCGATCCGGCGCCGGTGCACCGGATTCGGGTTCGACGCTTTTGGTGTCGACAGAAAGGAACGCGGCCATCCCCGATCAGACCTTGGCGAGCGCCTGTTCGAGGTCGGCGACGATGTCGGTGACATCCTCGATGCCGATGGAAAGCCGCACCGTGTCCGGGCCGGCTCCGGCCTTGACCTTCTGCTCGTCGGAAAGCTGGCGGTGCGTGGTCGAGGCCGGGTGGATGACCAACGACTTGGTGTCGCCGACGTTAGCCAGGTGCGAAAACAGTTCCAGCGCCTCGACGAATTTGACGCCGGCTTCGTAGCCGCCCTTGAGGCCGAAGGTGAACACGGCGCCGGCGCCCAACGGCGAATATTTCTTCTGCAGCGCGTTGTTCTTGTCGCTGGGCAGGCCGGGATAGTTCACCCAGGCGACCTTCGGATGGTTCGACAGCCAGCCGGCGACCGTGACGGCATTGTCGCAATGGCGCTGCATGCGCAGCGGCAAGGTTTCGAGGCCAGTCAGGATGAGGAAGGCGTTGAACGGCGAGATCGCCGGGCCGAGATCGCGCAGGCCGAGCACGCGCGCGGCAATGGCGAAGGCGAAATTGCCGAAGGTTTCGTGCAGGACGAGGCCGCCATATTCGGGGCGCGGCTCCGACAGCATCGGGTATTTGCCCGATTTCGACCAGTCGAAGGTGCCGCCATCGACAATGACGCCGCCGATCGAATTGCCATGGCCGCCGATGAACTTGGTCAGCGAGTGCACGACGATGTCGGCGCCGTGCTCGATCGGCCGGATCAGGTAGGGCGAGGCCAGCGTGTTGTCGACGATCAGCGGCAGGCCGTGCTTGCGCGCGATCTCGCCGATCTTCTCGATATCGACAAAGGTGCCGCCGGGATTGGCCAGGCTCTCGATGAAGATCGCCTTGGTCCTGTCGTCGATCTGGCTTTCGAAGGTCGAGATGTCGTTGGTGTCGGCCCAGCGCACCTCCCAGCCATAATTCTTGAAGGCGTGGCCGAACTGGTTGATCGAGCCACCATAAAGTCTGGTCGCAGCGACGAAATTGTCGCCCGGCTGCATCAGATTGTGGAACACGATGACCTGCGCGGCGTGGCCGGAGGCGACCGCCAAGGCGGCCGTGCCGCCCTCAAGGGCCGCGACGCGCTCTTCCAGCACCGCCTGGGTCGGGTTCATGATGCGGGTGTAGATGTTGCCGAAGGCCTTGAGGCCGAACAGCGATGCGGCGTGGTCGGCATCGTCGAAGACGAAGGAGGTCGTCTGGTAGATCGGCGTGGCGCGCGCGCCGGTGGCCGGATCGGGCTTGGCGCCGGCATGGACAGCGAGCGTGTTGAAACCAGGCGAACGGGTCACTGAAACCTCCCTTTTTGAAACTCTAGAAATCGCCGGGCATTCTTGGCGAAGGCCGTAGGCGAATGCAAAGAAGAAAATACCTTTCGGCGAACGATCTGTGACGAACGCACCATAAAATCCATTTATTCCCGGAATATTTTTGCGCCTATTTCTGGCGCACGCCAAAACTCTGGAAGCCCTGGCGCATCAGCGGCTTCTTCGACGACAGCACGCCGGAATTGACGCCGGTCCAGCCGATCTCGCCGGACAGCTTGCCATATTCGATCTTGGGACAGCGGTTCATCACCACCTTGATGCCGGCGGCCTCAGCGCGCGCGGCTGCCTCGTCATGGCGCACGCCAAGCTGCATCCAGATGACTTTGGGCAAGGGATCGAGCCGCAACACCTCGTCGACGATACCTGGCACCGCGGTTGCGGCGCGAAAAATGTCGACCATGTCGATGGGCTCTGGAATGTCGGCGAGGCTGGCATAGGTCATCCGGCCAAGAATTTCCTTGCCGGCCTGGCCTGGATTGATCGGGATCACCGAAAAGCCCTTGGCCAGCAGATATTTCAGCACGAAAAAACTCGGCCGCACGTCATTGGCGGACGCGCCGACCATGGCGATGGTCTTCACCGAATTGAGGATGCCGCCGATATAGGCATTGTCGTAGCTATCGTGATTCATGCCTCGTCCTCATACAACGCCTCGGCGAGAAAACCATCCGGGTCATTGCTGAAATCGCGCAACATGCGGAAGTGGTCGGTATCACGAAAGTCGGCGGGCTCGAGCCCAAACCGGCTGATGCGGAACAGCTGCGCCCCGGGACAAGCCATTAGCAGCGGCGAGTGCGTCGCCATGATCACTTGCGCAGTGCCGGACTGGTCCATGCGCCGCAGCATCTTCAGCAGTTCGATCTGGCGCGACGGCGACAGCGCGCTTTCCGGCTCGTCGAGAATGTAGATACCTTGCCTACGGCACCGCTCCTCGAAGAAACGGATAAACCCCTCGCCATGCGACCAGGACAGGAAGTCCGGGGGCGGTGGCTTGAACGGGTCTTCCAGCGCCGCCTGATCGAGGTAGCGGGCGACCGAATAGAAGGATTCGGCGCGAAAGAACCAGCCGGCGGTGACTTTTGGCAGCCAGTGGCCACGGAATGTGTTCGCCAAAGCGGCGCCGCTCTGGTCGATGGCACTGGAATGGTCGACCGGGCGGTAGCCCTTGCCGCCGCCGGCCTCGTCATAGCCGGCCAAAGCGCCGATCGCCTCAAGAAGCGTGGATTTGCCGGTGCCGTTCTCGCCGACGATGATGGTGATGGGCGTGGTGAACTCGAGCTCGAACTCGCGGCCGCGAAACAGCGGCAGGTTCCAGGGATATTTTTCCCAGTCCGCCACCCGCTCGGGGTCAAGCAGGATGCGCTTGAGATAGGGCGCCTTGAGCCGCGTCAGCTGCTTGCGGTAGGCCATCACGTGATCATCATCATTTAGGCAGCGAAATCGTGCCGTCTTCCGCGATCGGAAAGGCCGGATTGTGCGCCACTTCCCAGACATGGCCGTCGGCATCGGCGAAATAGCCGTACCAGCCGCCCCAGAAGGCGCGGCCGGCCGGCTTGACGATCTTACCGCCGGCCTTCTCGGCCATGGCGAGCACCTCATCGACTTCGGCATCGGAGCGGGTGTTGTAGGCGAGATAGACGGCGGAAGGCGCCCTGGCGAAGGCGATGCCGGAATCCTGTTCGGCGCTCTTGCGTGGAAACAGGCCGAGAATGGCGCCGCCCATCTGGAAGAAGGCGACACCGTCGGTGATGCCGGCATGGCGTTTCAGGCCCATCGCCTCGTAGAAGCGCACCGCGCGGTCAAGATCGTCCGTCGCGATGGTGATGATGGAGATGCGCGGTTGCACGACTACTCGTCCGTCCATTCCGGCTTGCGCTTGCCGATGAAGGCGCCGATGCCTTCCTCCGCGTCACGCGCCAGCATGTTCTCCACCATGATGCGGCCGGTATAGGCATAGGCGTCCGCCAGCCCCATTTCGGCCTGCGCGTAAAAGGCTTCCTTGCCGGTCTTGACCACCAAAGATGATTTGGAAGCAATGGTTTGCGCGTATTTGGTGACGATCTGATTCAGGTATTCGCGCGGCACGACACGGTTGACCAGGCCGAAGTCCTTGGCCGTTGCCGCATCGATCGTCTCGCCGGTCAGGAGCATCTCCATCGCCTGCTTGCGCGAGACGTTGCGCGACAGCGCCACCATCGGCGTCGAGCAGAACAGGCCGATGTTGACGCCCGGCGTGCAGAACGTCGCCTCATGCGAGGCGATCGCCAGATCGCAACTCGCGACCAATTGAAGCCCGGCGGCGGTCGCCAGGCCGTCGACTTCGGCAATCACCGGCTTGGGATGGCGCACGATCGTCTGCATCAGCACGGCGCAAGCGGCAAAGGTCTCTTCAAAGAAGGCCTTGCCGCGATCGGCGTCGGCACGGCGCGCCGTCATTTCCTTGAGATCATGGCCGGCGCAGAACACTTTTCCCGCCGCCGACAGCACGATGACACGAACAGCCTTGTTGGCCTTGGCGCGCTCTAGTTCCGCCGTCAGCGCCGCCATCACCGCCAGCGACAAAGCGTTGGCGGGTGGATTGGCGATCGTCAGGCGCAGCACGCCCTTGCCCAGTTGTGCGACAACCGGACCTTCAACTGCAGCAGGTTTGATGGCAAGGATTTCGGCCATGGCTAAGGTCTCCACGATTCCGGTCGGGTTGGCAGACTATCTAATATCGGATCGGGTTTCATCCAACACCCATCGCTTGCGCCAGCAGGATGAAGATGTTGCCAGAAACACTCCGCTGCGCTCATACAGGCCAAGAGTAAACCGAGAGACCGACATGCCCGCCCAGACCAACCTCAAGCCGGTGCTGAACGCAGCGCAAGTCAATGCGCTGATGGCGACCGTGTTTCCGCAACTCAACGAGAGTTCCGCCGCCTATGAGGCGATCGACGTGTTTCCCGGGGGCTGCATCGTGCGGCTCAATGCCAATGAGCGGCATCTGCGTCCCGGCGGAACGGTGTCAGGCCCTGCCCTGTTCACGCTGGCCGACATTGGTGGCTATGTTTGTGTGCTCTCACATGCCGGGCCGGATGCGCTCTCGGTCACCACCAACCTCAACATCAACTTCGTGCGCAAGGCCGAGGCCGGGCCGATCGATGGCCATTGCCGCATCCTGAAGCTGGGAAAGAGCCTGATGGTGTTCGACATCGACATCGTCGCGGGCCTGGAAGGCCAGACGATCGCGCATGCCACGGGCACCTATTCGATCCCGCCGAAGCGGGACAGCGATGTGGTAAAATAATACCTTTTACTCAACCTATTGTTTTTGCTTAATCTTTATAGACAGTTGCCTTTTCCCACGCCTTGACGCGATCCCGACCCTCGCCTATAAGCCCTCACGAAGCAGCGGCCCGCAAAGGCCGCCGTTTTGTTATTGGCGGCGGGCAAGCGTCTCATCGCCAATCCAAGCAACAAGAAACGCCTTCCTTATCGTTAGTGGATTGGGGAAGGTCCAAACCGAGAGCAGAAAACATGACAACCTTTTCGCAGAAGCCTGCGGATGTGGTGAAGAAGTGGATCCTGATCGACGCCGAAGGTCTCGTCGTTGGTCGTCTCGCCACTGTCATCGCCAATCATCTTCGCGGCAAGCACAAGCCGACCTTCACCCCGCATGTCGACGACGGCGACAATGTCATCGTCATCAATGCCGACAAGGTGGTGTTCACCGGCAAGAAGTTCACCGACAAGGTCTATTACTGGCACACCGGTCACCCCGGCGGCATCAAGGAGCGCACCGCGCGCCAGCTGCTCGAGGGTCGTTTCCCCGAGCGTGTCGTCGAGAAGGCCGTTGAGCGCATGGTCCCGCGTGGCCCGCTCGGCCGTCGCCAGATGAAGAACCTGCGCGTCTATGCAGGTGCCGAGCATCCGCATGTCGCCCAGCAGCCAGAAGTCCTCGACGTGGCCAAGCTGAATTCCAAGAACAAGAAGGTCGCATAAGATGGCTGAGCTTTCCTCGCTCGCAGAACTGGGCGCCGCCACCGGCAACACGAATACCCAGCCGGCAGCCCCCGTCCACGTCCAGAAGCTCGACAAGTCGGGCCGCGCCTATGCCACCGGCAAGCGCAAGAACGCCATTGCGCGCGTCTGGGTGAAGCCGGGTTCCGGCAAGATCGTCGTCAACGACAAGGAATTCGCGACCTATTTCGCGCGTCCGGTCCTGCAGATGATCCTCAACCAGCCGATCATCGCCTCCAACCGTGCAGGCCAGTACGACATCGTCGCCACCGTCGTCGGCGGCGGCCTCTCCGGCCAGGCCGGTGCGGTTCGTCACGGCATCTCGAAGGCGCTGACCTACTACGAGCCGGCACTGCGCGCCGTGCTCAAGAAGGGTGGCTTCCTGACCCGCGACAGCCGCGTCGTCGAGCGCAAGAAGTACGGCAAGGCGAAGGCCCGCCGCAGCTTCCAGTTCTCGAAGCGCTAAGCGCTCCGCAGTTTTGGACAATCGAAAAGGCCGCCTTCGGGCGGCCTTTTTGCATTTGGCATGCTACCCGGCTGAATGGTCCGCATCGCGGATGAACAGGAACGCGCAGATTGCCGCGAACGCCACCGCGAGCGCGGAGGCGAGGAAAGCAAGTCGCGCGCGGCGCGGCACGATGCTACGAAACAGGGACCAGCCTTTCCGGTCCAAAGGATATCTGGATAGGTAATTCTAAGGGGATATCTCAGATGTCGTCACCCGAACCGATCAAATTCACCGACGGCGCGGCTTACGAGCGCTTCATGGCTCCCTGGAGCCGATCCGCCGGGGCTTTGTTCCTCGACTGGCTGGCGCCGGACTCCGGACGGGCCTGGGTTGATGTCGGTGCCGGCAACGGCGCGTTCACTGAGCTCATTCTAGCGAAGTCCGCCCCTTCGTCCGTGTGCGCGATCGATCCCTCCGACGCGCAGATTGCGACTGCTCGGCAAAAAATCTCGGCAAAGCAGGTCGAGCTGTCGATTGGCGATGCGATGGCCCTTCCCTACGACGCCAACCGCTTCGACGTCGCGGTGATGGCGCTGGTGCTGTTCTTCGTCCCCGATCCGCGCAAGGGCGCCTCGGAAATGCTCCGCGTCACCAAGCCCGGCGGCATTGTCGCGTCCTACACCTGGGACGTCATGCGCGGCGGCACCCCTACGCAGCATTTGTGGGAGGAGATGGACGCGATGGGCAAACCGGCCGCACGTCCGCCGAGCGCGGAGGTCTCGCGTTTCGCGGCGCTGAAGGCGCTTTGGGCGGAGCTCGGCATCCGCGATGTCGAGACGCGCGAGCTTGTCGTCGAACGCACCTTCGCTGACTTCGACGATTATTGGCTATCCATGGTCGTGAGCAGCCCGAGCGGAATCGTCGGAAAGCTGTCGGATGCGGAGAGCGCGGAGCTGAAACGCCGACTAAAGGACAGACTGCCGGCAAGCGCCACGGGAGCGATCACGGTTCACGCCTGGTCGACGGCGATCAAGGGGCGAAAGGCCGCTTAATGCGTGCGGCGCTTTACGTCGCCGCTTTCGGCAATCGAAAAGGCCGCCTCCGGGCGGCCTTCTTGCATTTGCGCGTCCTTATCCGGCGGAATGGTCGGCGTCGCCTATGAACAGGAACGCGCAGACTGCCGAGAACGCCACCGCGAGCGCAGAGGCGAGGAAAGCAATCTGCATGCCCTGGATCGTGCCCAGCGCCAAAGCGGAGCCAAACAGCGCGACGCCGATCGCTCCACCCGATTGGCGCACTGTATTGAGCACGCCCGAAGCTGTTCCCGACATCGCCGTCGGCACGGACGACAACAGCGCCGTGGTCATGGCGGGCACGGCGAGACCGATGCCGATCGGCAGGAACAGCAGCCGCCACAGCAGCGACAGGTAGGATGTATCGGCCTGGATCGGCGCCATCAGGCCGAAACCGACCGCACCGAGAAGCAGGCCGATCGCCATCGGCAAGCGTGAGCCATAGGTCGCCGCGATGCGTCCGGCGGCGACATTCGACACGGTGACCGCCGCCATGAAGGGCAGGAAGGCGAGCCCGGTCATCTCGGGCGAAAAATGCCTTTCCTTCTGGAAGTAGAGGCTGAGCATGAAGATCGTGCCGTAGAGCGTCAGGTTGACCGCCAGCCCGACGAGGCTCGTCACCGCCGGGATGCGGCTGGCAAACAGCTTTAACGGAAACATTGGCGCCTTGCTCCAGCTCTCGACCAGCAGGAACAGGCTTCCAGCCACCACCGCCAACATCAATCCGCCAATGACCGGCAAGGAAGTCCAGCCTGACGATCCGGTTTCGATGAAGGCGCCGGTCAGCGAAAACAGTGTCAGCACGACAAGCCCCTGCCCGGCCAAGTCGATCGGCGGTTTCTCGGCCTTCAGCGGTGTTTCCTCAAGGAATCGGTAGGCCATCCAGATGGCGAGAGCGCCGATGGGCAGGTTGACCAGAAAAATGCTGGCCCAGCCGAGCGACGCGACCATGAAGCCGCCGAGCACCGGCCCGGCCGAAAGCGCGATGCCGCCCGCCGCTGTCCACAGGCCGACGGCACGCGCCCGGCGCGGCTTGTCCGACGCATAGGCACGGTTGAGCAGCGCCAGCGAACACGGCATCAGCAAGGCCGCGCCCGCGCCTTGCACGGCGCGCGCCGCGATCAGCACCCAAGGGCTCTGCGCCAGGCCGCAGACCAGCGAAGCGATGCTGAACAATGCCATGCCGCCGACGAACACACGGCGGGCGCCGATCCTGTCGCCGAGCGCGCCGCCGGCGAGCAGCAGCGAGGCGAAGGCCAGCGTGTAGGCGTCAACCACCCATTGCAGGCCGCCTATGCCCATCGACAGCGCCGCGCCGATCCTGTTCAGCGCGACATTGACGATGGAGACATCGAGCTGCACCACCACGAAACCGAGACTGGTCGCGGCGACGGTGGCGGCATAGGCGGCGCGGGGCTTGAAAACCATGGTGTCAGGCATACCCATGGATAACGGGTTTTCACTGACACCGTTCCGTCAGGAGAGGCCAGCCTGCGACAACTAGGCCGGGACGCCGATCACGGGCAAATCAATTGATGCTGGCAGTCGCGGCGGGCTCAACGCGTTCGCCCGTCCCGGCATAAGGCACGCGATAGCCGTTCGCCGCCAGCCAGTCGATGGCCGCCTTCGGCTCGTCGGTCTGGATGATGGTGGCACCACGATCGGCCCAGAAACCCCAGGCTTCGCGCGGCAGGCTGGCCTGCACCGCCAGTTCGTCACCACGGCCGCCGGCGAGGAAGCCGCCCGGCTTGTTGACGATGGCGTAGGTGTCGGCCCAGATGTGCCAGTTGCCGCGCACCGCTGCCGCGCGCATGCGCGTGCTGAACAGCGGTCCGCCGGTTTCGGTCAGCGTTTCGGCGCCCGCCCGCCAGTTGATCAGTTCGATGGCGCGCGGCGCAAATGCGTAGTCGACCGTTTCGGCGAAACCGGCATCGTGCACGGCGTCGTCGGCGATGATCGGCATGAACTGGAAGCCGCCGCCGATGGCGGCCATGGCTGATTTGACCGTGGTGATCCGGTTCTGGTTCCAGAGGTTCTCCTTGACGATGACCTGGTCGGCCATGCCGAGATCGCGCGCCACGGCGATCATGCCCGGGAGGTCGCCGACTTCGAGTTTGTTGTCGAGATTGATGAGGATCCTGTCCCTGGTCGCCAGCAGCATCTCGCGCAGTGTCGAGACCCTCTCGTCGGTGACGGCGCGCGTGCCCTCGACCACCAACCGGCATGTCTTCAGTTCAGCCAGCGTGTATTTGACCACCTCGCCCATGCAGGTCGTGGTGCGGTCGAGCCAGCTGTCATGCATGACGACGAGCTCGCCATCCTTGGAACGCCTGATATCGACCTCGACAATCTCGGCGCCCATGGCGATCGAGCCTTCGACGGCAGCCAGCGAATTTTCCGCATAGAGCGTCTTGCCGGCCTGCATGCTGCCGGCCCGGTGCGCGGCCACCATGACATGGTCACGCCACTGGTTGGCATGCTCGAAGCGGTCAAGGATCTGCCTGGCGTGGCTTTCGCCGGCCGAGACCTGACCGGAGGCGACCGCGAATGCCGTGGAAAGCAGAAGGCTCAGCCAGATTGTCCGCATCGAGAATCGCTCCTTGCCGGATCGAAGCCGGAATAGGCGATCCCCGTGACAGGTGGGTGAACGAAGCCGGCTAGCGGCTTTCGCAAGAAGCCGGCGTCAGATGCGCTTCGAGAGCCGGCGGAACCACGCCATCGCAGGCATTTCGACCAGGCGCCAGGTGATCCATGACGCGGCGATGGTGGCAACGAGCATGACGACGATCGCCACGGTCCCGGCCCAGCCGGCGCCGAAGCCGATCGTGGGTTCGCCGCGCAGCACGATGTCGCCGAAGAAGCCGAGGCCGAGCTTGCGCTCGACGAGCCCGGCAACGTTGATCAGGCGCGTCTGGATGAAGAGGTGGACCATGTAGATGGAGTAGGACAGCGCGCCGAGCGTCAGCATGAACGGCGTTCGCAGCAAGGCAGAAATCCAGCCGCCTTCATGGGCAAAGAGAAACAGCGCCAGGACAAACACCAGGGGCGCGGCGATGCCGAAATCATTGCTGCCCGCCAGCGAGACAAAAAGCACGATGACCGCCACCATGACGATTTCGGCAAGGGTCCAGCTGAGCCGCGGGCCGCTCCTGGCGAGGAGGTGTCGCGCGCCTGCAATGGAATCATGCTGAAACCACGCCAGCAGGGCGCCGAGCGAGAAGCCGTAGAGGCAGCGGATGAAGCCGAAATCGTAGGACACATCCATATGATGCGTGGAGAAACCGAGCAGAAACAGCGGCGCGGTGACAGCGGCGGCAACGAACCATACCCAGGCACGCGCGCCGGCGATGAAGACCACGCCTGCAAACAGGAGATAGGCGAAGAACTCCGCCGAAATGCTCCAGCTCGGCGCATTCCAGGTCAGTTGATCTTCGAAGCCCATCCCTTGCAGCAGCAGCAGATTGGCCAGCAGACTCCTAGGGTCGAAACCGCCGGTAAAGGGGGCAGCGCCGGTGCCATGCAGTTGCGGCAGCACCAGCCGCAGCAGTTCGAAACCGGCGAAAGCGGCGAGCATAAGCAGATGCAGCGGGTAAATACGGCCGAACCGCACCAAAGCGAAGCGGGCGACCTGTGCCGGCTGGCTCAGCCGCTCGGCGTAGCTGCTGGCGATGACGAAGCCGGAAAGGACGAAGAAGAAGTCGACGAAAAGATAGGACGAACCGATGAAGCTGCTCTGCGAGATCGCGGAAGCGGTCGGAAAATGAAACAGCGCCACCAGCAGGGCGCAGATGCCGCGCCACGAATCGAGAACCTGGAAGCGTTCGCCGGCGACCGTGCCGGTGTGGGTCGACACCACGGCATCGGACGGATTAAGAAACGCGGTCTGCGTCATGATGGGACAAATCCTGTCTTGTCGTGGCACCCGGGCGGCGCCGTTTCGTCTCGCCAAGCTGTGACTGGCATCTTCCATGCCGGTTCTGTAGTTGTTGCACCCCGATGAAAACGAGGACCCGTAATGGCGACCAAGAACATCGACCACGCCTTCACCGCCCGCTCCAAAACGGGCGGCGCCCTTGAGCCGACCTATTCCGGCGCGCTGTCATTCATGCGGCGCAAATACACCAAGGACGTGAAGGGCGCCGATGCGGTGGTGTGGGGCATTCCCTTCGACGCCGCCGTCACCAACCGGCCCGGCGCCCGTTTCGGGCCGCAGGCTATACGCCGCGCCTCGGCGATCCTCGACAATGATCCGCAGTACCCGTTCTCGCGCGATTTGTTCGAGCATCTCGCCGTGGTCGACTATGGCGATTGCCTGCTCGACTCCGGCAACCATCAGAAGACGCCCGGCACGATCGAGCGCGAAGCGACTAAGATCCTGAAGTCGGGCGCCTTCCTTTTGACGCTCGGCGGCGACCATTTCGTCACCTGGCCGCTGCTCAAGGCGCATGCCGCCATCCACGGACCGCTCGCTCTGGTGCAATTCGACGCGCATCAGGACACGTGGGAGGATGACGGCAAGCGCATCGACCACGGATCCTTCGTCGGTCGCGCGGTCAAGGAAGGCATCATCGATCCAGACCGCTCGATCCAGATCGGCATCCGCACGCACGCGCCCGACACGTTCGGCATCAAGATCCTCTACGGCCACGAGATCGAGGAGATGCGCGCTTCCGACATCGCCTACGCCATCGTCGACCGCACCGGCGGCAAGAAAACGTATCTGACCTTCGACATCGACTGCCTCGACCCGGCCTATGCGCCCGGAACCGGCACGCCGGTGGCCGGAGGACCGTCCTCGGCGAAGATCCTGTCGACGCTGCGCCAGCTCAACCAGATCGATATTGTCGGCGCCGATGTCGTTGAGGTTGCGCCGGCCTATGATCACGCCGATATAACGGCGATTGCCGGCTCGATGGTGGCCATGCAGTATCTCGGCCTGCTGGCGGAGCGGAAGGCACGGCAGGTAGAGATGAACAACGGCAACCACAACGGTGCCGCGGTGAATCACGGCAACGGCATATAGTGTTGAAATATCAGGGAATTTGATCAGGTCATGAAACCGAAAATCTTCATCGACGGCGAACACGGCACAACCGGCCTGCAGATCCGCGCGCTGCTTGCCGAGCGTGGCGACCTGGAGATCATTTCCATTCCCACCGAGCGCCGCAAGGAAACGGCGGCGCGCGCCGAATTCCTCAATGCCGCCGATGTCGCGATCCTGTGCCTGCCCGACGATGCGGCGAAGGAAAGCGTTTCGCTGATCGCCAACGACACCACCAAAGTCATCGATGCATCGACCGCGCATCGCGTCGCCGAAGGCTGGGCCTACGGCTTCGCCGAAATGGACAAGGATCAGGCGAAGACCATCGCCACCGCCAAGCGCGTCGCCAATCCCGGCTGCTGGCCGCAAGGACCGATCGCAGCGCTGCGGCCGCTGGTCACCGCTGGCCTGCTGCCGGCCGATTTCCCGATCACCGTCAACGGTATTTCGGGCTATTCGGGTGGCGGACGCCCGATGATCGAGGATTATGTCGCCAAGGGCGAGGACGCCTCGGAGTTCGTACCCTATGGCCTCACCCTGCAGCACAAGCATGTGCCCGAGCTGCGGGCCTACGCAAAACTGTCGCATGACCCGATCATGCAGCCTGCGGTCGGCAATTTCGCGCAAGGGATGATCACCGTCGTGCCGCTGCAACTCGGCAGCCTCGACCATGTGCCGACAGGTGCGGAGCTTCATGCGGCCATTGCCGACCATTTCGCCGCCATCAAGGGCGGCGTGGTCGAGGTGGCGCCCTATGCGCATCTGGAGCGCATGCCGGACATCGATCCCGAGATCTACAACGGCACCAACCGCATGAAGGTCTATGTCTTTGCCAACGACAAGCGCGCGCAGGCGCTGCTGCTGGCGGTCTACGACAATCTCGGCAAGGGCGCCTCGGGTGCAGCCGTCCAGAACATGGACCTGATGCTCGGCCTCTGATGGACGCACCAGCCTTTCCGGCGCGCTGGAAGGTCAGCGCGCCCGAACTCATTGCCGAGACCTTTTCAAGCCGCATCTGGAAGGTTGTTCGCGAGGATGGCTCGCCGGCCGTCGTCAAGGCGCTCAAGCCTTTCGACGATGTCGCCGACGAATTGCGTGGCGAACATTTCCTGGCCTGGCGGCGTGGCGAAGGCGCTGTGCGCCTGCTTGGCCGCGACGGCCACTCGATGCTGCTCGAATATGGCGGCGACACCCTGCTTACGCGGGTTCTCGATGAACAGGGCGACAACGCCGCGACCACAATCGCGGCTGAGGTCATGGCAAAACTGTTTTTGCCTGGGAAAGCCCCCTTCCCGCCCCAGCTTCAGCCGCTCAGAGAGCGGTACGCCAGCCTGTTCAAGAAGGCGAAGACCGACCGCGACGCCAGCGACGACAGCCTCTATGTCGAGGCCGCCGCCATCGCCGAACGGTTGCTGGACGATCCGCATGACGTCAGGCCCCTGCATGGCGACCTCCACCACGACAACATCCTGCACGGGCCGCGCGGCTGGCTGGTGATCGATCCGAAGGGCGTGCTCGGCGATCCCTGCTTCGATGCCGCCAACATGTTCTACAATCCGCTCGATCGTGACGAACTCTGCCTCGATCCCCTGCGGATCGCGCACATGGCCGAAGTCTTTGCGAGCACGCTGGGGCAATCACCGGCAGCGATACTGGACCATGCCATCGCCTATGGCTGCCTGTCCGCGGCCTGGCACCACGAGGACGACAATGCGGTCGAGGAGAACCGCGAACTGTCGATCGCCCAGGCGATCCGGGCTGTGCGGGCAAGTTTCTGATCAAGCGAGGGTATTGGTAAACACTTATTTACCATGATCGGCTACTGACCATGTCCTGGCTCCCACCTCAAGGATTTGTCATGGTCAGCGCGATCTCGGGTTCGTCCTCCGCAATCCAGTATTCCTCGTCCAGTTCCTCGAGCAATGCAGCCCAGGAGGCCGCGCTCGAAAAGCAGATTCAGGATCTGGAAGACCAGGCCAAGGCGATCAAGGATCAGGTTCAGGCTGCCCAGGTGCAGCAGGATATCGCCACGGCCCAGGCCAAGCTCGATGCTCTCAGAGCCGCCGACGCCGACAAGGCAGCGAAAGCCGCTCAGAGCCAGTCAACGCCGTCCGCAGCCGCTGTGCGCCAGGCGGAATTCGACGGCGAGAAAACCACGCAATCCAACGAATTCTGGATGTGACGGCCGATAAGGCTCGGGATCAGCTCCTGACCGAGATCTATTGCGGCAAGGGGTAAGCCCCCTTGGTGCCGCGCCAGTGCGCGGCGGCAAAGCCCAGCACGATCAGCGCAAACCCCTGATGTGTCAGCGCCATATGCAGCGGCACATGCATCAGCAGCGTGCCGATGCCGATCGAGGCCTGCACCAGCACCAGCACAAACAACAGCGTCGCACGGCGGGCATGGGTTGAGCCGGGCAGCCGCCGACGCGTGGCGATCATATGCCAGAGCGCGACGGCGAAGACCGTATAGGCGCCGAGCCGGTGGATGAACTGCACCGTCTTCGGGCTCTCGAAGAAGTTGCGCCATGCCGGCTCGAGGATCAGCAGATCGCCGGGGATGATCTTGCCATCCATCAGCGGCCAGGTGTTGTAGCTCAAGCCGGCATCGAGCCCGGCGACCAGTCCGCCGAGATAGATCTGGATCAGCGCCAGAAGCACGATGAAGCCGGCCAGACGCTGTGTCGAACGATCGGCCGCAGGCTCGGAATGCGGCGCCAAGCCACGCGCAACGACCATGGTGGCAGTGAAGATCAGCGCCGCCAGCGTCAAATGCGTCGCCAGCCGGTACTGGCTCACCGACACACGATCGACCAGGCCGGAGGCGACCATCCACCAGCCGATGGCGCCCTGCAGGCCGCCGAGGAGCAGAATGCCGACGAGTTTCGGCCCAAGGCCGCGCTCGATGCGGCGGCTCACCCAGAAGACCAGCAGCGGCAAGGCAAAGACCAAGCCGCCGCTGCGCGCCAGCAAACGATGCGCCCATTCCCACCAGAAGATCGACTTGAACGCCTCGATGCTCATGCCCTTGTTGAGCTCGGTGTATTGCGGGATCTGCTGGTAGCGCTGGAATTCCTCTTGCCACTCGGTGTCGTTGAGCGGCGGGATGACGCCGTGGATCGGCTGCCATTCGGTGATCGAAAGACCGGACTCGGTAAGCCGGGTGGCGCCGCCGACCAGCACCAGCGCGAACAGCACCAGAAGCACGACGTAAAGCCAGCCGCGCACCATCGCCCGGTTGTACAGGTCGCGGTCGCGGGCAACGTATGGCGCGGCGGCTGATATGGCAGCCATGATCTTGTTCCCGGTAGGTTGAGGTGGCAGATTGGTGAACCATCGCATCCGTGCTGGCAAGACCGTGCAGCGCGGCACGCCGTCGCGCCTGATGTGGCGGGTTGCACGTGTCCTGCGTTCGGCCTAAGCGATAGCGATCAACGAGGCCAAGCCATGCCCATTCGCCTGAAAAAGCTGATCGGAATGTTCCTGCTGGTGGCACTGGTCATCATCTACGCGCTGGTCGCATCGGTCTTCGCCGTCGCCCGGCTGTCGGAATCGGGTCCGCTGGTGCAATTCCTGTTCTTCCTGTTCAGCGGCCTGCTCTGGGTGCTGCCGGCGATGGGCATCATCAAGTGGCTGATGCTGGAGCCGCGGGCGAAAAGCTGAACCAGCCTGCGCCGGTTCGCCGGGATCACGCATCAAAAACAGGATCGTGATTCATCAGCCAACGAGCAAAGGACTATCCTGACGGTGCTCACCTGGGGAGGCCGGCATGCTGAAAGGGATGGTCGCGGGACTGTTTTTTCTACTCGCCTCGCTCACCGCGTCGATCGCGGCAGCCGAAACCATCAACGTCTCGGACGACCATGGCGGCAGCGTCGCCGCCTACAGCCAGCGCTGGAAAGCGTTGGCGGCGCGTGGCGTCAATGTGCGCATTGTCGGCAAGTGCCAGTCCGCCTGCACGGTGCTGCTCGGCTATATCCCCCGCAGCCGCATATGCGTGATGCCGGCGGCGAGCTTCGGCTTCCACCTCGCCCACCGCACCGACATGACCGGCGTGTTGTGGAACGCTTACGCATCCGACATCCGCGGCTGGATCAACGCGCATGGCGGGTTGACGGCGAACCTCAAATGGATGAGCGCGCCAGACACCTACCGCTACTTCCATAAGTGCTGACAGTTTGCGGATGTGTCGGAGGTAGATCTTCGATATCAGGCCTGCCGGTCGGTCAGATGGTGACGAGCATCTTGCCGGCATTGGCGAGCGGCGTCGTCACACCCGACAGCATGGTGCGGATGTGGGCGAGGTTCTGATAGCGGCCATTGATCGAAATGCGCGGCAAGGCCTGCAGGAAGCCGGCATGTTCGGCGCGCAGCACGCCATGGCGTGTGGTTACGGCGGAGGTATAGCCGGCGTCACGGACAAAGCCGACTTCGCGGCAGCCGACAGCGCTGGCATAGCCATAGGGATAGGCGAAATGGCTGGGTTCCCTGCCGAGTTCGGCCCGCAACATGTCCTTTACAGCGCCGATTTCGTGGCGTGCATCGGCCTCGGAAAGCCGCTTCAGATTGCTGTGGTTGATCGTATGGGCGCCGATCGTCACCAGCGGATGCGCGGCGACGGTGCGAATCTCATCCCAGTTCATCAGTGTCCGCAGGCGCGGCGCATCGGCGTCGACACCATTTGCAGCGGCGAGATCACGCAGCACGGTCCGCAAATCCTCCTCGCGGATCTCGGTGGCGAGGTAGGCGTGCAGCCGGGCTATGGCCTGGGTTTTCCTGGCGGGGGTCGCGCAATCGATCACCGTTGGACCGTTCGAGGTCGCGAGCGTGAGGCGGTCGCACGCATTGACGATGTCCTCAGCCACGTCCCACCACAGATCGGCGGTGCCGTCGATCAGGCCGGGCGCGACATAGATGGTGATCGGCGCCCCGTGCTTTTCCAGCACCGGCAGGGCCTCGGTCATGTTGTCACGATAGGCATCGTCGGCGGTGATGGTGGCGAACCGGCCGCCCTTGCCGCCTGCCTTGATACGCTCCACGGCCTCGTCCATCGAGACGAAGGCATAGCCGTCCGCCTTCATGCCGGCGATCACCGCGTCGAGGAAACTGGGCGCGATGTTGAGGTGACGGTTGACGCTGTTTGGCTTCTCCGGTGTCGCCGTCACGCGGTGCAGCATCAGGATGGCGCCGATGCCGCCGACAAACGGTCTGGCCAGCGGTGCGAGGCCGGTATAGCGCGCGAAATTGAGCGCCAGCTTCCGGATTGCCTCCCCACCGTCGATCATTCATTCACCTTTTGCGCCTAGGCTGATCCAAGCACGGAACACGCCTGAGCGCTCCCCCAAATCGGGATCAATACGCCTTAAGGATTGAGGTATGGTTGACGCAATGGCGTCATTTGACGGCAATCGGCTTGCGGCGACCGAAGCTTCGCCACGCGCCCTGCCGAAGGATGCCGAGGTGCTATCGGTTTCCGTTGCCGCAGCCGAAGGGCTCGCGGCCTATGCGGGGTTTTGCAGCTCGGCGCTCTATGCGCCGGCTCAGGGCGCGACATGGATCCTGAACTGGGCCGCTGAGCTCAAGCCCGATCTCCTCGTCGCAACGCTCTCTCTTGAAGGCAAGCCGGTCTTCGCGCTGGCGCTGGAGGTCGTAAGCCAGGGGCCGTTCCGGGTTGCCCGTTTCATGGGCGGCCGCCATGCCAATGGTAATTTCGCAGCGGCCGACCGGCAATGGTTGGCCAGGGCTGACATCACGGCCATCCGCTCGATGTTTGCCGCCATCGCCAAGGCCCGCCCCAACATCGATCTCATCGCGCTGGAACGGTTGCTGCCCGATCTCGACGGCATCGCCAATCCGCTCGCATCGCTCGACCATTTCGCCAGCCCCAATCTTTCGCTGGCCGTCGATCTTGCCGGTGGCTTCGATGCCTTGCTGCTGCGCGCCAGCGGCAAGCGCAAACGCAAGAAACATCGTTCGCAGACGCGCAAGTTCGAGGTCGTCGGCAGCCACCGGCGCATCGAGGCACACACCTCAGACGAGGTGGACAGGTTGCTCGACGCCTTCTTCGAAATGAAGGAGCAGCGCTTCCGCAAGATGGGCATCGCCAACGTCTTCGGCGACGATCAGACCCGCGACTTCTTCCGAGGGCTGTTCACGCAAGCCCTGGCCGAGGACACGCCCTCTTTCGTGCTGCATGGCTTGGAGGTTGCCGGCAAGCTGCGCGCCGTCACCGGATCGAGCCGTTCCGGCAAGCGCCTGATCTGTGAGTTCGGCGCGATCGCCGAGGACGATCTCGCGCACAGCAGTCCCGGCGATTTCCTGTTCTTCGACAACATCCAGGAAGCCTGCGAGAAGGGTTTTGCCGTCTATGATTTCTCCGTCGGTGACGAGCCCTACAAGCGGCAATGGTGCGATATCGAAACCCGGCATTTCGAGGTGCTGGTGCCGCTGACGCTGAAGGGCCGCGCGCTGGCGCAGACGCTGCGCCAGGGCGCGCGGCTGAAGGCCTTCGTCAAGAACAGCCCGACAATCTGGAAGCTGACCAAGATGCTGCGCCGCAAGGCAGCGGGGCAGCCAGCGCCCGCTCACACGGACGACGAAAACTAGCGGTCAGAACTTGAGAGCCTCGCGGAGCGCTGGGCCGGCCCTGACGCGAAGGTCGAGATCGGCCTCGATGTGATCGATGTGGTGCAGCATCAAGCGGCTTGCCCGCTCGCAATCGCTGCTCTCCAGTGCACCGACAATTTCCGTGTGCTCGCTGTGCCCGCAGGCTGACACGCCGGACCGTCCGTAAAGCGCAATAACAAGCGAGGAGCGCGCGACCAGCTCCTCCATGAAGCGTTGCAGAATGGCGTTGCCGGCGACGGAGGCCAGCAGCAGATGGAAATCGCCTGACGCCTTGATCTCGGAACGCCGCGCGGTCGGGCCGCGCTCGGCGATGAAGCGGCCTTCCTCGTCGAGTTGCGCCTTGAAGGCGACGATGTCGGCTGATGTGACGCGTCCGCAGGCGGCAATGGCAATGCCCGGTTCGATCAACCGGCGCGAGGCGAAGACCTGGCGCGCCTCCTCGGGCGAAGGGTTGGCGACGAAGGCGCCGCGGTTGCGCTCGGTGCGCACCAGCCCTTCGAAGGACAGCATCTGCAAGGCAGCGCGCGCCACGGTGCGCGACACGTCGAACAGCGTGCCGACCTCGCCTTCCGAAAGCTTGGTGCCCGGCGCCAGCCGGCGGTCGACGATGGCGTCGCGCAGATTGTCGCGGATCGCCTGAGCGCGATCCTGATTGGCGCTGTCGGTGGCGGAATAGATCTGATCGGCAATATTCATGGCGATGGTGTTCCCGCCCTCTTCTAACGCGACTCGTCCTTCCCGCACGAGAGGCAAAGTGAACACGAAGGCAAAAAAAATTGCATACGATTCTTGTGCAGATCGCGCACAATCGCCCATAATTTGTGCAATGCACAAGACGGCCTCCCGGATAGGCAACAGCCGTAAATCCTGATTTTCCAGACAATTCAAAGACTTGTCCGTTCATCCCGAGATTGGCACGCATGATGCTTTGGTTAATGCGACCAAACGGGGAGCCTGAATGTCCAAAGCCGCCGAGATCGACATCGTGTCCGTTTCGAAAGTCTATGGAACCACGACCGCCGTCGAGGACATCAGCCTGAAGATACCGGCGGGCACTTATTGCTGCCTGCTTGGTCCCTCCGGCTGCGGCAAGACTTCGACGCTACGGATGATTGCCGGCCACGAAAGCATTTCGTCTGGTGATGTCCGGCTCGGCAACACCGTCGTCACCGACCTGCCGCCGGCCAAGCGCGGCACGGCGATGATGTTCCAGTCCTATGCGCTGTTCCCGCATCTCGACCTTATCGACAACGTCGCCTTCAGCCTGAAGATGAAGGGCGTCGACAAGGAAAAGCGCCGCGCCAAGGCGCTCGACATGCTGAAGCTGATGCAGATGGAGGCCTATGCGACGCGCCGGCCGGCGCAGCTTTCCGGCGGCCAGCAGCAGCGCGTGGCACTGGCCCGCGCCCTGATCACCGAGCCGGAAGCGCTGCTGCTCGACGAGCCGCTGTCGGCGCTCGACCCATTCCTGAAGATCCGCATGCGCGCCGAGCTGAAAAAATTGCAGACCTCGCTCGGCATCACCTTCGTCCATGTCACCCACAGCCAGGAGGAGGCGATGGCGCTCGCCGACCTGATCGTGGTGATGAATGACGGCCGCATCGAACAGGCGGCACCGCCGCGCGACGTCTTCGAGCGGCCGGCCACGGCCTTTGTCGCCCGCTTCATGGGCGATCACAATGTCATCTCCGGCCGGGTCACCGGCGCGCGCGACGGCATGGTCGTCTTCGACGTCAATGGCGGTGGCTCGCTCGCCGCCTGTGGGCAAGGCCAGGACGCGGGCGCGCCGATCGACATTGCCATCCGCACCGACCATGTGCGCATCGGCGACGCGCCCTCGCCTGGCCTCGGCTTCACCGGCATCGTCTCCAACATCGAATATCGCGGCGCCACGGTGAAGCTGTCGGTAACCGGCGCCGGCATCGACGATTTCACCGTCATCGTCGACGATTCCGACTTCTTCGCCAAACCCGTCGCCATCGGCGACGCCGTACCGCTCGCCTGGGATCCGCAAGACGCGATCGTCCTCGGCCGCCTCAATCCATGACTCCAACCAAGCAAAACAAGACAGGGGAATAGACATGACAGACACCATACAAACCAAGACTGGCATTTCGCGCCGCTCGCTGCTCAAGACGGGTGCGGCCGCCGTCGGCCTCGCCGCCGGCTCGGGCGTGATTACAGGCTTCCCGACCATCTGGGCGCAGTCCAACATTACGTTGCGCCAGTTCGGCACCGGTGTGTCCAACCTCAACGCCATCGCCGACAAGTGCAAGGCCGACCTCGGCATCACGCTGGAGATGACGGCGACCGATTCCGACGCCGCCGCCCAGCGCGCCGTGACCCAGCCCGACAGCTACGACATCGCCGATATCGAATACTGGATCTGCAAGAAGGTGTTCCCCACCGGCGTGCTGCAGCCGATGGATGTCAGCAAGCTGAAATATTACGACGAGCTGGTGCCGCTGTTCAAAACCGGCAAACTCACTCCCGACAGCGTGATTGCCCAGGGCACAGCGCCGCATACCGTCGGCTTCGTCGAGGCGCAGGACTCAAAGACCTTCGCCAAGGCGCCGACCAACTGGTTCACCATGGTGCCGACCATTTACAACGCCGATACTCTGGGCATCCGCCCCGACCTCGTCGGCCGCGACATCACCACCTGGGCCGACATCATGGACCCGGCCTTCAAGGGCAAGACCGCCATCCTCAACATCCCGTCCATCGGCATCATGGACGCCGCCATGATCATGGAAGCCACCGGCAACATCAAATATGCCGACAAGGGCAACATGACCAAGGACGAGATCGACAAGACGATCGACTTCCTGATCAAGGCCAAGCAGGCCGGCCAGTTCCGCGCCTTCTGGAAGTCCTTCGACGAGAGCGTCAATCTGATGGCGTCAGGCGAGGTCGTCATCCAGTCCATGTGGTCGCCGGCAGTGGCGGCCGTGCGTTCCAAGGGCATTGCCTGCCGCTTCCAGCCGCTCAAGGAAGGCTACCGCTCCTGGGGCGGCGGCCTTGGCCTCGCCGCCCACCTCAAGGGCGCCGAACTCGACGCGGCCTATGAATACATCAACTGGTACACGTCGGGCTGGGTCGGCGGCTACCTCAACCGCCAGGGCTACTACTCGGCCAACATGGTCTCGGCCAAGAAGTTCATGACCGAGGACGAGTGGGGCTACTGGATCGAGGGCAAGCCGGCCAAGGGCGAGATCAAGGCCCCGGACGGCACCGTCATGGAAAAGGCCGGCGCCGTGCGCGATGGCGGCTCGTTCGAAGAGCGCATGGGCAAGGTCGCCTGCTGGAACTCGGTGATGGACGAGGACCGCTACATGGTGAAGCGCTGGAACGAGTTCATCGCGGCGTAAGGGAACAAGCGCCGCCGCGCCTTCTCTTCCCCTTCTCCCCTTGTGGGAGAAGGTGGATTGGCGCGCAGCGCCAAGACGGATGAGGGGTGCGTGACGGAGTACCGTCATTGCCAAGCTGCAACACCCCTCATCCGACCTCACTTCGTGAGGCCACCTTCTCCCACAGGGGGAGAAGGAAAGGCCGCTCCGCAAACCTGCACCGAGAGCCTAGATGACAGTCGCGCTCGAACGCCCCGCAATCGCTGCGAAGCCCGCCCGACGACGACGCTTCTCCATCGGCGCCGTCACGCCCTATCTGCAGTCGGCTCCGCTGGCGCTGATCCTCGGCGCGTTCCTGCTTTTGCCCATCATCATGATCGTCGTCGTGTCCTTCTGGGATTACGACTTCGCCGCCATGTATCCGGATTTCCTGACCACCAACTATTCCGATGTTCTCGGCTCATGGGTCACCTGGAAGACCTATCTCAACACCATCAAATTCGCCGCCATCGTCTGGGCGCTGACCTTGTTCATCGGCTTCTGGGTCGCCTATTTCCTCGCCTTCCACATCCGCACCACGGCGATGCAGATGGTGCTGTTCCTGGTCTGCACCGTGCCGTTCCTGACCTCCAACATCATCCGCATGATCTCGTGGATCCCGGTGCTCGGTCGCAACGGGCTGATCAACTCGACACTGGTGCACATGGGTCTGGTGCCAAAACCCATCGAATGGCTGCTCTATTCCGAATTCGCCGTCGTGCTGGCCATGGTGCATCTCTACACGCTGTTCATGGTGACGCCGATCTTCAACACGCTGATGCGCATCGACCGCTCGCTGGTCGAGGCCGCGCGCGACGCCGGCGCCTCTGGCTGGCAGGTGCTGTGGAACGTCATCATCCCGCTGGCCAAGCCCGGCATGGCGATCGGCACCATCTTCGTCGTCACGCTGGTGATGGCCGATTTCTCCACCGTACAGGTGATGTCGGGCGGCCAGAGCGCGTCGGTGGCGCTGATGATGAAGAACCAGATGTCGCTGCTGCAATATCCGGCCGCCGCCGCCAACGCCGTGGTCCTTTTGGTGCTGGTGCTGCTGATGGTCGCCGGCATCCTGCGCATCGTCGATATCCGCCGGGAGCTTTGACGTGAGCCACGAAAAACGCACCCTCGAATTCTACGTGCTCGCCGCCTTCTTCGCGCTGTTCGTGCTGTTCCTCTATGGCCCGCTGTCGGCGATCCTGATCCTCTCCTTCCAGGGCGAGACCGGCGGCCTCACCTTCCCGCTAAACGGCGTGTCGCTGCACTGGTTCGCCAATCTGTTCGAGCGCCAGGCGGTCGGCGATTTCGGCGGCAGCTTCAAGCGTTCGCTGGTGCTGGGCCTGATGGTGATGGTCGTCACCGTCGTCGTGTCGCTGCTCGCCGGCCTCGCCTTCCGGCAAAAATTTCGCGGCGCCACCGCGCTGTTCTATCTGGCGGTCGCCAGTCTCGTCGTGCCCTCCATCATCATTTCGTTGGGCATCGGCGTCGTCTTCCAGCAGGTGGGCTTGCGCCCGGCCTGGTATACGTCGGCCTTCGGCGCGCATCTGACCTGGACCTTGCCGTTCGGTGTGCTCATCATGTTCGCCGTCTTCAACCGCTTCTCGCCGGCCTATGAAGAAGCCGCGCGCGACCTTGGCGCCACCTCCTGGCAGACCTTCGCTCATGTCGTGCTGCCGATGATCGCGCCGAGCCTGATCGGCGTCGGCCTGTTCGGCTTCACGCTGTCCTATGACGAGTTCGCCCGCACACTGATGACCTCAGGCACGTTCAACACGCTGCCGCTGGAAATTTACGGCATGACCACCAATGTCACGACGCCGGTGCTCTACGCGCTGGGCACGGTGACCACCGTATTCTCCTTCCTGGTGATCCTGATAACGCTGGGCGCCATCCTCTATGTCGGCCGCCGCCGGGCGAGAGTGTGATCGTGCAGATCCTGCTGGTGAACCCCAACACGACGGCGAGCATGACCGAGACGATTGCGGCGGCCGCGCGCGGCGTCGCCGGCGTCCAGACCGAAATCGTCGCCGTCACCTCGTCCACGGGACCAGCCTCGATCGAGGGCTATTATGACGAGGCGCTGGCCGTGCCTGGCCTTTTGATGGAGATCGCGGCCGGCGAACGCAGAGGTGCTCAAGCTGCCATCATCGCCTGTTTCGACGACACGGGCCTCGACGCCGCGCGGGCCATGGCAAACATCCCGGTCATCGGCATCTGCGAGGCAGCTCTCAGCATAGCCTCCTTCATCGCCCAGCGCTTCACCGTCGTCACCACCACCGAACGCTCACGCGTGCCGGTGGAGGGGTTGGTGCAACGCTACGGCATGTCGGGACGGGCGCGTGTGCGGGCCGCCGACATTCCGGTGCTGGCACTCGAGGATCCGGCATCAGGGGCGATCGGCAAACTGCGCGACGAGATCGCCCGGGCCGTGGAGGAGGATCGTGCCGAGGCCATCGTGCTTGGCTGCGCCGGCATGGCCGACCTTGCTCACCAGTTGCAGGCGGATTTCGGACTGCCTGTCATCGACGGTGTCGGCGCCGCGATCAAGCAGGCCGAAGCGCTGATTGCGCTCGGCCTGTCGACATCGAAGCGCGGTGCCTATGCCAGCCCGCTGGCCAAGCCGTATCTTGGTATGCTGAAATCATTCTCGCCCGGAGCTGTCGCGGCGGAGTGAAACACCATGCAACCGATCATCCGCACGCTGTCGCTGGCGGAATTGGCCGACCTCATCGACTGGGCGGCAGCCGAGGGCTGGAACCCAGGTCTTGACGATGCAGCGAGGTTCCAAGCGGCGGATCCGGAGGGTTTCATCGGCGCGTTTGTCGGCAACGACATGGTCGCCGCAATCTCGGCGGTGGCCTATGGGCGCGATTTTGGTTTCATCGGCCTCTACATCTGCCGTCCGGACATGCGCGGCAAGGGCTATGGCAAGGCGGTGTGGACCGCCGGCATGAACAGGCTGGGCGGTCGCACAATCGGCCTCGATGGCGTCGAAGAGCAGCAGGCCAACTACCGGAGCAAGGGGTTCAGGCCGGTCTACGAGACCGTCCGTTACAGCGGACGCCCTGCCGCTCTGCCCGTCAGTACCGAGCGGGCTCGCATGGTGACCGCTCAGCCAGGGCCCGACATCACCTGGTATGACGCGCTTTGCTTTCCCGCACCCCGGCACTCTTTCCTGCAGCAATGGCTGCAGGCGCCTCACCATTCCCTGTCAGCGATCACATCGCGGGGAATGGCGGGTTATGCGGTGGGGCGATCCTGCCGCAGCGGCTTCAAGGTCGGCCCGCTCTTCGCCGACGACACGCAGACAGCACTCGACTTGCTCGGGGAGCTGGCGGGCGCGTGCGACGGAGGCGACTTGAATATCGACGTTCCGGCGACCCAGGTGGATTTCATCGCAGCGCTCGAGGCGACGGGCTTCTCACCGACCTTCAGCACCACCCGCATGTACAAAGGTACGCCACCAAAGCTCGATGCCAACAGGGTATTCGGCGTCACGACGCTGGAGCTGGGTTAGGCCGAGCGCCGTTGAACAGCGACTCTTTCAGGCGGCGGAGCGCCGGCCCGGCGTGCCCGGTGGCTCGTGGCCAAGCGGCGTCACCAGCGTCAGATCGGGGTAGCCGCTCTCGATCAGCTTGACCGCTGCCTGGGTCACCTCGTCGTCCGGTTCGAGCATGGACAGGAACACCTCGGTGGCATTGCCGCCCAGGCGGCTGATACCTTGCGCGTCGGCCGGCCCGCATTCGACCACCACCAGGTCATAGGCGGTGGTCAGCGATTGCATGATGATCGGCAGCCGGTCGGCGGCGCGCATGGCGCGGACCGGATCGGCGGTGCCGACGGGAATGACGTGGCAGTCGGAATAGAGATCGGCATGGATCACGTCGCTGAACTGAGCCTGCGAGGCGAGCAGATCGGTGATGCCGGGGAAAAGCCCACTGTCCAGCATCGGCCGCGAGGCGGCGCCCGAGGCGGTCAGGTCGAGCAGCAGGACGCGCAGGCCGGCGTCGGACACCTCGCGCGCCACCAGGATCGCCGATGCGGCCGCCTCGTCGCCTTCGGGCGAAACGAATATGGCGCGCGCGGCCCCGCTGGCGATCAGCTTTTCTGCGGCCTTCTCGATGTCGATCTCGCCGAGCACCGAGCGTGGCCGCTGGACCTCCACGACAGGCTCCGGCTCGGCGACCGATTCTGCCGCTGGGACAGGCTCAGCCTTGGCCACGGGTTCGGCTGCGGCAACAGGCTGCGGCTGCGGCTGCGCCAGCATCTCCGCTTCCATGACCGGTTCAGTGACCGCTTCTGGCCAAGGCGTTTCGGCGGCACGATTGACGAATTCGCTGGCGACAGCCGGCTCCAGGCGTGCATATGGCTCCAGAGGAGCGGCCGGCTCCTGGTGGGCAGTTGGCTCCTGCCGGGCAGTTGCCGGCATCGCCACTTCATCGATGGGCGCAAAACGGGCGCCGGTGGCCGGGCGCATGGCGCGGCCCGAGAACAGTTCCTTGAGCAGCGTGTATATTGCGGCCAGCAGAAGCGAAGCCGCCGCAGCTGCGCCAACGATCGGCCCAACCTTGGGAAAATACGGTTCGGCGGGCACCGAAGCCGGCGAGGAGACCCGGGCGTCGACCGGCACATAGTTGCGGTCCTGACGCGAAGCTGCCTCGCGGTAGTTGGTCAGATAGAGTTCGAGTTGCTGGCGCTTGGCGGCGGCATCGCGCTGCAGCGCGTCGAGACCGACCTGCTCGTTGCCGGCCTGCGCCGATGCTGCCTTCAGTTGATTGACGTCGGAGATGAGCTGGCTTTCACGCGCCTTGGCGGCATCGGCCTGCATCAGCAAGCCCTTCATGATCTTCTGGGCCTCGTTGCGAATTTGTGCATCGAGATCGGCCAGTTGTGATTTCGCGGCGCGAACGCGCGGATGATTGTCGAGCATCGTCGTCGACAGATCTGCGATGTTGGCGCGCAGCTCGGCCTGCCGCTCCCGCAAACGCTGGATCAGGTCGGACGACAGCACTTCCGGCAGTGAGTCGAGCGAGCCGCCATTCTGCAGCGCCTTGCGCACGCTGTCGGCGGTGCCTTCGGCCGCGGCGCGGTTGGCCCGCACCCGTGACAATTCGGTCGAGAGCTCAGCCAGCTGCTGCGTGGCAAGAACCGCATTGTTGCCGCCCATCAGCAGGTCGGACTGGCCGCGGTAGGCCGCGACCTTGGCCTCCGCATCCCGGACCTGCTTCGACAGGTCGGCGATCTCTGGCGCCAGAAAGTCCGCGGCGGCGGTGTTCGATTCGCTTTTGGCGACGCCCTGCCCGGCAATATAGGCGGCGGCAATGGCATCGGGGATGGCGGCGGCGAACTTGGGATCCTCGGAGGAGAACTCGATGGCAATGATGCGGGTCTTTTCGACGCCAAAGACGTTGAGCTTCTCGCGCATCTTCTTCAGGACACGCTCGTCGACAGGAATATCCGTCGGGTCGTTCTTAAGCCCAAGCAGAACCAGCACGCGGCTCAGGTACGACATGTTGACCGCTTCGTCGAACTCAGGCAGTCGCGACAGGTTGAGTTTCTCCGCCACCTGCTTGAGGATTTCGTTGGACGAAATGATCTGGACCTGGGTGGCGACGCCTTGCTCGTCGAGGATTGGCTTGTCGCCGTCATTGTTGCTGCCGGCCGGACGGGTGTAGACGGATTCGCGCGGCGCGATTTCGATCTGCGTCTGGGCCTTATAATGTTTGGTCGCGAACGAGGCGAAGGCAAACGCCAGGCCTGTCACCACCAAGACGAAGAGCACTATGCGCAGCCAGTTCCTCGCCAGGCTGGCGAAGAGCTGCCTGAGGTCGACGTCGACATCTGCGGCCGCGGACTGAACGGACATGCATCCCTACTCCGAAACTGGGTCAGGATGCACCGTAAACAACTATGGTAACTCAGGCGTTAAGATCGCGGTAATACTCCGTTAGGGATTACTGGCGAGCAGCAAGAAAAACGATAAAAATGCCAAAACCCCTGCTGTGCGAGCCGTCTCGACCGGCTCCTTTACCGGCCATTAACCCTAACAGGATGATAACGGACCCGATCCCAGATGTTTGCTGCGACGCCGCAGCGGCCAGTCGAAGGTACGTATCCGATCATGAAAAGCACTGCCTCCCTCTTTCGCGCTCTGCTTGCCGTATCGATGCTCGCCGGCTGCTCCAGCTACCGGCCGACGCCGGCGGCCTTCCACGAGGTCCTCGACCAACCCTACCGTCTCGGTGCCGGCGACCGCATCCGCGTCACCGTGTTCGAGCAGGACGGCCTGACCAACACCTACAGTGTCGATCAGTCCGGCTACCTCTCCTTCCCGCTTGTCGGCGCCATACCGGCGCGTGGACACACCGCGCAGCAGATGGAAAAGGAGATCGCCGACAAATTGCGGCAAGGCTATCTGCGCGACCCCGACGTCTCGGTCGAGATCGATCGCTACCGGCCGATCTTCGTCATGGGCGAAGTGGGTGCCGCCGGCCAGTATTCCTATGTGCCCGGCCTAACCGTGCAGAAGGCCATCGCCATTGCCGGCGGCTTCTCGCCGCGCGCCAACCAGGAAAGCGTCGACATCACCCGCGACATCAATGGCAAGGTGATGACCGGCCGCGTGGTCACCTCGGACCCGCTGCTGCCCGGAGATACCGTCTACGTCCGCGAACGCCTGTTCTGACAGACACCACGTGGCGGACAAGCTCAGGATCGTCCACTGCTTTCGTTCACCCGTCGGAGGAATTTTCCGGCATGTGCGCGACCTGACGGAAGCGCAGGTCGCAGCCGGTCATGTCGTCGGCATCGTCTGCGATTCGACCACTGGCGGCGAATTCGAGGAGCGCCTGTTCGAGCAGATGAAGGACATGCTGGCGCTCGGCATCCATCGCACGCCAATGCAGCGCCATGTCGGCCCGGGCGATCTCGCCTCGGCCCGGCGCACCTACAGGATCATCAAGGAATTGCGGCCGGACGTGTTGCACGGGCACGGCGCCAAGGGTGGCGCCTATGCTCGTCTCTTCGGCTCATTGTTGCGGGTATCAAGGTCTCGCGTAGCCCGCCTTTATTCGCCGCATGGCGGCTCCCTCCACTATGACGAAACAACAGCCACCGGGAAGCTGTTCTTCGCGCTGGAGCGCACCATGGCGCGCTTTACCGATTGCCTGCTGTTCGTCTCGGACTACGAGCGGCGAACCTATCGCCGGAAGGTGGGCGAGCCGCCGATCCCAAACATTCTGGTCTACAACGGACTGCGCGCCGCCGAATTCGAACCGGTGATCATCGCATCCGATGCGGCTGATCTGCTCTACATCGGCATGATGCGGGACCTGAAGGGACCCGACATCTTCATCGATGCCCTGGCCGCCGCCGGTCCCCGGCTCGGCCGGGCGCTGAGCGCGGTGATGGTCGGCGATGGCGACGACCTGCCGCGCTACCATGCACAGGTCGAGCGCCTGGGGCTGCAAGGCCAAGTCCGCTTCCTGCCGCCAATGCCGGCCAGGCAGGCCTTCGCGCTGGCGGCGCTGGTGGTCGTTCCATCCCGCGCCGAAGCCATGCCCTACATCGTGCTGGAGGCACTGGCCTCGGCAAGGCCCATGATCGCCACCGCTGTCGGCGGCATACCCGAGATTTTCGGCTCCGGCTCCCCTGCCCTGATCCGCCCCGACCCGGCCGAACTCGCCGGCAAGATGAGCGAGGCGCTGGCCGATCTCTCAGCCTACAGCAAACTGATGCCCGATGGCGGCAGCCTCAGGGCGCGCTTCGGCGCCGACGTCATGGCCGCTGAAATCGAGAAGGCCTATTTCGCCGCGCTCGACGGGTAACGCCCAAGCCTTTCCAAAGCCACGCGTTGCTTCAAGGGTTTCTTAGCTCTCTTTTGCTATTGACCGAGGGGAAGCTTGCGGAAAGCCCCATGAACGAGATCGACCCAGCGCGCCGCTTTTCACCTGAAGCGGTGCGTAAATTCGACGGCCCAGCTGAGGGCGATGTGCCCGGCAGCATGAACGACGTTGCCCGACAGGTCGCGTCGCAATACCGGCGCGATACGATGTCGCCGATCATGGTCAGCGGCGTCCTGCGCATGGTCGAGTTCGGGATCCTGTTCGTTTCGGGGCTCTGCGTTTATTTCTACTTTGTAGGTTTCTTCAACTATCTCGCCTGGCAATATCCGGTGACGATTGCCGCCACGTCGTTCCTCGCCGTGGTGCTGCTCGATGTCACCGACTGCTATCAGGTCGTTTCGCTGATGCGGCCGATCGCCAATTTCGGCCGCATCCTGTTGGCCTGGGCCGGAGCCTTCGCGCTGATGGCGTTGACGGCGTTCGCCGTGAAGATATCGGAAGACTATTCGCGCCTGCTGCTCGGCACCTGGTTCGTCGTCGGTTTCCTTCTCCTCTTCGGCCTCAGGCTGGTGATGTCGAGACTGATCCGGCGCTGGGCACGCGATGGCCGCATGGAGCGGCGCGCCGTCATCGTCGGCGGTGGCAAGGCGGCGGAAGTCCTGATCCGCTCGGTCGAAAAGCAGCCCTATAACGACATCCGCATCTGCGGCATTTTCGATGACCGCTCAGACAAGCGCTCGCCGCCGATCGTCGCCGGCTATCCCAAGCTCGGCACCATTTCGGAACTGATCGAGTTCGCCCGCATCGCCCGCATCGACATGCTGATCGTGTCGCTGCCGCTGACCGCCGAAACCCGCGTGCTGCAGCTGTTGAAGAAGCTGTGGGTGCTGCCGGTCGATATCCGGCTTTCGGCGCATTCCAACGCGCTGCAGTTTCGCCCGCGCGCCTATTCCTTCATCGGCTCGGTGCCGATGCTCGACATCTTCGACAAGCCGATCAACGACTGGGATTCGGTTGCCAAGCGCGCCTTCGACATCATTTTCTCGCTGATCGGCATCATCGTCTTCTCGCCGGTGATGCTGGCGACCGCGATCGCCATCAAGCTCGACAGCAAGGGACCGGTGCTGTTCAAGCAGAAGCGGCATGGCTTCAACAACGAGATCATCGAGGTCTACAAGTTCCGCTCGATGTACACCGACCGCTCGGATCCGACCGCCAAGCAGACGGTGACCAAGAACGATCCGCGCGTTACCCGCGTTGGCCGCTTCATCCGCAAGACCTCGATCGACGAACTGCCGCAGTTCGTCAATTCGCTGCTGGGCTCGCTGTCGCTGATCGGCCCGCGCCCGCATGCGATCGCCGCGCAGTCGCACAACCTTCTCTACAACGAGGTGGTCGACGGCTATTTCGCCCGCCACAAGGTCAAGCCCGGCGTCACCGGCTGGGCGCAGATCAATGGCTGGCGCGGCGAGATGGATACCAACGAGAAGATCCGCATGCGGACGGAATACGACCTCTACTACATCGAGAACTGGTCGCTGCTGTTCGATCTGCGGATTCTGTTCCTCACACCGATCCGGCTGCTCAACACGGAAAACGCCTATTGAGCGCGATTTCCCATGAGCTGCCACCGGCCGCGGTCAACGCCAAGCTGATCGCGCTGATTTCTTCCGCTGCGGTGGTGGTCGGCATCCTTCTGTCCGGCTTCGTCATCAGCGAGCCGGCGCCTTACGAAATCTACATGGCCGGGCTGATCGCCATCTGGGCTCTGTTCGGCCTGCGGATTTCGCGTGCGGCCATGCCATTGCTGGTGCTGCTGGTGACGATGAACATCGGTGGCATGATCTCGATGACGCAGATGGCGGACCTCGCCTTCACGCCGCTCTATCTCTCCGTATCGCTGTTTCTCGCCTTCAGCGCGGTGTTCTTCGCCTCCGTGACAGCCACGCAGCCAGGCCTCTACCGGCTGATCTTCAATGCCTATGTCGTCTCGGCGGTGGCGACCTCGCTGCTCGGCATAGCGGGCTATTTCCACGCCTTCCCCGGCGCCGAAATGTTCACCAAATACGACCGCGCCGCGGGCGCCTTCCAGGACCCGAACGTCTTCGGACCGTTCCTGGTGCTGCCCGGCATCTATCTGCTCTATCTGATCCTGACCGGTTCGGTCTCGCGCATGCCGCTGCTGGCAGTGCCGCTGCTGATCATCACATTGGGCATCTTCTTCTCCTTCTCGCGCGGCGCCTGGGGCATGTTCGCCGTTTCGGCGGTACTGCTCACCGGCTGCCTGTTCCTGCAAAGCGCCAGCGGCAAGTTCCGGCTGCGCGTGGTGATCATGACCGTCGCCGCCCTGTCACTGCTGACGATCGCCATCATCGTCATCCTGCAATTGCCCGGGGTGTCGGAGATGTTCTCCAACCGCGCGCACCTCGAACAGAGCTACGACACCGCCCGCCTCGGCCGCTTCGCCCGCTATGCGATCGGCTTCCAGATGGCGATGGAGCGTCCGTTCGGCATCGGCCCGCTGGTCTTCGGCAAGATGTTCGGCGAAGACACACACGACATCTGGCTGAAGATGCTGATGGATTATGGCTGGCTCGGCTTCGTGTCGTTCCTGACTCTTGTCGTCTGGACCATCACAGCCGGTTTTCGAATCCTGCTGCGCGACCGGCCGTGGCAGCCCTATCTGCTGTGCGCCTATGTCGCCTTCATCGGCAATATCGGTCTCGGCACCTTCATCGACATCGACCACTGGCGCCACATGTATCTGCTGCTCGGCCTGATCTGGGGCGCCATCGCGCTGGAATACCGCCATCAGCGGCTGTTGCGGCCGGCATTTCCAGGCGTGTCGTCGATCGCGCGATAAACGCCGAATTTCGGTTGACCCGAACAGGGTTATCACGATACATCGCGACCGGTCCGGAGTGTAGCGCAGCCCGGTAGCGCACTTGACTGGGGGTCAAGGGGTCGTCGGTTCGAATCCGGCCACTCCGACCATTCATGAAAACAAGGACTTACCCCCAAAGTCCAGCCCTTCGTTTTCAGGACAATTCCAGGATAACGCCCAGGGCAACTTGTGTTGCTGGGCATTTTCTGTCGACGCGAACCAGAACACTAGGTTTTCCAAGGGCGATCAAAAGTCTTCGGGCCTCTTTGCCACAGTAAGGCAGCGCGCGCTTAGATGCGGGTAGTGCCACTCTCCCGGCTGCCAAAATGTCGTGCCACCGATGGTCTGTCGGCGCTTCGTCCTTGGCCTAACCCGCCACCCATCTCAATGATACCGACCAGTGCACGGACGAACTGCGCCATATCGTTTGCCGTAATGGCTGCCCTGTCGGGGCTTTGCCCAATGTGCTCGGCTGCTTCGCAACATGTCCGTCGGATGAGATCGTAGTGCAAATCTCTCTCATCTTCCGGCAACGCTGCTAGCTTCATGGCTCGGCGATGAATCAGCCGTAGCAATTGTTCGAGCGCTGCTCCGACACTCATGCGTTGCTCCGCATTGGTCGAGCGTTCCCGGCGCTCTGAGGCGCGCGGTGGAACGTCGATGAGAGGCGTTTCCGTCTCTTTGAAAGGAAGGCTGCACCACAGCTGTTAATATATTGTTTCTTGCTAATATAAGGACCTGCCCAGGCCCGGGCGGCTTAAAGTATGCCATTCTGGCCCCAACTGTTTGCATGTTTCGAGCACATAAACGCTAGCGCACGTGATGGCCCGCCGGCCCGTCCTTGCCTGAGTCGCTAGGTGAGTTCAGACCCTACCCCTGGCACACATCGACCCACTCAGCCCCAATCAGCTCAGCCATCCTCTGCGGTGCAATCCGTACCGCCGCGTTGGTGGCGCCCGCCGCCGGCACCACCTCGTCGAATTCGCGCAGCGACACGTCGCAATAGACCGGCAGTGGCGCTGGTAGGCCGAACGGGCAGACACCGCCGACCGGATGGCTTGTGGCCGCGACAACTTCGCCTGCGTCCAGCATGCGCGGCTTGCCGCCGAACTGGTCCTTGAACTTGCGGTTGTCCAGCCTGGCGATGCCGCTGGTGACGACCAGCATGGTGCGCTCGCCGACACGCAGGCAGATGGTCTTGGCGATCTGCGCCGGCAGAACGCCATGCGCTTCCGCCGCCAGCGTCACCGTCGCCGAACTCGCTTGCGTGACGATGACCTCTATATCGGGCGCATGAGCGGCGAAGAAGGCACGAACAGAGTCCAGGCTCATATCAAAAACCCACGATTCGAAGACGACGGACGGCAGACGCGATTGGCGCAAGATTGGGATGCCGCAGGTATAAACACGTGCGATCTGTAGGTCGGCAAGCCCGGCCAGTTTGATAACGCCATCGCATCAACAAGAAACCCGCCAAGCGGGCCTTGGCGGGTTCTCTTGCATGCCTGGTACTGGTCTATGCCAGGGGTCGGCCTTGTGCGGCCGGTATCGGTGCAGCGGACGCAATGAGAGCGTCCTGAGGCATGCGAAGCGCGGACGCAATACGACGCAGCTTCGACGGATCGGCCGCCCGGCCGTTCTCGATATCCTCAATCTCGCCGACCGACAGACCGCAGGTCAGGGAAAGCTCTTCCACGCTGTATCCGCGGGTTTCCCGCATTGCTCTAAGCGTGGTGTAATCGTGCCCGATCTCACTGGCTAACGGTTCGGAGAGGGCATGGCTTTTTGCATTGTTGGGCATTGGCAACTCCGGTGGCTGAAAGCGTTTTGATCAAAAATGGAGTGTTGCCTGAGACGAGCAGGAACATGCCCGCTCGCCGGCGATTTGCCAAGAGCCAAAGGCTGTCACGCTATCGTGAACCTATGGCCCGCGATGCGGTTGCACGCATATCGGCGCCATCAAGTTCTTTTGAACACCCAGGCACCTTTTTGCCCGGAGGTTTCAGCCCACCTGTTCGTTGTTCTGATGCGCTGGCGTGAAAACCATCCGGTTCCAGCCAGCCCGTCCCCAGAAGGATCCCTGTAATGAACTTCAAGACAATCATGGTCGTGCTCGGCACGATCTCCAGCCTTTCCGTTGCCGCCGTGGGCGGGGCCCAGGCGGCGGACGCGCTGCGCGTGCGCGGCACGGTGGTCAGTTTCGAGCCATCGTTGCTCACCGTGAAAACCCGCCAGGGCGACACCTCCGCGATCAAGCTCAATACCGGCTGGAAGGTCTCCGGCGTCGCCAGCGCCTCTGAAAAGGACATAAAACAGGGCGATTTCCTTGGCATCGCATCGGTCTCGAAGGCGGATGGCGGCAGTGGGGCGCTGGAGGTGGTGATTTTCCCAGCCGCCTTGAAAGGCACTGGCGAGGGCGACCGTCCGTGGGACTTGCAGCCGAACAGCCGCATGACCAACGGCACCGTGGCCGACGTCACCGACATAAACGGGCGCGCCGTGACGCTGACCTATGACAACGGGCAGACCAAGAAGATTTCGATCCCCGACAGCACGCCGGTCGTGACCTTCGCCCCGGCCACGCCGACCGATCTCAAGCCAGGCGCAACGGTCTTCGTCAATGCCCAGCGTGAGGCTGACGGGACGCTGAGTTCCAGCCGCGTCGTGGTGGGAAACAATGGCGTGATCCCGCCAATGTAGCCAAAACAGGCGACAAAGGCGCGGCTCTCGGCCTTGTGATGATGGTGGTGTAGGTCCCGGCTCCCTGGAAACACTCCAGAAACAAAATTCTACAATCGGGAAATACTGACGAAAAAATTCGGGAGCGTAATTTCATACGCGGCGGTCGGGCTATCGACCCGAGTCATATCTGCCGGCGAAACAAAAGGAAACGATCCATGAAGAAGTCCCTCCTCTCGGCCCTCGGGCTCGCAGTTGCGGTTGCTTTCACGGTGCCGGCTATCGGCGTGACGAGCGCGGATGCGGCGCCGATGGCGAAGCATCATCATCATCGCCACCACCATCATCATCGCCACCATCACTGGCACCACCACCATCATCATCACCACCACATGAAGACGATGAAGAAGGCCTAAGCATACCGACTGCCAACGAGAAGACCGGCCCTGGCTTCTTGTTCAGGGCTGGTCTTCTCCTGGTCATGCAATGCCAAGCCCGACCTGATCCGGGCCTGTTGAATTGTGCCGGATGATTGCTGGCCAGGATTTTCGGCGCCAATCCCGATACCGCGACGACAGGCGAAATCTTTCACGCGGGGCCAAATCGCGATACGCAAGGGGATGTTGCCGACCGGTACGCTGCACCGGACCAGGCTTTTGCGAACAGGGCCAGGTATCCCCCGATGACGGCCAAGGCCGATATCTCCCGGACAGACCGCATTGTCCTGTCGGTCGCGCGATTGTGGCTCACGCTCCGCCATCCTGCGCTTGTCGTGCGATTCTTCATGAAACTGGGCTATCTACCCAATCCGGCCGCGCCGGTGCGCTACCATGAGCTTTTGCTCTGGCGAAAGATCCTCGATCGCAACCCGCTGTTCGTGACGCTGACCGACAAGCTCGCGGCCAAGGCCTACATTCGTAACGCCTGTCCCGAGATCGACGTGCCTCAGACGCTCTGGTCCGGGCACGACGCTGCCGAGATCCCTGTGGATCTGCTGGCCGGTGCCGTCGTGGTCAAGGCAAACCATGGCTGCGCGATGAACATATTCGTCCGCGACGGCAAACCGGATCGCGCCACCATCGTGCGCAAGGCGAGTCGCTGGCTCAGGAAACGCTACGGCCGCCGCCATGGCGAATGGGCCTATTGGCCTGTCGTGCCGACCGTCTTCGTGGAGGAACGGCTGACACTCAGCGGCGGCACGACTGCCACCGACATCAAGGTTCATGTCTGCTCCGGCGTGATCTCCCATGTCTGGGTGGAGGATAAGCACGCCAAGGGTTCGCTGCTGTTCGACCGGCAAGCCAATCCGTTGCCCGGCCGCGATCCGGACTATCCCCGCGAGGATCAGGCCTTGCCCGTCAATGCGCGGCTCATCGACCATGTTCGCCAGGCAATTTCGATGGCCCCGCGCATCGCCGGCGACCTCGACTATATCCGCGTCGACTTCCTGGTCACCGAGGAAAGTCTCTATGCCGGTGAGATTACCGCCTACACGGCCGCCGGCTACGGGACATGGACGAACCCGGCAATCGCCGCGGAAATCGCGCGGCTCTGGCGGCTCGACCGATCCGCCTTTCTGCGCCAGCGGCACAGCGGAGCGATGGGACTCTATGCCAACGCGCTTCGTCGGAGATGTCAGAGTGGAGTCACAAACCGCTGACAAGAATGGCCGCTGACAAGAATGGCCGCTGACAAGAATGGCCGCTGACAAGAATGGCAATGGCGACCACGCCGGAAAAGGCGAACGGTATCGACAATTCACGCAAATCCCGCGCCGCCGCGCCTGCAAAACCTTTTACGAAAGTGCAAATCGCGATACGGGGATGAATACATCCGATCTGCCCGGATCGGACTCAGCCAACAACGGCCGGGTATTCCTGATGACTGCCAAGGCCAATTTTTCCTGGACAGGACGCATTATTCTGTCTGTCGCAGGGTTGTTGCTGACCCTTCGTCACCCCGTGCTGGCGGTGCGGTTCGTGATGAAACTCGGCTACCTGCCCAATCTGGCCGCGCCCGAAACATACCACGAGATGTTGCTCTGGCGAAAAATCGTCGACCGCAATCCGCTGTTCGTAACACTGACCGACAAGCTCGCCGCCAAGGCTCATATCCGGGACGCCTGTCCCGAGATCGCCGTGCCTCAGACGCTCTGGTCCGGGCGCGACCCTGCCGACATTCCTCTCGACCTGCTGGCCGGCAATGTCATCGTCAAGACAAACCACGGCTGCGCGATGAACATATTCGTTGCCAATGGCGCCCCCAATCACGGCCTCATCGTCGCCAAGACGAGGCACTGGCTGAGAAAACGCTATGGTCGCCGCAATGGCGAATGGGCCTATTGGCCTGTCATTCCCACCGTCTTCGTGGAAGAGCGGCTGGCGCTGTCCGGTGCAACGATCGCAACCGATATCAAAGTGCATGTTTGCGGCGGCGTAATAACGCATGCCTGGGTCGAGGATAAGGAAGCCGGGCGTTCGCTGCTTTTGGATCGGGACGCCAATCCATTGCCCGGGCGCGATCCGGACTATCCCCGCGAGGATCAGGCGGTGCCCGTCAATGCGCGGCTTCTCGGCTATGTCCGTCAGGCGATATCGATCGCCCCTGTCATCGCCGGCAAGCTCGACTATATCCGCATCGACTTCCTGGTCACCGACCATTGTCTCTATGCCGGCGAGATCGTCGTCTATCCCGGCGCCGGCTACGGCACCACGACCAATCCGGCGTTCGCCGGCGAGATCGAGCGGCTCTGGCGGCTCGACCAATCCGCCTTCCTGCGCCGGCCCCACAAAGGGGTTGTGCGCCTCTATGCCGACGCGCTCCGCGCCAGATACCGGAGCGGCATCGCAAATGACCAGGCTGGGGTCGCGCAGCACTCCGGATGAAGCCGCCGGGACCGGCAGCGCGGTTTTTCCGCAACCACGGCATGAACCTTTCCTTCGAGGGCAGCACTAAGCCTGCATGGACGCCAGAACGGCGCTCCCTAACCAGATGGACGCCGGCAAGGCGATCCTCAATCGAACAGAAGGAAATGCTCAATGACCAACATCTCGAACTTCAAGCGCCTCTCGCTCGCCGCCGCCATCGCCATTTCGGCGATCGGCTCGATGTCGATGACGAATTCGGCTTTCGCCAATGGCACGCACCCCACCGGCGACGGCGGCGCGGTGTGTAAGGGCGCAGGGCACTGTCTGGTGCTCTCGATCGAGTGCAAGGGCACCTATACCGATGCCACCGACAAGAATGGCACGGTCTATGGCAAATGCAGCCAGACCGCGCAGGTTTCGCCGCAAGCCAAGATCAAGCTCGCGAAATAACCACCTGATAGCAATGAGAATGGCGGCTCGCCCTTCAGGTCGGCCGCCATTTTCTCAACTGAATTCCTGTCTTATGACCGAGGGGGCCCCCTCAGCGCCGGCTGAACAGCAGGCTGGCGACCAGGCCGAGCACCACAAGGCCAACCGCGGCGGCCGCCGCCGGATGGTCACGGGCCGATTTCTCCATCACCCTGCCCTGTTTGCGGATTGCCGGCATGGCATCGCGCAGACGTCCGGCAAGGTCGGAATATGTGTCGAGAGCGGCATCGCGGCCGTCTTCATAGTAAGCGCCACCCCGCTTCGACACGGCCTTGCGCAGCGTCGCGAGTTCCCTCGAGAGAGCCGCTATCTGCTTTTCGAGGTCGATGTCCGAAAGGGTCGAAAATGATGCCATCATGCGTTTCCTTGTCTTGCCGCAGGAAAGTCTTGCAGAAGGAAACGTAACGCCTCACCCCTCGGCGGGTTCCGGTCTTAAGGCTCCAAAGCGCTTCGCGCTGCGGTCAGCGCACCTGGTCAAGCAGGCGCTTGCATTCCAGGAGGTCGAACAGCGCCTCCTGCAGCAGCGCGCGATTGTCGCGCGAGAGTTTCGACGCGTCCGGTTGGACCGGACCTTCCTCGTCGCTCTTGCCCAGGCCGAAAAAGCGGCGGCTGGGCTTGACCCTCGGCTGGCCGACCAACTCATCATCGCCGCCGCGCGGCTGTGCTGCCGGCGTCAGCGGCACCTGGTCGGCCTGCTTTCGCTGCGAGATCGCCTCGACGGCGGCCATGTCGCCATTGCCGATGGCGACAAGGAAATGATTGCCGTTCTCGCGCAGCAGCTTCTGCACGCCCTTGATGGTGTAGCCCTGGTCGTAGAGCATGTGGCGGATGCCCTTGATCAGTTCTACATCCTGCGGCCGGTAGTAGCGACGGCCGCCGCCGCGCTTCATCGGCTTGATCTGGTTGAAGCGCGTTTCCCAGAAGCGCAGCACATGCTGCGGCAGATCGAGATCTTCAGCGACCTCGCTGATGGTGCGGAAGGCGTCAGGGCTCTTGTCCATGGGCGAAATCCTCACGCTGGAGCGTGATCCGGAACGGTATTCAGCGAGATCAGGCTCAACGAGGAGAGAGGCTCATACCGTTTGCGCCGAATGGATCATACGTTGAACACCAATCCGGCCATGCTGCCGAATCGGGCCTTATTTCAGCGGTTTGTGAAGCAATATTCAAGCCCGGCGTTATGGCGGGGCCGGTTTTCAACCGTACAATAGAGGCTATTTGCCGCCCTTGGCCTTGCTGTTCTGATGCGAGCGCAAGATGCGGTTCTTCAACACGTTCGATGACTTGAAGGTCATCACCCGGCGCGGCAGGATCGGCACCTCTTCACCGGTCTTGGGATTGCGCCCGATGCGCTCGTTCTTGGAGCGGACATGGAATGTCGCGAAGGACGACAGCTTTACCGTCTCGCCACGGACGATGGCTTCGCAGATTTCATCCAGCACAGCTTCAACGAGTTCGGCGGATTCAGTGCGCGACAGACCGACCTTTCGGTAGACGGCCTCAGCTAGGTCGGCACGCGTAAGTGTCTTTCCCCCCATGCGACCGTCCCATCAGTTCAAACATAAAATCGGCACAACAACGGCTGAGCCTAAGTAATTGATCCGGCAAGGTCAAGGACCGAAACCGGACCGTTCGGCACTTACCAGCGAACCAGAACGGCGCCCCAGGTGAAGCCGCCGCCCATCGCTTCCAGGAGGACGAGGTCGCCCTTCTTGATGCGGCCGTCGGCGACGGCCACCGACAGCGCCAGCGGCACGGAAGCAGCCGAGGTGTTACCGTGCAAATCGACCGTAACCACCACCTTTTGTTCGGCAATCCCGAGCTTCTTGGCCGAAGCGTCAATAATTCGTTTATTGGCCTGGTGCGGCACGAACCAGTCGAGATCGTCGGCTGATATGCCGGCGGCCGAGAAGGTCGCCTCGATGACATCGGTGATCATGCCGACCGCGTGCTTGAAGACTTCGCGGCCTTCCATCCTGAGGTGGCCGACGGTTCCCGTCGTGGATGGTCCGCCGTCGACAAAAAGCTTGTCCTTGTGCGCACCGTCTGAGCGCAGGCTGGCGGCCAGAACGCCGTGGTCGGCAATCGTACCGTCCCCCTCGCCTGCTTCCAGGATCAGTGCGCCGGCACCGTCGCCGAAAAGCACGCAGGTCGAGCGGTCGCTCCAGTCGAGGATGCGCGAGAATGTTTCCGAACCGATCACCAGCACGCGTTTTGCCAGGCCGCCACGGATGTAGAGATCGGCTGTCGTCACCGCATAGACGAAGCCCGAGCACACTGCCTGCATGTCGAAGGCAAAGCCGTGATGCATGCCGAGGCGGTTCTGGATCTCGACGGCGGTGGCCGGGAAAGTGTTGTTGGGCGTCGACGTCGCCAGCACGATCAGGTCGATATCGTCAGGCGTCAGCCCGGCATTGGCAAGGGCGGCGCGGGCCGCGGCCTCGCCCAGCGAAGCCGTCGTCTCGTCGTCTGCCGCGATATGACGCTGGCGGATGCCGGTGCGCTGGGCGATCCACTCGTCCGAGGTTTCGACCATGCCTTCGAAATCGGCATTCTTCATAATGCGGCGGGGCAGCGCGGCACCCGTGCCGCGCACGACTGATCTGATCAAAGTTGCTTCCTATTCCTTCGCGTCGGTACCGTCGGATTTCCGAGATGACAGGGCATGCGGGTTGCGCGCATGAAACAGGTCCAGGTCGGCTTCGATACGGTCGAGCAGATTGTTGCGCACCATGTCGTAGCCGAGCTCGATCGCCGCGGCAAAACCGTCCGAATCAGCACCGCCGTGGCTTTTGACGACGATGCCGTTCAGCCCCAGGAACACGCCGCCATTGGAGCGGCCGACATCCATCTTTTCGCGCAGGCGATCGAAGGCGCCCTTGGCGAAGATATAACCAATCTTGGCCATCAAGGTGCGGCTCATCGCGGCGCGCAGATATCCTGCGATCTGGCGCGCGGTGCCTTCGGCCGTCTTCAGCGCGATGTTGCCGGCGAAGCCTTCCGTCACCACAACGTCGACCGTGCCCTTGCCGATATCGTCGCCTTCGACAAAGCCATGATAGTTCATCGAGGCCATATTGGCCTCGCGCAGCATGCGTCCCGCTTCCTTGACCTCTTCCTGACCCTTGATCTCTTCGACGCCGACATTGAGCAGGCCGACGGTGGGCCGGTCGATGCCGAAGACGGAGCGCGCCATGCCGGTGCCGAGAATGGCAAAATCAATGAGCTGATGCGCGTCGGCGCCAATGGTGGCTCCGACGTCCAGAACCACGCTTTCACCGCGCAATGTCGGCCACAATGCCGCGATCGCCGGACGATCGATGGTGGCCATGGTGCGCAGGCAGAATTTCGACATCGCCATCAGCGCGCCGGTGTTGCCGGCGGAGATGCAGGCGTCCGCGGCGCCCGACTTGACCGCTTCGACAGCCTTCCACATCGACGACTTCCAGCGGCCATGGCGCAGTGCCTGGCTCGGCTTGTCGTCCATCCTGACCGCGATCTCGCAGTGGAAGAATTCACTCACCTCGGCCAGTTTGGGAAACTTGGCCAGTTCGGGGCGCACCAGTTCCTCACGCCCATAGATGACGAAGCGGATGTCGGGACGGCGGGTGGCGACCGTCATGAGCGCCGGAATGACCACGGCTGGTCCGTGATCGCCGCCCATGGCATCGATGGAAATCCTGATCACGCGGTATTCATCTCACGGGTTAGGCGGCAGGTCGCTTTAGTGGTCGCGAAGGTTCGGCGAAAATAGCGGTTTTGACTTTTCACACAACCGACTTTTCCATTGCGGGCGAGGTTTTCAGGATTTTCCCAGCAAGGATCGCAGTTTTTGCTGAAATTCATTCTCCGCCGCTTCGGTTTCACCGCCGGCATTGAGCGACGCGCCCGACTTGCGCGGATAAGGGTCGATCGCCAGTCCGAAGAACTGTTCGGCAAGCGCCCCGACATCGATGATGTCACCGGAGAATGTTTCGGGACTGTAAGGGCCGTCCGCGTCGAGCAGGATCTCGCCGCCGCCGTCGAACCCCTGCCGTCCAAGCTTGGACTCCTCGGGCAGCAGGAGTGCTTCGACCGGCTCGTCGATATGCGCCTGGACGGGATCGAGCGTGACGATGCAGGCCTGCGTGATATCGGCTTCGACGCGGCCGCTGACCTTCACGCCATTGCGTTTCCAGGAGGCCACAAGAAGGTCGGCGCGATAGGATTCAACGGAGAGCAGCCCGTGCTCCTCGGCGAGTGCCACGCGCTGTGCTGCGTCGGCCTCGATCACCACCGGCAGGCCCTTATTCGGCAGACGCGCGACGTTCGCGAAAAAGGCAACCGGGCTCTGCGGATCAGCATGTTTCATCAAGCACCTCCCTTGGCGAGCGGAAACGCCGCCGTGCCGGAAACGATAGATTCGGACGGCTGCGCGGCCAGCTGCCGGCAGGCATCGGCGACATAGTCGGCCAATTGCGGCGCCTCCGGCCATATGCCGGCATCGGGCCGGACATTGCGCGCAAGTGCTGCGGTCAGTCCGTCACGATCGTTCCGTTCCAGCGCATCATCATAGGCGGCGGTGCGGCCATAAAACATCTTCGCCAGTTTCTTCATACGCTTGGGCACGCCGACGTCACCAATGCCCAGTTCCCGCAGCGAATGGTCGACGTCGAGGAAGAACTCGTCGATCAGCACCTGGGCGATCTCCTGCGCCACACCGTCCTCGCCACGCAAGCGATGCTGGAACAGGAACATATGCAGCGAAAGCATCTCGAAACGGCCGAGCGGCGTGTCCGGCACATTCCAGCGGGAATAAAATACACTCTGCCGCGCCGCCGCCACGATTTGTGCGTACAGCGCGTCCGTGATGGTGCGGTTGGCGTGGCGTTCGCGACCAAAAAGGCGCTGGAACATGGGGATGGTCTCCGGGGACCGTTTGTTGAATTGGCCTTGTTGCATCGGCAAGCAAGCTGGTTTACCGGTTTTGCGGCCCAGCGCAAGTTGCGGCGATATAATGGAGAATTGTTGTTGCGCGCGCTGAATTTCAAGTCGACCTTCTCGTCCAGGCCCGCCGGCGCGATCTCGCTGCTGCTCGTCATATCGGCGCTCTCGGCATGTCATACCAACAAGATGTTCGGCGACCTCAGTCCGAGCGAGACGCTGACGCAAGGCTATGTTTACGACCAGCAGGCCGTCGATTCGGTGCCCGTCGGCTCCAGCCGCGAGCAGGTGCTTCTGGCGCTTGGCACGCCGTCGACCACGGCGACTTTCGACAACGAGGCGTTTTATTACATTTCGCAAACGCGCAAGCGCTATGTCGCCTTCGCCAAGCCCAGGCTCGTCGACCAGAAGGTGCTGGCGGTCTATTTCGGCGCCGATGGTCGCGTCACCCAGATCGCCAATTACGGCTTGAAGGACGGCAAGATTTTCGACTTCATCTCGCGCACCACGCCGACTGGCGGCAAGGACCAGAACTTCCTCAGCCAGATCATCAACGGCGCCAGCAAGCTGGCGCCCGGCATCCCCGGCGGCGGCACTCCCTGATCATCAGACCCTGCTTCCCCACGGGGAAAACAGCAACATCTCAGGCGACCGAAAACCCGCGGGAGCAATCCTGCGGGTTTTTGTTTGGCCAAGGCAGGCCCGGCTTGCCAGCAATGGGGCAAGCCCTTATCAAATCCCAGGGCTTTGGGGTTTTGAAAATGAGCAGTGGCGAACGCGTAGCACCAGACGGCTGGATGGCCACGGGAACACCCGACCGGCAGACCGTGACACCTGATTGGCTTGCCATCGACCCTCCGGCGATCGACGGCGTCAAGATCAAGGAAATCAGGCCGGTCGCGACGTCGAACGGCTATCTCACCGAGGTTTTCCGGGACGAGTGGGATCTCGATCAATTGCCCGTCGGCCAGGTCTTCCAGCGCACGATGTATCCGGGTGCGGTGACCGGCTGGCATGCACACAAGGTGACGCAGGATCGGCTTTTCTGTTGTGTCGGCAGTGTGCGCATATCGCTCTATGACGGCCGAAAGGCTTCGCCCAGCTTCGGTACGGTCTGGCACAAGATCGTCGGCGCCTTGCGGCCGGCGATCGTCATCATCCCGCCCGGCGTGTGGCATGGCGTGACGGCGCTAGGGCCGGAGATCGCGCTGCTGCTCAATCTCGTCGACAAGGCCTATGCGTATGACGCACCGGACCATTGGCGCCTGCCGCCGGACACGGATCAGATCCCCTATAGACTGGTGTAGCGTGGAACTGTGCGGCCAGTCCGATGCAACCGGGCAGAACGCGCCGCTCGTGTCGGTGGTGATCGCAACCCACAACCGCCCCGCCGCCTTGCGGCAGGCGCTGCGCAGCGTGCTGGGCCAGACCCTGCAGGACTTTGAAATTCTGGTGATCGGCGATGCCTGTCGCCCCGACACGGCGGCGCTCATCGCCGAATTTGCCGATCCGCGCATCGTCTATATCGACCTGCCGGTCAATTTCGGCGAGCAATCCGGCCCCAACAATATCGGCTTTGCCCGGGCACGCGGCCGGTTCGTCGCCTTGCTCAACCATGACGACCTCTGGTTTCCGGACCATCTCGCGGCGACCACGGGATGGATCGACGCGACCAACGCCGACGTTGTGATCGCGCGCGGTGCCGTTGTCGAGCCGCCGTCGGCCGATGGCAAGCCCGTCAAGAACTCGATATTCGGGATCGGCAAGGACGGCTTCTATGACCCCGCGTCGACGACTGGATTCGGATCGGCCCAGATCGTACGGCGGACGTCATTGAACCGGTTGGGGTCCTGGCGCCCGGCCGGCCAGTGCTTCTGCGAATCATCGCAAGACTGGTTGTTCCGGGCCTGGCGAAAGGGGGCGGTCATCGCGACAATACCCCACCTGACCGTGCTCAAACTGCATTCCGGCGTTCGCAAGGGCAGCTATGTCGGCGATACAGCGACGGAGCAGGAGGAACTCTTCAACGCAATGCACATGCCGGACGCCCTGCGTGCGACGGTCCTTGCCACGGCCGAAGCGCCCCGCTCGAGCCGGTATACCTACCTCAGGCGCAGGTTCCTGGCCGCCTGCGGTATCCATCCGAGGGCCCGGTCCTTTCGCCACAAGCATGGACGCGGCGCCTTTATCGCCCGGCTGCGCGAGATACGCGGCCTCGCACCAATGCCGGAGCGCGAGCCGGGCGTGGAAGAGTTGCTCACGCTCTATCGCAGCCGGATAGACGCAAACGCCAAGGACGATTGAAAGCACCCTCCCCGACCCGAAACAGCAGTCTCAATGAAAAACCCGCGGGGATCGCTCCCCGCGGGTTTCATTTTTCGACCGCTCTCTCAGCCGTGCGCGAGCACGGCGAGCAGCAGGAGCGCCACGATGTTGGTGATCTTGATCGCCGGGTTGACCGCCGGGCCAGCGGTGTCCTTGTAGGGATCGCCCACCGTATCGCCGGTCACCGAAGCCTTGTGCGCCTCGGAGCCCTTCAGGTGCTTGACGCCGTCCTTGTCGACGAAGCCGTCCTCGAACGACTTTTTCGCATTGTCCCAGGCGCCGCCGCCCGAGGTCATCGAGATGGCGACGAACAGGCCGTTGACGATGACGCCGAGCAGCGAGGCGCCGAGAGCCGCGAAGGCCGAGGCCTTCGAACCCGAGATCAGCAGCACGCCGAAATAGACGACGAGCGGCGCCAGGACCGGCAGCAGCGACGGGATGATCATTTCCCGGATCGCCGCCTTGGTCAGAAGGTCGACCGCACGCGCATAGTTCGGCTTGGAGGTGCCGGCCATGATGCCCGGATCCTCGCGGAACTGCTTGCGCACTTCCTCGACGATGGCGCCCGCAGCGCGGCCGACGGCCGTCATGGCGATGCCGCCGAACAGATACGGAATCAGGCCGCCGAAGATCAGGCCCGCGACGACGTAGGGGTTGGAGAGATCGAAGGAGATATCGCCCATGCCCTGGAAGTAGGGATATTTGTCGCCATTGGCGGCAAAGAACTTCAGGTCGTTGGAGTAAGCGGCAAACAGCACCAGTGCGCCGAGACCGGCCGAGCCGATGGCATAGCCCTTGGTCACCGCCTTGGTGGTGTTGCCGACCGCGTCGAGCGCGTCGGTGGAGTGGCGCACTTCCTTGGGCAGGCCGGCCATTTCGGCAATGCCGCCGGCATTGTCGGTGACCGGGCCGAAGGCGTCGAGCGCAACGATCATGCCGGCGAGGCCGAGCATCGTCGTCACCGCGATCGCCGTGCCGAATAGACCTGCGAGCTGATAGGTCGAGATGATGCCGCCGACGATGACGATCGCCGGCAGTGCCGTCGATTCCAGCGAGACCGCAAGGCCCTGGATGACGTTGGTGCCGTGGCCGGTCACCGAGGCCTGGGCGATGGAGTTGACCGGGCGTTTGCCGGTGCCGGTGTAGTACTCGGTGATCACCACGATGAGGCCGGTCACCACGAGGCCGACGAGGCCGCAGATGAACAGGTTCTTGCCGGTGATGATCATGCCGGCAACGGTGCCAATCTCGCCCCAGCCGACCGTAGCGGAGGTGGCGACGGCGAGGCCGACGATCGACAGCAGGCCGGTGACGATCAGGCCCTTGTAGAGCGCGCCCATGATCGAGCCGTTCGAGCCGAGCTTGACGAAGAAGGTGCCGACGATCGAGGTCAGGATGCAGGCGCCGCAAATGGCGAGCGGATACAGCATCGCAGTCTGCAGAACGGCGGTACCGCCGAAGAAGATGGCGCCAAGCACCATGGTGGCGACGACCGTCACCGCATAGGTCTCGAACAGGTCGGCGGCCATGCCGGCGCAGTCGCCGACATTGTCGCCGACATTGTCGGCGATGGTGGCCGGGTTGCGCGGATCGTCTTCAGGGATACCGGCTTCGACCTTGCCGACGAGATCGCCGCCAACGTCGGCGCCTTTGGTGAAGATGCCGCCGCCGAGACGGGCGAAGATCGAGATCAGCGAAGCGCCGAAGCCGAGCGAGACCAGCGAGTCGATGACAATGCGGTCGTTGGGTTGCAGGCCCATGAAATGGGTCAGGATGAGATAGTAGATCGAGACGCCGAGCAGCGCCAAGCCAGCCACCAGCATGCCGGTGATGGCGCCCGACTTGAAGGCGATGTCCAGACCGGCGGCGAGGCTGTTGGAAGCCGCCTGGGCCGTGCGCACATTGGCCCGCACCGAAACATGCATGCCGATGAAGCCGGCGGCGCCCGACAGGACGGCGCCGATCAGGAAGCCGATCGCGGCGGTAATGGAAAGCAGCCACCAAGCGAGCACGAGCACGACCACGCCGACGATGGCGATGGTGGTGTACTGGCGCGCCAGATAGGCTTGCGCGCCTTCGCGGATGGCAGCGGAGATTTCCTGCATGCGTGCATTGCCCTGATCGGCCGCAAGGACCGAACGTGTCGCCCAGATGGCGTAAAGGACAGAAAGCAAGCCGCAGGCGATGACGGCGTAAAGTATGGTCATTGCCGAATTTTCCTCGATTGCTGGCCCAAAAGAACCCCTCCCTGGGCCGTTGAGACAAAGACCGGAATCCGCGCACGGAATCCACCTCTTCGCACCGGTGTATGCGAAACAGGGCTCGGAACGTCAAGATATTGTTCGGTTTTTGCCCGGCTTTCGCCGAAAAGACAAAAGCCGCGGCGACCCTGCCGGCATGGCCCTTGATTTAGATCGATTGAAATGACGCAAGGGGATCATGCCGACAAGACCACCACATGCCCCGGGGACTACTCCGCCTCGCGCCCCATCCGCCGCGCCGCATAGCGCTCGACCGCCGACAGCCCGTCATAGATCAGCACGGCAAGGGCCGCCACGATCAGGCCGCCCTGCAGGATGAAAGCGAGATTGTTGGACAGCAGGCCAGCGATAATCACCTCGCCCAACGTCTTGGCAGCCACCGTCGAGCCGATGGTGGCGGTGGCAAGGCCGATGACAACCGACAACCGGATGCCGCCCAGGATGATCGGTGCGCTGAGCGGCAACTCGACCTTGGTGAGCCTTTGCCAGCCGGTCATGCCGGCGCCACGCGCAGCCTCCATCACATTGGCCGGCAGCGTCGTCAGCCCGGTCAGCGCGTTCTCGAAGATCGGCAGCAGGCCATAGAGAAACAGCGCGATCAGCGTCGGCCATTCGCCAAAACCTACTGCCGGAACGGCAAGCGCCAGCACCGCCACCGGCGGAAAGGTCTGGCCAATGTTGACCAGGCTACGCGACAGCGGCAGGAATTCCGCCCCAACGGGCCTCGTGACCAGGATGGCAAGCGCGACGGCAACGATGGTTGCAGCCACAGTGGCGATCAGCACGGTGCCCAGATGCAACAGCGTCAAGGTCAGCAGGCTGCCCTGATTGTAGATCACCGGCGCATTGTTCTCTGTCAACGGTTTCAGCAACGGCTCGAACCAGCCGGGGTTGGTGAGGAAGGCGACGAGCAGCGCTGCAAGGGCAAGTCGCAGCAGCGCCGGCAGCCAGGCTTTCATGCCGGCCTCGCCGCGCGCTTGACCAGCCCGTCCACCGTGACCCGGCCGAGCGGCTTGCCATCGGCGCCTTTCACCGGCAGCGCCGGCCGGCCCGACCAGAGGAGTTCAGCCAGCGCATCGCGCTGGCTGGCATCGCCAGGGATTGCCTCCCCTTCCGCAGAGCCGATTTCCACCGCATCGCGAACCCGGCCGAGCGACAACAGCCTGAACGGCCTTTCGCTGGCGCCGACCAGGGTCTCGACGAAGCTGCTGGCCGGGTTCGCCAGGATCTCGGCGGGTTTGGCGTATTGCACCAGCTTGCCGGCATCCATCACCGCGATCTTGTCGCCCATGTGCACGGCCTCTTCCATGTCGTGGGTGACGAGGATGATGGTGGTGCCGAAGCGCTTCTGGATCGCCAGCAGGTCTTCCTGCGCCTTGGTGCGGATGATCGGGTCGAGCGCGCCGAACGGCTCGTCCATCAAAAGCACGTTGGGCTCGGCGGCGAGCGCGCGGGCGACGCCGACGCGCTGCTGCTGGCCACCGGACAGTTCGTGCGGATAGCGTGGCCCGTAAGCCTGCGGATCGAGCTGGTAGAGCGTCATCAACTCATCGACGCGGGCGTCGATGCGGGCTTTGTCCCAGCCGAGCAGCACCGGCACGGTGGCAATGTTCTGCGCCACGGTGCGATGCGGAAACAGGCCGTGGCCCTGGATGGCATAGCCGATGCTGCGGCGCAGTTCGTAACCGGGCACCGAACGATTGTCGGCGCCGTCGAGCTTGATGATGCCTGATGTCGGTTCGACCAGCCGGTTGATCATGCGCAGCAGCGTCGTCTTGCCCGAACCGGAGGTGCCGACAATGACGCAAACCGTGCGCGGCTCGATGACCATCGATACGTCGTCGACCACCGTTGTCGCGTCATAAACCTTGGTAATGCCTTCGATCTCGATCATGCCGTTTCAACCCTGCGCTTGGTGGCAGTCATTTCGATCACCGCGTCGAGGATGATGGCGGCGGCGAAGGCGAGCGCGACCGTCGGCACCGCACCGAGCAGCACCAGATCCATCGCCGTCTGGCCGACACCCTGGAAGACGAACACGCCGAAGCCGCCGCCGCCGATCAGGGCGGCGATGGTGGCAAGGCCGATATTCTGCACCAGCACGATGCGGATGCCGGTGAGGATCACCGGAAAGGCCAGCGGAAACTCGACGCCGAACAGGCGCTGGCGGTCGGTCATGCCCATGCCACGCGCCGCGTCGTTGGCGGCACGCGGCACGCCGGCGAGACCGACCACGGTGTTGGCCACCACCGGCAGCAGCGAATAGAGGAACAGGGCGACAAAGGCAGGTGCCGTGCCAATGCCGCGAATGCCGAGCGCGGCCGCCCCCGGCACGTGGATGGAGACCCAGCCGAGCGGCGCGATCAGCAGGCCAAACAGCGCGATCGAGGGAATGGTCTGGATGATGTTGAGCACGTTGAGCACGCCGGCCCGCAGCCTTTCGACGCGGTGGCACAGGATGCCGAGCGGCAGGCCGACGATGACCGCGGCGGCCAGCGAACCGAGCGCCAGCGTCACATGCTTGGTGCCTTCGGCCCAGAAACTGTCGGCGCGGTTGAAATATTCTTTCAGGATCGACAGATTGTCCCAGCTTCCCGACATCAACAGCAGGCCGATCGCCAAAGCCGCAACGACAAGCACGCCAACTCGCGCCAAGGGCGACAGGTTCAGCCTTGTCAGCACGTCAGCCAACACAATCGTGAAGGCAAAAATCAGTATCCAGAAACCGGAAGCGGGGGACACTCTGGCGAAGGTGTTGCCAGCCGGCGTGAGAAATGTGCCGGCGACGCCGATCAACAGCGCGAGTGCGACAAGTGCCACCACGCTGGCGGCGAGGCGCAGCACGAGCGGTGTCCTGAACAGAGCTATGAGCGCAGCGGCGACGATGACGGCGAACAGCAACCATCCTGTGGTTGCCGGCAACGCCTCAAGAATCGAGCGCGCCTGACCCGGCACGATGCGGTTGGCGCGGAACGTGGCGAAGGGGGCGAGGAACGCCGCATAGGCCGCGATCGCCGCGATGACCACGCCGAGCTTGTCGAAGCGGATATTCACGCCCTCCCCCGTCGGTCGTTCCGGCGCGCCACGCGAGCGGCGCGCCGGAATCGTCCTACTTCAGAAAGCCATTCTTCTTCAGGAAGTCCTCGGCGACGCCCTTGACCGGCTCGCCGCCGACCTGCACGCGGCCGTTCAGCTCCTGCAGCGTGACGAGGTCGAGCTTGGCGAAGACCGGCTTCAGCAGTGTCTCGATCTCCGGATGTTCCTTGAGCACGGATTCGCGGATGATCGGCGCCGGCTGGTAGACCGGCTGCACGCCCTTGTCGTCCTCAAGCACGACCAGGCCGGACGGCGCGATGCCACCGTCGGTGCCATAGACCATGGCGGCGTTGGCACCGCTGGTCTGGTTGGCCGCGGCGGCGATGGTCGCCGCCGTGTCGCCACCGGAGAGCGTGATCAACTGCTCGGGCTTCAGCTTGAAGCCATAGGTGGTCTGGAAGGCCGGCAGTGCCGCCGCCGAATTGACGAATTCGGCCGAGGCCGCCAGCACCACCTGGCCGCCGCCGGCGACATACTTGCCGAAGTCGGAAAGCGTGGCGAGCTTGTTGGCGTCAGTCACTTCCTTGCGCAGCGCGATCGCCCAGGTGTTGTTGGCCGGCGCCGGCGACAGCCAGACGATCTTGTTGGCGTCATAGTCGAGCTTCTTGGCCGTCTCATAGGCCTTGGCGGCATCCTTCCAGACCGGGTCATCGGCCTTCTCGAAGAAGAAGGCGGCATTGCCTGTGTATTCGGGATAGATGTCGATCTCGCCGGCGGTGATCGCCTTGCGCACCACCGGCGTGCCGCCGAGCTGGATGCGGTCGGTGGTCTTGATGTTATTGGCGTTGAGAACGAGTTGGATGATGTTGCCGAGCACGCCACCCTCGGTATCGATCTTCGAGGAGACGACCACCTGAGCACTGGCGGAAGCCGCTGTGATGGCCAGCGCCAATGCCGCGCCGGCGAAAACCTTGACTGAAAACATTGTGAAAACCCCTTGCTGTGAACCGGAATGCGGTGGCCGCATATGAGCATGGCTTCAACGGCCAGTCGGGGCACACGGTTTCATAACAATAGGTACAGACGCAATAATTTTGTTTCGGCGCGGCAAATTCAACTGAAGCAATCCTGACAGCATCATGTCAGATCGACAGCAGTTCCAGGATCAGGCGCTCGCCTTGCGCAGAGCCGTCATCTTGAGCGCGCCGAGTGCGACGAAGCACAGAACGGTGACCGGAAAGATCATCCAGTTCAGCATCTCCCAGCCGAAGGCGTTGTAGACCATGCCCGACAGCAGCGACGCGCAGGCGACAGAGCCGAACAGGACGAAGTCGTGAAAACCCTGCACCTTGCCCTTTTCCGACGGCCGGTAGCTGGCCGCCACCATAGCGGTGGCGCCGATGAAGCTGAAATTCCAGCCAAGGCCGAGCAGGATCAGCGACGTCCAGAATTGCCACAGCGCCAGCCCCGACAATGCGACAATGGCGCAGCCGATGAGCAGGATCAGGCCGACAGCGACAATGCGCTCGGCGCCGAAGCGATGGATCAGCGAGCCGGTGAAGAAGCTCGGCGCGAACATCGCCATGACGTGCCATGAGATGCCCAGCGTCGCATCATCTTCCGACAGGCCGCAGCCGACCATGGCCAGCGGTGCGCCAGTCATGACGAAGCTCATCAGCGCATAGCTGCCGACAGCGCAAAACAGCGCGGCGACGAAGCGCGGTTTGGTGACGATTTCGGACAACGGTCTGGCATCGCCTTCGGCGATGTCGACCTTACTCTCGGCCTTCGCCGGCAGGCGCAGAAACGATAGGATAAAGGCGCCAACCGCGGCCAGCGGCAGAATGGAAGCGAACGAGCCGGCAAACATCACCGGCGCGAACAGTTCACGGGTGAAGATGACGATCTGCGGCCCAAGGACGGCGGTGATGATCCCGCCGGCCAGCACGAAGGAGATGGCGCGCGCCTTGAACTCCGGCGGCGCATTGTCGGCGGCGGCGAAGCGGAACTGCTGGACGAAGGCGCCACCGATGCCGATCACCAGCAGCGCAAATGCGAAGAGCCAGAAGCTGCCGTGGAAAAGCGCCAGTGTGGCAATCAGGCCGCCAAGCGCGGTGACGACGGTTCCGGTCATGAAGCCGCCACGCTGGCCCAGCCAGCGGATAATGGCCGCGGCCGGCAAGGCGCCGAGCGCCACGCCAAGGTTGAAGCCGGTGATCGGCGCCGTCGCCAGCGATTTGTCGGCACCGAGCAGGTATTGCCCGGCCAACGCGCCCATCGAAATGGCGATGGGCGCCGCCGAGCCGATGATCGCCTGCGAGGCGGCCAGGATCAGCGCGGTGCGCCGCGCATCCCTAGGCCGCTCGACGGCGATGGCCGTCACGATGCGTCCTTGCCGCGCCCCTCGCCGCGCACCCGGCGTGACACGCGGTCGAGCACGGCATTGACCAGCTTCGGCTCGTCTTCCTCGTAGAAGGCCTTGGCGATGTCGACATATTCCGAAACGATGACCGCCACCGGCACGTCTTCACGCTTCATCAATTCATAGACGCCGGCACGCAGGATGGCGCGCAGCGTCGAATCGAGCCTCGACAGCGGCCAGTCCTCGGTCAGCGCCTGGCGAATGATTGGATCGATATTCTTCTGGTCCTCGACGACGCCGGCCAGGATGGCGCGGAACCATTGGGCATCCGCCTCGCGATAGAGCGCGCCGTCAACTTCCTTGCCGAGGCGAAACGCCTCATATTCGGCGGTGATCTCGAAGACGCCGCTGCCGGCGACATCCATCTGATAGAGCGCCTGCACGGCCGCCAGACGGGCGGCGCCGCGCTTGTTGGCGTGGCGCACCGCGGGCTGTCCGGGCGAAGCAGGCTCGCTCACGATCGCGCTCCGAATTGTTCCTTCAGCGCAATCATGGTCAGCGCCGCACGCGCGGCAAAGCCGCCCTTGTCGCCTTCCGAGCGCTTGGCCCGCGTCCATGCCTGTGCATCGTTCTCGGTGGTCAGGATGCCGTTGCCGATGCAGACCGAGTCCTGCACGGACAGGTCCATGAGCGCACGGCTGGATTCATTGGCGACGATGTCGAAATGATAGGTGTCGCCGCGAACGACGGTGCCGAGCGCAACGAAACCGTCGTAATTTGTGCCGCCCTCCGCCGCGCCGTCCAGCGCGAAGGTGATCACCGCGGGAATTTCGAGCGAACCTGGAACGGTGACGACGTCGTAGGTCGCGCCCGCTTCATCGAGCGCGGTTGTGGCGCCGTCGAGCAGCGCGTCGGCAAGGTCGTCGTGAAAGCGCGCTTCGACAATCAGCAGATGCGCCTTCGCCTTCGGACGAATGAAGGCTTTGCCGTGTTGGGATGTGCCTGCCATAAAAATCTCCGGGGGGTTGCCGGTGACTTAGGCCGAAGCCGCGGAGTTCGCAAGCTTTGTCGGAAGGCCAGGTCCAATTTCCGGACGGCTGCAGTGCCTAGCGACTTAGACGGTTCGTCGCCCCTGCCGAGCGACAAAGACCATGATGTCGTCAAACATCGCTTCGAAGAAACCGTGAGCGCCTTCGGCTTGGCGAAGTTCGCCAACAAGTTCCAAACAGAATCCATATGGATCGCACCGTGGACGCGCGCGATATGGCCCAATCCTGTGATGGAAATCCTTCGGACATCCGGATCGGGAGAACGGGCGTATTTGAAGCAAACAGCTTGCGCAAAACGCCAGTCGTCGTGCCACGAGATGCTGAGTATCGCCCGGATCCGCTCCTCGACATCATCGGAAAGCAGATCTTTGTAGGTCTTGGAGCTGTCGAGGTCTCTGACCGCTTCGTAGACAAGGTTTTCAGTATCTTCGATCAATTTGCTGCCTTCGGGACGGCTCGCGGAATATTGACCATGTGACCGCTACAAGCCCTCTTTCGCCGCCTCCGCCAGCCGCGCGGCGTAGCGGGCCATGGTGTCGATCTCGAGGTTGACGCGGTCGCCGGCCTTGCGCTCGCCCCAGGTGGTCACAGTCAGCGAGTGGTGGATCAACAGCACGTCGAAGCGGGTGCCTTCGACCTTGTTGACGGTGAGCGAGGTGCCGTCGAGCGCCACGGAGCCTTTCGGCGCAATGAATTTCGCCAGATGGCGCGGCGCCTCCAGCGTGAAGCGCACTGCATCGCCCTCATCCTTGCGCTCGACGATCTCGGCGGTGCCGTCGACATGGCCAGACACGATGTGGCCGCCGAGCTCGTCGCCGATCTTCAGCGCCCGCTCGAGATTGACCTTGCTGCCGGATTTCCAGATCGAAGCCGTGGTCAGCCGCAAGGCTTCTTCCCAGGCCTCGACCTCGAACCAGCGCGCATTCGAGCCATGGTCAGGCAAAGCCGTGACCGTCAGGCAGACGCCGCCGCAGGAGATCGAGGCGCCGATGGCGATGGTCGCGGGATCATAGGCGGTGTCGATGCGCAAGCCGACGCCTTCGCTGAGCGGCTTGACGACCGCGACGGTGCCGATATCGGTGACAATTCCGGTAAACATCGATGCTATCTTCCCGTTTTGACCTTGTCCGAAAACCGGGTCCCACTTTTCGGGATCATGGTCTAGAGGTCTCTTACCCACTCGGCGTAACTGTCTTCACCAAAGCGCATCTCGCGCAGCTTGCGAAAGCCTGCCGGGATATGGTCAGCGTCGATCGGCGATGCAATGCCGCCCTCGCCGATCGCTTCCGGCCCCTGGAACAGCACGATGCGGTCGACCAGCCCATCGGCCAGGAAAGCGCTGGCCACCTTGGCGCCGCCCTCGACCAGCACGCTTGCCATGCCGAGTGCCGCCAGATCCTCGAGCAGTTCCGGCAATGCCACGCCGCCTTCATGCGTTTCGGTGCCGATGAAGCGCACGCCGGCGCGTTCGAGCGCCGCCCGCCGATGCGGATCGGCCTCCAGGCAAGCAGCGACGTAGAGCGGCACGCGATCCACGCCCGAGGCCAGTTTCGAGGACTCCGGCAGCCTGATCTGCCGGTCGAGCACGATGCGTGCCGGCGAACGGTTCTCCAGCCCCGGCAAGCGCACCGTCAGCGCCGGATCATCCTCCAGCGCCGTGCCGATGCCGACCAGGATGCCGTCAGCCTCGGCCCGCATCAGGTAGACTTCGCGCCGCGCGATATCGCCTGTAATCGCAACCTGGCCGGCGCCTTCCCTGCCGATCTTGCCGTCACTGGAAAGCGCAAGCTTCAGAATCACTTCCGGGCGCTTGCTCAGCGACCGAATGAGATAACCGGCCATCTGCTCGGCGGCTTCGCCAGCCAACACCTTTTCGACCACCTCGATACCGGCGGCGCGCAGGATGGCATAGCCTTTGCCGGAGACGCGCGGATCGGGATCGCTGGCAGCCCCCACGACGCGCGCAATGCCGGCATTGACCAGCGCATTGGCGCAAGGCGGGGTGCGGCCGTGGTGGGCACAAGGTTCGAGCGTGACATAGGCGGTGGCACCACGCGCGAGTTCGCCCGCCTCGGCCAGCGCCTCTGTCTCGGCATGCGGTCGGCCGCCGACTGCGGTGACACCGGTGCCGACGATCATCGGTCCAGCGCCGTCGTCGCGCACGATCACTGTACCGACTGAAGGGTTGGTCGAGGTCCTGCCGGCATTGCGGCGCGACAGCCTCAGCGCCGCAGCCATGAAACGGCGATCAAGGGCTGCCTGTTCAGCCTCGCTACGCTGCGATCCTGCCATGCTCAGCCGGCTTCCTCTTCATTGCTCTTGTCTTCGTCGCCCTTCAATTCGCCCAGCAGCTCATGGAAGTCCTTGGCCTCGCGGAAATTGCGGTAGACCGAGGCGAAGCGCACATAGGCGACGTCGTCGAGCGATTTCAGCGCTTCCATGACCAGCTTGCCGACCTCACCGGAAGCCACTTCGGTCTCGCCGGAGCTTTCGAGCTGGCGCACGATACCGGTCACGGCGCGATCGATGCGCTCGGGATCGACATTGCGCTTGCGCACCGCGATCTCGACCGAGCGCAGCAACTTATCGCGGTCGAACGGCACTTTCCGGCCCGACTTCTTGACCACGACCAGATCGCGCAACTGGACGCGCTCGAAGGTGGTGAAACGGCCGCCGCAATCGGGGCAGACACGCCGCCTGCGGATCGCCGCGCCGTCCTCGGCGGGGCGCGAATCCTTCACCTGCGTATCTTCGGACTGGCAATAGGGACAGCGCATGAAAAGCCTTGGGTTCGCGAATCTGATGAGGCGAAAGGCTTAGAGCCTTTCCGGCCTGGATTGAAGCGGTTCCGTTTCTTCAGAGATAGCGAGGCGCGAGGAAGATTGCCAGCGCGGCCACCAGCCAGACGGCGATGCCGCCGACCACAGCCAGGCGATAGTCGACCTTGTCGATGAACAACCAGCAGGCGCCGAGGAAGGCGAGATAGGCCGGAATTGTCTTCATACCGGCAAGGCAGGCATCGCGAAAACCGCCCTGATCACCCCCGGCGCCCACGGCGAGCAAGGCAATGACGGCAAAGGTCGGCGCCAGCGGCAGAATCCCGGGCAGGACATTGCCCCGCTTGGACGCCCAGACGATCAGCGCCGTCACCAGCCCGCCGACCACGCCCTTCCAGACAATGTCCATCCGCGCCCCCTATTCCGACCCGGCCGTCCGCGTCACGGCGCGACGTCCTTGGTCGGGAAGCCGCAGGACGTTCCGAGGTTGCGGTAGGCCTTGGTGAAGCCATCCATCGGGATGCTGGCGACAACGTTCTTGCCGAAAGTCACATCGAGCGAGATGACCTGGCGCATGGCGCGCAACAGGGCGAGACTGGTCTTGGCCTGATTGTCGACCGTCCAGCTCGGACGGCCGATGACGGCGTCGTTGGAATAAACCGTTGCCGAAACCTTGACTCCGGGATCGCCGAACGTCGCCGCGATCTTCTTGCCGGTCGGCAGCTGCTTGTTGTCGACGGTCAGCATGATGGCCGGATAGGCATCCGGCGGCAGCGCATCGCCGGTCGAGATCGACAAGGTCAGCGTGCCCGAATTGCCGCTCGCATCGAAGAACGCCGTCGAAGCCGCACAAGTCTTGCTCGCATCCTGACCGGTGTCGAGCACATCGACGATGGTTGTCCATTTGCCGAAGGTGCTGGTGGCAGGCGCCTCCGGGGCGGGCTGCGTCTGCGCCAAGGCAGATCCGCAAACGGCCAGCCAGCCGGCGACGCCGAGTGAGGCGGGACAAAAATTGCGCATCATCAAGTCTCCAGTTCCATGCGTCACCCGATCAGGGGTGACGCAGTGCCGGCGAATAAAAGATGACGCATCGCGCCCGGTCAATCGAGATAAGGATGGTCAACCGAGATAAGGATAGAGCGGAAAACGATCGGTCAGCGCCACGACCTTGGCCTTGACCGCCGCTTCGACCGCGGCATTGCCCTCGTCCGAATTGGCGACCTTGAGACCATCCAGCACTTCCGCGATCAGCTTGCCGATCTCGCGGAATTCGGCCTGGCCGAAGCCGCGCGTGGTGCCGGCCGGCGTGCCGAGGCGCACGCCCGAGGTGACGAAAGGCTTTTCCGGATCGAAGGGGATGCCGTTCTTGTTGCAGGTGATGTTGGCGCGGCCAAGGGCTGCCTCGGCGCGCTTGCCGGTGGCATTCTTGGGGCGCAGGTCGACCAGCATCAGATGGTTGTCGGTGCCCCCGGAGACGATGTCGAGCCCCGTCTCCTTGAGGCTCGAAGCCAGCGCCTTGGCGTTGGCGGTCACACTCTCGGCATAGAGCTTGAAGCTCGGCTTGAGCGCCTCGCCGAAGGCCACCGCCTTGGCGGCGATGACATGCATCAGCGGGCCGCCCTGCAGGCCGGGGAACACGGCCGAGTTCATCTTCTTGGCAATGTCCTCGTCATTGCACAGGATCATGCCGCCGCGCGGACCGCGCAGCGATTTGTGGGTGGTGGTCGTCACCACATGCGCATGCGGCAGCGGCGACGGATGCACGCCACCGGCGACGAGGCCGGCGATGTGCGCCATGTCGACCATCAGATAGGCGCCGACCGCATCGGCGATCTCGCGAAAGCGCTTCCAGTCCCAGATGCGCGAATAGGCGGTGCCGCCGGCCAGGATCAGCTTCGGCTTGGTCTCATGCGCGGTCTTTTCGATCGCGTCCATGTCGAGCAGATGGTCTTCCTTGCGCACGCCATAGGAGACGACCTTGAACCACTTGCCGCTCATGTTGACCGGCGAGCCGTGGGTGAGATGGCCACCGGAATTGAGGTCGAGGCCCATGAAGGTGTCGCCGGGCTGCAGCAGCGCCAGGAACACCGCCTGGTTCATCTGGCTGCCCGAATTCGGCTGGACGTTGGCGAAATTGCAGCCGAACAGCTTCTTCGCCCGCTCGATGGCCAGTTCCTCGGCCACGTCGACGAACTGGCAGCCGCCATAGTAGCGCTTGCCCGGATAGCCCTCGGCATATTTGTTGGTCATGATCGACCCCTGCGCCTCGAGCACCGCACGGGAAACGATGTTTTCCGAGGCGATCAGCTCGATCTCATGGCGCTGGCGACCGAGTTCGTTGCGGATGGCGCCGAAAATCTCCGGATCGGCGTCTTCCAGCGTGGTTTCGAAGAAGGATTCGAATTTGTTCGACACTGCCGCTGCTGTTGCCATGGCCTGAAAATCCTCCGGTTCGGGGGCTATTTGCTTATGCATATCGTTGCCCCAAAACCGCTGCACAGCTTCGGGCGACATGCATTGCCGCGCCATTAACACAGTTGTTTTCGACCCGCCACGTTTGCAGCGCGAAATTTGCTGGCCGGTTTGCGGCAGAGCCTGCAAATCCACAGCCCCTGTGCATAGCCGGTTCTATTTCCGCGCCTGCCTGCCGTTCAAAAGGGCCTCCGTCAGGGTGATCTCTGTGAACAGCGCTCGCGCCGTGTGATCATTGATCTCGCCGCGCTGAAGCATGGCGCGCACGGCAGTGCGTTCTGCCTCGATGCCGGCAAGTCGCATTTCGAGCTCCACCCGCCCTGCCTCGCGCGCCTCGGCTCGGGCTTCATCGGCTTCGTCGGAGGTGGCGATGCGGCGCCGATAGCCGGCAACGATGTTTTCGGCGGCGACAAGTCTGGCGCTGGGCACCTCGCGGTCATCGTCGCTGCTGCCCGCCATGCTCTCGATGCGGGCGATTGCCACATTGGCAGCGCCGACACGCGCCCGGCGCTCCTCGGCGGCACCTGCATCCTCGCCCGGCTCGACCAGGCCGCGCGCGATCACCGGCAAGGCCAGGCTGGCGATGACCAGGGAGCAGATGATGACGCCGGCGGCGAGGAAGATAACCAAGTCCCGCGCAGGGAACGGCGACCCATCCTGCAGAGCCAGCGGCAGCGACAATATGCCGGCCAGCGTGATGGCGCCACGCACGCCCGCCACCGAGCCGGCGAGCCGCACGCGCAGACCGAATGGTTCGACCTCGCGCTTGCCGAGCCGCGCCGCGATCGCCGCCGCGATGTCGCCAACCCAGATCCAGACGAAGCGGAGCGCGATCAGGCAGAACGTCAGCGCCACCACGGTCAGCACCGGCTGGATGATTGGATAGTGGCCCGTGAGTTCCGGCGGCACCTTGCGGATGATTTCGGGTAGCTGCAGGCCGAGCACGATGAACAGTGCGCCGTTGAAGACGAAGGAAAACGTCGTCCAAAGCGAGATCGTCTGCATGCGCGCCGAGACGCCGAGAAAGCGGAAAATGCCGGTGCTGCCGGTCAGAAGACCAGCGGTCACCGCCGCCAGGATGCCCGACGCCCCGAAATGTTCGGCGCCGAGATAGGCGACGAAGGGCAGCAGGATGGTGATCAGCACCTGCGCCTCGGCCGGCACGCCGCCGATGCGGTTCAAGAGTTGCAGCGCCTTGGCGGCGACGAACAGCGCCGCAACGCCGGCCAGGATGCCAACCGCTACGGCGTAGAGAAAACTCAGCGAAGCGGCAGCAAAGGAAAAGCTGCCGGTCAATGCCGCCGCCACGGCAAAGCGGAACATGACCAGGCCCGACGCATCGTTGAGCAGCGACTCGCCTTCCAGAATGTGCATCAGCCGCGCCGGAACAACGTTCCTGTCGACGATCGAGGACACTGCTACCGCATCGGTCGGCGACAGCACTGCGGCGAGTGCGAAGGCAACGACCAGCGGAATGCTCGGCACCAGCCAGTGCAAGGCATAGCCGAAGCCGACGATTGTGAAGAAGACAAGCCCGATGGCAAGGTCGAGGATCGGCCCCCGCAAAGCGATCAGCTCGCGCTTGGGCGCGCCGAAAGCATCGCTGAACAGCAGTGGCGGAATGAACACCAGCAGGAACAGTTCCGGATCGATCTCGATATGGATGCCGCCCACCGGCCATGCGAGCGCGGCGCCTATGGCGATCTGCAGGACCGGCAGCGGCACCCGCACCAGCCGCACCAACGCGCCGGAAACGGCGACGAAGACGAGCACGACGAGAATGAAGATGGCGGTTTGCATGGCTCGATTCCGGCTGTTGGCCGGACCATGCGCAATCGTCGGCGTCGCGTCCAGACAGCGCTGGCGAAGCGATCGCAGAGAGGACAGCAGACCGAGTGGCCAGCAGGCTGCCGATGTCAGAAAAAGGCCGGCACCTGGCGTCAGCGCAAGGCTGCCTAGGGGCACCAGGTGGCCGGCCGCACGCCGGCCCCCCGGTCGACGTGCGTATGCAGAGCGCCGATGCTCGAACATTCGGACGTGAATTTCGAAAGCCGGCGCCGCCGCTTTTCTGGATACGCGAGCATAGTCAAGCATCAACCTCCCGATAGCGCGGGGTTGACAGACGGCTTTCGCCGGCTGGCCGCCTTGCGGGTCATACTCGGCTGTGTCACGCTGCGTTACGGCTCACGAGCGGGGGTTCGATCGATGCTGTCATGGATCATGGCCCATGCCGAACCGGCATTGGCGTCGGCAACGGCTGAGGGCGCAAGCACCGCTTACTTCGCGGCGATGGAAAGCTTCGGCGCATCCTATCTGCAGACCCGCCTCTATCGAAGGCCGTCAGCAACGCTGACCTCCGCCAGCCATTGGGCGGCCGGCGGCTTCATCACGCGGCTGGCGCCGGCGGACTGGCCGGGCAGCCCGGCGTTCGACTATGTCTGCTTCGAGTGCAACCCGCTGCTCGGCGCGATCCGCGAAAGCCGCACGCGTTACCGCTTCTCCGACTTTGCCCCGCGCGACGGCGCTGAGTTCGGCGTCTATTGGGAGGCGCTCGGCGAGGCCGGGATCAACGACGCGCTGTGTTCCACCTCCTACGGCGCCGATGGCGCCATTGCCTCGCTGCATCTCGGCTTCCACGCGCGCGACTTCACGGCCGACGAGAGTTTTGCCATCCAGATGGCCGGGCTGGTGCTGACGGAACGGCTGATGAACCTGACGACGCCGCCGCCCGCCGCTGCCGTCCGGCTAACGGTGCGCGAACGCGACAGTCTGGCGTTTGTCGCCGAAGGCAAGACGGATTGGGAAATATCGGTCATTCTCGGCATTGCCGAAACGACGGTGCGCTTCCATGTCGACAATGCCAGGCGCAAACTCGGCGCCGTCAACCGCGCGCAAGCGGTGGCGCGGCTGGTCAATCAGCGGCTGATCTAACGTTCATGCAAACAAAAAGGCCGCCCTTTGAGCGGCCTTTCTCTAGAATTATCAGATGTTTAGAGCGAAGACGTGATCTGCAGCTCGCTGGCGCCGTCCAACGCATAGACGTCGTCACGGAACTGTACGACGCCGGGTCCGGTCGACCAGGCCGAGAGATAGAGGAAGTGCACCGGCACCGGGTTGGTAACCTGGATCGGCGTGTTTTCGCCGGTCTTGATCGCCGCCTCGAAATGCTGGCGGTCCCAGCCGGGCGTGTCGCGCAGGATCCAGGTGACGAGGTCGCGCACATTCTGCACGCGCACGCAGCCCGAGGAATCGAAGCGCAACATCTTGCCGAACAGGCTCTGCTGCGGCGTGTCGTGCATGTAGACGCCATCGGGGCTCGGGAAATTGATCTTGACCGACGCCATGGCGTTTTCCGAACCGGGATCCTGGCGGAACCGGTACTTGGCGGCGTCGTCGGTCGACCAGTCCACGTTCATCGGATCGACTTCGCTTCCATCCGGCGCGAACAAGCGGATGTGGCTGTTTTTCAAATAGTTGGGATCTTTCCGCATCAGCGGAATGATGTCCTTGCGCACGATCGAGACCGGCGCATTCCAGTACGGATTGACGATGATCTCGTTGATCTTGGAATTGACGATCGGTGTCTGGCGATCGATCTTGCCGACGATCGCGGTATGGCGAAGCACGACACGGTCGTTCTCGACCGCTTCGACCTGCGCCGCGGGAATGTCGACCAGCACGTAACGATTGCCGAGCGTGCCCGCCTTCTCCTTCAGCCGCTGCAGATTGGTCTGCAACTGGCCGAGCCGGATTTGCGCGGAAACGTTCATCGCGGCGTAGGTGTATTTGCCCATCGAGCCGTCAGCGGGCAGACCATGGCGCAGTTGGAAGCGCTTGACCGCCGAGTCGACATAGGAATCGAAGGCCGTCGAAATGCCTGCGCTCTGGGAGAGGTCGCCTGCAATCATCAGGCGCTTGCGCAGCGGCACCACATCCGGGTCATCGACGCCGAGTTGCAGTTTCTTGGTCGCGGGAACGTCCGTCCAGCCGCCCTGGCTGGCAATGTTCTGATATTGCGCGACCGCCTGCTCCGTGAACGCAACGGTCTGCGGGCTGAAGATCGGCAATGTAGAAGCCACCTTGCCGCCTTCGCTGGCGCGGGCGTCGAACTGGTCGTCCCAATTGCCGCGGGCCGAGGATTTCAGGATATCCCCGATCACATCCTGCGCGTTCGCACGACCGGCCACCACGGCAGCGGCGGCGAGCGCGGAGGCTCCGGAAAGGAAAAAGCGGCGGCTGGTTCTCATGGACGTTCCAGACATAGGTAGCGGTTCGATCACTTGCTGCGTCGGTCATCGGGCGATCTCGCCCGCACTCTAAAATTGGCAATCTTAACAATTAGCCAACCATGGCCCGTATCACGTTGGCTAGAAACGCACGAGGCGCGATACGGTTGCGGGTGGACGCATGGTCTTCACGACAGCATCACTGCCACCCTCGGTTCCATTGGAATATGGCGGCAACGTGGCCTTGCGCCCAATTTGGCTCCGCCCGGCTCGGCGAAATGAACGAGGCGTGGTTTTTCGGTACCGAACCCGCGTCATCGGCGCGTTGTCAGAGCCGGGATGAAGCGCTCAAGGACAGCTAGGGTTCTGGGCTGGTCTTGGCCTCGAGCTCCGAACATCGTTGCAGCACCTGGTTTTCGGGATACCGCAATATTTTGTTGTCATCGAGCTTGAGCAATAGTCCGCGCCGCTTGTCGACACTCTGCTCGTCGTCCGAACAGGCCATATCCAGGATGATCGCGTCCAGGCCTCTGAGTTTCTGGACTCTGTTGACGGTGCACCAAACTTCCCACATTTCCACCGACCTGTCGGTGAACGTCACTCTGGAGTCATTGTTGTCGCAGGGGCTGCTGCCTTCCGTGGCGAAGGAACCTTTCCACCATTCCTCTGCAAAGGCCATTTGCGGCACCAGCAGGAGCACCATGGCGACCGAACAGATTTTGAAGCAGCCTTTTCGACCCATCATGCCCCCTTGTATGACGACATTAGGCATTGTGAAGGCGAAAGCAAAGCGGGCGGCAGAAGTCAGGCCTGGCGGCTTCCGGTGCAAGGCATCGGTCAAGTGGCGGGCCGCCGAACTCCTGGCTCACTATCCATGAACAGAAAAAGGACCGGTGCTTTCGGCACCGGCCCCTGACTGAAGGTCGATATTTCGGCCGCGTTTCTGTGGCGCGGGCCGGATCCGATGCTGCGGATGATCTTACATCCGGTAGGCGATGGTATCGTTCCAGAAGCGGTCGAGCCGCTGCAGGGCCCGGTTCATCTGCTTGAACTCGTCGGTGTTGATGCCGCCGACCTGTTCGATCGAGCCGACATGGCGCTCGTAGAGACCGGCGACGACATCAGCCACCTCGTTGCCCTTCGGCGTCAGTGAGACGCGGACCGAACGACGGTCGATGCGCGAGCGCTGGTGATTGATGAAGCCGAGATCGACCAGCTTCTTCAGATTGTAGGACACGTTCGAGCCGAGATAGTAGCCACGCGAGCGCAGCTCGCCGGCGGTCAGTTCGGAGTTGCCGATGTTGAAGAGCAGCAGCGCCTGGATGGCATTGATGTCGGAACGGCCGTTGCGGTCGAATTCGTCCTTGATCACGTCAAGCAGGCGGCGGTGCAACCGCTCGACCAGCTGCAGCGATTCCATGTACAGGGAACGGATAGCCTCGCGGCGATCGTCGGATACGTTGGCGGTCTTCGCCGCCGGACGCGAATTGATCATTGTCTTTGCCTCTCGTTTGTCGCCCTGGTGATTTTTTGTTTTTCACCTTGATCGCGACACTATCGAATACTCATAAAATTCGACTTAAACGCTAGGGCTAACAAGAGCTTACCGGTAAGAGGTTTCGAAAGAGGCTTAACGAACGGTCACCCGAGCAAGGATAATTAACCTAAAGGCTTAGGCACCTTTCACGGGGCTCAAATCCGGCGCTTGCCAAGTCGTCAATGCCCTCAACGGCTTAGTGCCTGACAGGGCGTTTCTGCAGCCAGATGACGACGCGAAAGACGATGTAGAGCAGCGCCACCGCCGCGTGCGAGACGACGATCAGCAGCCGATGGCCGAAAAGCTCGGGAAAGCCGGCATACATGACGGTCTCGGTGACCGCGCAGATGAACCAGATCACCGGCCCCCAGGAGGCCAGCATCCACAGCCCCGCAGCGGCGAAGGGGAAAAACACGGCGAGCATCACCGCCGCCACCTGCCAGTGCACCGGCATGAGGTCGAAGCGCCAGAGCGAGCCCGGATAGAAGCCGATCAGCTTGATCCAGTACAGGATGCCGAACAGCAGGCAGTAGCCCGCGATGACGCGCTGAAACCAGGCGAAGATCACCTCGACCGTCGAGGGCTGAAGCACGACGCGTCTCGACGTCACCTCGCTCATAGCGAGAGTTCCCGTTCACCGAGTGGGGCGAAATAGGCATCGATGTCGGCAGCGCTCACCGCATCCAGCGTCGCCGGCCGCCATTGCGGGGTCGAGCCTTTGTCGATGATGACGGCGCGGATGCCCTCGTAGAAATCATGGCCGGCGAGCATGCGGTTGAGAATGCGGAACTCCATCTTCATGCATTCATCCATCGACAGCGTCTGGCCGGCACCGATCTCGCGCCAGGCAATGTGAAGGCTGGTCGGCGAGCGGCTTTTGATCATCGCCAGCGTCTTCTCGGCAAAGGCATCACCGCCGGCTGCGTCCTCAAGACTGGCGATGATGCCGGCGAGCGTGCCTTGCGAAAAATGGCGCGCGATCGAATCAAGGTCCTGCCGGTCCGTCTCGCGTTTGGCCGGGATGAAGAAATCGCGCAACTCGGCGTTCGGGTCATTGCTGATTATCAGCTCGTCGAGCAGCCCTGCCTGGTCGTCGGCCTTGATCGTGTGCGTGGCAAGGCCGGACCACAGCGCATCGCCATAACGGATACGCGCTCCCGTCAAGCCGAGGTACATGCCAAAGCTGCCGCCAAGATCCGGAAGCAGGTGGCTGGCACCGACATCGGGGAAGAAGCCGATGCCGACTTCGGGCATGGCGAACTGCGCATTCTCGGTCATTATGCGGTGTGAGCCATGGAAGGAGATGCCGACGCCGCCGCCCATGACGATGCCGTCGATCAGCGCGACATAGGGTTTCTTGAAGCGCGCGATGCGGGCGTTGAGCCTGTATTCATCAGCGAAGAAATCGACCGGCGGCTTGCCGGCGCGGCCGCACTCGTAGACGTGCAGGATATCGCCGCCGGCAGAAAAAGCCCTGCCCTCCGCCTTGACGATGACGACGTTGACGCTCGCATCCTGCTCCCAGGCATCAAGCGCCTTGCCGAGCGCCTTGACCATGCTGTGTGTGATGGCATTGAGCGCCTTCGGCCGCGTCAGCGTGATGACGCCGGCCCGGCCCAGCCGCTCGAAGCGGATCTCGTCGCCGCCGCCAAAATCCATCGCCAGAGAATCCCTCCCCCCGCGCCTGCGGGACTGAAGTGCTAAAGGCGGCGCATGGGTGCGTCAATGGTAGCAGTCTTCGACGAAGCGTTCCGCGTGGCAATGGCCAGCCTTGAGAAGTCCGCGCTGCCCTCTCGGTAACGGGGCGAAGCAAAGCTGGCACAATCGTGTCGCATTGGTCAGCACCAAGGGCTCGTGGTAAAAGCCGCCGAACGAGAGTTTTGGCCGAGAGTTTTGGCAATGAACAAATTCACCCCGACCAAGCCAGCCGGCGCGCGCAGCGTCGACGACATCACCGGCAGCCGCCGCCTGCGCCGCATGCGCAAGGCCGACTGGTCGCGCCGCCTGGTGCAGGAGAACCGGCTTTCGGTCGACGATTTGATCTGGCCGATCTTCGTCGTCGAGGGCAAAAATGTGCGCGAACCGATCGCCGCCATGCCCGGCGTCTTCCGCCTGTCGGTCGACCTTGCCGTCAAGGAGGCCGAACGGGCGGCGAAGCTCGGCATTCCGGCGCTGGCCACCTTCCCCAATGTCGAACTGGCCTTACGCGACCAGACCGGCTCGCACATCCTCGACCCGGAAAACATTATCAACCGCGCCACCCGCGCCATCAAGGACGCGGTGCCCGAGATCGGCATCATCACCGACGCCGCGCTCGACCCGTTCACCAGCCACGGCCATGACGGCATCCTGCGCGACGGCATCATCGTCAACGACGAAACGGTGGAACAGGTCGCGGCAGCGGCCGTCATCCAGGCCGCGGCCGGCGCCGACATCATCGCGCCGTCCGACATGATGGACGGCCGCATCGGCGCCATCCGCGACGCGCTCGACGCCAACGGTTTTCAGGACGTGGCGATCATGTCCTACGCGACGAAGTTCGCCTCGGCCTTCTACGGCCCCTACCGCGAGGCGGTCGGCACCGCGGGCCTGCTCAAGGGCGACAAGAAGACCTATTACATCGACCACGCCAATTCCGACGAGGCGGTGCGCGAGGCCGAGCAGGACATCGCCGAAGGCGCCGACATGCTGATGGTCAAGCCCGGCCTGCCCTATCTCGACATCATCCGCCGGCTGAAGGACGAATTCCAGATGCCGACCTTCGCCTACCAGGTGTCGGGCGAATATTCGATGATCAAGGCGGCGGGCGCCAACGGCTGGATCGACGGCGAGAAGGCGATGCTGGAGAGCCTGCTTGCCTTCAAGCGTGCCGGCTGCGACGGCATCTTGACCTATTTCGCGCCCGAAGTGGCGCAGATGCTGAAGGGGTAGCAGCGCGCCATTATACAGCCAGGCCCCGCTCTGCAACGGCCCGGTTGGCCTAAAATTCCACGTCCAGTTCGATGATATCCTCGGGCTCGGCCAAGGCGTCTTGCGTCCATTCCTGCATCAGCGGCCAGGCGAAGATGGTGTCGCAATAGGCGGTGAGCGGCGCTTCGAGTTCGACGGCATAGGTGCGGAAACGGGTACAGACAGGCGCATACATCGCGTCGGCCACGGTCGGTGACGCGCCGAACAGCCAGGGACCGCCATAGGCCTCCAGGCATTCGGACCAGATCGTCTTGATCCGCTCCACATCCGGGCGCGCGCCGGAAAATATCTTGAAGCTCTTGTGTCTGGCCTTCAGGCTCATCGGCAGCGCCGAGCGCAAATTGTGAAATCCCGAATGCATCTCGCCAGACACGGCGCGGCAATGGGCGCGAGCGACGCGGTCAGCCGGCAGGAGCCCCGCTCCCGGCATGGTCTCGGCCAGGTATTCGGCGATTGCCAGCGTGTCCCACACTGTCACCCCGTCATGGGTCAGACGCGGCACCAGAACCGATGGCGACAGAAGCAGCAACTCCTGCCGCTGCCCGGCATCATCGATGTCGACGCGCTTTTCCTCGAACTCCAGCCCGGCCATGCGGCAGAGCAGCCAGCCGCGCAGCGACCAGGACGAATAGTTCTTCGACGAGATCGTCAACATGGCCTTGGCCGCAGGCCCTTTGGGCGCAGGCACCTTAGTCCCGGACGCCTTGGTTGCTGGCACTTTACTCATGTCATCTTCGTCATGCCGTCGACCCTCCGAGCCCTTTGCCGGCAACAATCCTCTCGCAATGCACAAAAATTTGCACTAGATTTTTTTGCACTGCCACATGGCCGCTGGGAATGGGACGTATTCGATGCTGTACCAGGCCTACCAGCTTCAGGACGACCTTATCGCCCCGACGCGCTTTTTCGCCGATCTGATGCGTTCGAAGATGGGCGGCGTGGTCTCGGGCGACGGCTTGAAACAGCGCCTGGCCGCGGGGCTGGAGATGATCGCCCGTCTCAAGCTCACCCATGCACGGCCGGATTTCGACATCAAATCCGTCAGGGTCGGCAATCGCGATGTGCCTGTCAGCGTCGAAACAGCGCTCGACCTGCCATTCGGCAAGCTTTTGCGCTTCGCCAAGGATATGGACACGCGCCAGCCGCGGGTGATGGTGATCGCCCCGTTGTCGGGCCATTTCTCGACGCTGCTGCGCGGCACGGTGGAAACGCTTCTGGCTGACCATGAGGTCTACATCACCGACTGGGCCAATGCCCGCGACGTGCCGCTTGTCGCCGGCCGCTTCGGGGTGGACGACTATGTCGACTACATCATTCGCTTCCTGCAGGCGATCGGCCCGGGCGCACACATACTGGCGGTTTGCCAGCCCTGCGTCCAGGCGCTTGCCGCCGTTGCTATCATGTCCGAGGACGGGCATCCAGCGACGCCACGCTCGATGACGCTGATGGCGGGTCCGATCGATCCGCGCGAAAGTCCTACCAAGGTCAACGAATTCGCCGTCAGCAAGTCGCTGTCCTGGTTCCAGAATTCCGTCATCTCGCATGTGCCCTGGCGCCACGCCGGCGGCGGACGCCGGGTCTATCCGGGCTTTCTCCAGCTTGCTGCGTTCATGGGCATGAACATGGACCGGCACACGAAAGCGCACCGCAAACTGCACGACCATCTGGCCGCCGGCGAGATCGCCGAGGCCGAGAAGATCAAGACTTTCTACAACGAGTATCTGGCGGTGCTCGACCTCACCGAGGAATTCTATCTCGAAACCATAGACCGTGTGTTCCAGAAGGCAGAGATCGCCACCGGGACCTACACTTTCCGTGGCAGCCTGGTCGACCCGGGCGCGATCCGCAACACCGCGCTGCTCACTGTCGAAGGCGGGCGCGACGATATCTGCGCACTCGGCCAGACCTCGGCCGCCCATGAATTGTGCCGGTCACTGCGTCCGCATCTAAAACGCCATCACCTGCAGGCCAATGTAGGCCACTATGGCGTCTTCAACGGCAAACGCTGGGAGCGTGAAATCTATCCGGTCGTGCGCAATCTCATCCTGTCGATGGAATAGCTTTTCATTCGACAACCGGCGATTTTTTGCGCTGACAGAACGCGCCGGCTCCGGCTATGATGCTCGCACGGCCGGAGGCGGCCGGCAGCCCGCACCTCGCCAAGAGGTATGGCGAACGCCTCCAGAGGATGCTTCCTGACCCGTTTCACCGTCGGGCGAAGGCGTCGGCAATGCGGGCACTGACGAAGACTTCGCCGTGACCGAGGAAACGGACATGCTTGCCTATCGTGATGCCAAGACCATGGCGAAAGCCATGCGGGAGGCGCTCGCCGCCCGCGACCTGACGATCAGCCACAGCGAGGCTCTTGAAATCGTCGCGCGCCAGTTCGGACTAGCGACCTGGAACATCCTGTCGGCGAAAATCGAGGCGCCGCCGGCCCGGCACGAAACCATCATCTTCGAACGGACGGCGCCGATCGTGCGCATCTTCGACGTCGCCAAGGCGCACGAATTCTACCTCGGCTATCTCGGTTTCGCCGTGGATTGGGAGCACCGCTACGGCGACAACTTCCCGCTTTACACGCAGGTGTCGCGCGGCAACCTTGTCCTGCATTTGTCCGAACATGCCGGCGACGCGACGCCAGGCGGCAACATGGTTATTTACATGAGAGGCATCCGCGCCTTTCACAAAGAGCTGGCGGCCAAGGATTACCGCTACATGAAGCCGGGTCTCGAGCACGAGGACGGGCGGCTGACGGTCGAGGTCATCGACCCGTTCAGCAACCATATCCGCTTCATGGAACTCACTGGCGAATAGCCTGATATGGCGGCTGTTTCGGCGGCCACCAGTGGCGATCCCAGCGCATCGCTACGCAACATTCCGGACGTCACTTGGCGACGATGTCAGGACGTGTCTCCATCGTGGGGAACACCGCTTGCGATCTGCAATCGGTTTGCTACAAGAAAACCGATTGCAGACATAATTGGTTAGGAGGCCCCATGTCCAAACTTCGCGTCAACGCATTCACCCTATCGCTCGACGGTTATGGCGCCGGTCCCGATCAGGACCTGCAAAATCCGCTCGGCGTCGGTGGGCAATCCTTGCACAAGTGGTTTGTCGACACCCGCACCTTCCGTGAGATGGTGCTCGGGCAAGATGGCGGCACCACCGATATCAACGAGGCTTTCGCGGCGCGCAGCTTCGAGAATGTCGGCGCCTGGATCCTCGGCCGCAACATGTTCGGGCCGATCCGCGGCGAATGGCCTGACGACAGCTGGAAAGGCTGGTGGGGCGACAATCCACCCTACCATGTGCCGGTTTTCGTGCTGACGCACTACAAGCGTGCGCCGATCACGATGGAAGGTGGCACGACCTTTTGTTTTGTGACCGACGGCATCCATTCGGCGCTCGAGCAGGCGAAGGCGGCGGCCGGCGGCAAGGATGTGCGGGTTGGTGGCGGCGTCGCCACGATCCGCCAGTACCTGCAGGAAAAGCTGATGGATGAGATGCATCTGGCAATCTCGCCGGTGCTGCTTGGCAAGGGCGAGAACCTTTTTGCCGGGATTGATATGCTGAAGCTGGGCTACGAGTGCACCGAGCAGGTGGCGACGGCGCTTGCCACCCATGTGGTGATCAAGCGGACGTAGCCACTTTCTCCCCGTTCTACGGGGAGAAATGCCCGGCAGGGCAATGAGGGGCGGCGCTGACCTTTTGGAGGCTAGCGGCAAGCTACCAATGGCATCGAATTGGGGCTCAATCGCCAACGCTGGCGCCGCCCCTCATCCGCCCTTCGGCGTTCGTCGTTCGAAAAGCCAAGCAGTTGGCTTTTCGTCTGCTGCGCAGACCACTCCTCACCTCCCCGTGAAACGGGGAGAAGGAAAAGGTGCTCAATACTTCTCCGGCACGTAAAGCTCGCGCGGCAGCGTCTGGCGCTCGTATTCGGGATTGAAGACGCGTTCCGGCAGCGTGATCTCCTCGTGCGGCACCTCTTCATACGGCATCTGCTTGAGCAGGTGATCGATGCAGTTCAGCCGCGCCCGCTTCTTGTCGTTGCCCTCGACGATGAACCATGGCGCTTCGGGAATGTTGGTGCGGGCGAAGGTCTCTTCCTTGGCCTTGGTGTATTGCTCCCAGCGCACGCGCGACTGCAGGTCCATGGGCGACAGCTTCCACTGCTTCATCGGATCGTGGATGCGCATCAGGAAGCGCATCTGCTGTTCCTCATCGGTGATCGAGAACCAGTATTTCACCACAGTGATGCCCGAGCGCACCAGCATGCGCTCGAACTCCGGCACGTCGCGGAAAAATTCCTCGACCTGACCGCCATCGGCAAAACCCATCACCCGTTCGACGCCGGAGCGGTTGTACCAGGAGCGGTCGAACAGCACGATCTCGCCGCCAGCCGGCAGATGCGGCACATAGCGCTGGAAATACCATTGCGATTTCTCGCGCTCGGTCGGCGCCGGCAGCGCCACGACGCGGCAGATGCGCGGATTGAGCCGCTGCGTGATGCGCTTGATGACGCCGCCCTTGCCGGCGGAATCGCGGCCCTCGAAAATCACCACCAGCTTCTTCTTGTGGTAGGCGACCCAGGACTGCAGCTTGATCAATTCGGACTGCAAGCTGATCAGGTCGCGAAAATATTGCATGCGATCGATCGAAGGCGGATGCGCGTTCTTGTAGATCTTGGCGATCTCCATCGACAGCGCCGGCTCCGACATCTCGAGCTCATAATCTTCGTCGAGCGTGTCGGCGAGTTCGGCTTCGAGCCAGTCCTTGGCGGGAGAATTCTGTCTCAGCTCGGTCATATCGGTCGCTCCGCTTGCAAGCCTGTCGGTTCATGTCCGGCACCCCAAACTGCTGGCCCGCGGCCTGGAATGGAAACACCTTAGCCGAATTCAATATAGGCCGGCAGTGACGGTTTTATTGCAGCCCGAGCGCGATTACCGTCACTGCCAATCCCGCGAGGCATGATCGATCCGCCGTCCTGGCATGGCGACAAGCCGACCAAATTGTCCTACAAATCCCCGGTCGCATTCCGGGCTGCCCTTTGGCGGCGCCCCAATTCAACACAATCGCGAGGACTGACATGGAATACCGTACTCTCGGCCGTTCCGGCCTGAAGGTTTCGACACTCACCCTTGGCACCATGACTTTCGGTGGCACCGGGCCATTCGCCGCGGTCGGCAACAGCGATCTTACCGAAGCCAAACGGATGATCGACACGTGCATCGACGCCGGCATCAACCTCATCGACACCGCCAATGTCTATTCGAACGGCCTGTCGGAAGAGATCATCGGCGAAGCGCTCGGCGGCAAGCGCAAGAACGATGTGCTGATCGCCTCCAAGGCGCGGATGCGGATCGGCAGCGGGCCGAACGACGAAGGCCTGTCGCGCCACCATCTGATCCGCGAATGCGAAAAGAGCCTGAAGCGGCTGAAGACCGACGTCATCGACATCTATTTCGTCCACCAGTGGGACGGCCTTACCCCGGTCGAGGAAACGGTCGCCGCGCTCGACACTTTGGTCAGCCAGGGCAAGGTGCGCTATATCGGCTGCTCCAACTGGTCCGGCTGGCAAGTGATGAAGGCGCTCGGGATCAGCGACAGCCGTCACCAGCAACGCTTCGTCACCCAGCAGATCCACTACACGCTGGAAGCCCGCGAGGCCGAATACGAGCTGCTGCCGATTTCGGTCGACCAGGGGCTGGGCGTGCTGGTGTGGAGCCCGCTCGCCGGCGGCCTGCTGTCGGGCAAATACCGCCGCGACAGCCCGACCGCGCGGCAGCTGGCCGGCTGGTCCGAGCCGCCGATCCGCGACGAGGACAGGCTGTGGCAGATCGTCGACGTGCTGGTCGAGATCGGCAAGGCCCGCGGTGTGTCCGCGGCGCAAGTGGCGCTTGCCTGGCTGCTCGGCCGCCCCGCCGTCTCCTCGCTGGTGATCGGCGCCCGCAACGATGTCCAGCTCAAGGACAATCTCGCGGCGGCAAGCCTGGAGCTCAGCCCGGAAGAACGCCAGCGCCTCGACGCGGTCAGCCGGCCGCCTTTGCTCTACCCCTATTGGCACCAGCAATTGACGGCGAAGGCTCGCTTTGGTGCTGCCGATCTCGTGATTGACCGAAGCGGCGTATAGGGACAGATTTGACGAGAGGCCGGCGGGTCCAAGCTCGCCGGTCTCCACCTTTTGACGCGCAAATTGCTCATCCCATGATGTAGCGCCAGACGTCCGCGTCAGGTTTGATCTGGCCGCTCAGCACGAAATATTTATAGAGCACCAGAAGCGAGATCGCCTGTTCGGTGTGTTCGTCGTTGAATATCCGGCAATAGCCATTCGCGGCCGCGATGATGCGCTCTGCCTTCGCCGGGTGCCGTTCGAAATAGGCCACATGTTCGGCGAGGTCGGAGAAATCAGCTTCGAGCGGCACATAATGGACATTGGCCTCGAGCTGACGCTCCGCGAACCAAGTCTCGTATGTCGGTGGTGGCATCAGGCAGAGCGACTTCGAGTTCAAGATCCATTTCAGGTTGGTCGCCACGTCATTGCCCTCGAGCGAGACGATGTAGCGATAGCGCTGGTGCTGGCTGATGCTGAGAAAGGGCTTGGCATATTCGGCCGGCGCGTTCGGCTTGTGCGAGCCGGCATCGCAGAATGGCAGGTCGCGCGCCACTTGCAGAAACCGTGTCCTGATCGGATTGTTGAGATCACCGCGCCAGACCACGGCCGGCAGCTTGTCCGCGAAAGAGATGGCGTCGGCCGGCATCTGGAAGTGACGGAACTTGTCGAGCTTCATGATGACCGCGTTCTTGTCGTCATCAAGGATCGGCCGGTCCTTTACGATCGTCGGCACCTTCGGCACATTCTTGACGTCGCCGAATTCGATGTCGATGAGCAATCCGGGATCGAAGTAGCGGGCGAATTCCTTAAGGTCATAATAGTACATGGTCGGCGTGAAGGGCAGCTTGCTGATGCGCATGGCATTGGCGCTTGGCGCGAAACCATCCTGCAGCTTGTTGTAGTAATTCAACCGTCGGCGCGCCGCATCATCGCAAAGCCTGGCCTTTTCGAGGCGAGCGGCCAGCCTGCGGCGGAACAGGGCTTGTGGAACGATATCGCGCGCGGCGTTTCGCGCATAATAGAAAACCTTTGCCGACGTTCGCGCGATTGAGGCCATGATTCACTTGATCAAAACAAACAGGCAGCTCTCAACACGCCGGCGCCCCGCGTTTCCTACATCATTGTGGCGCCGATCTGGCAAGCCCCCTCAGATTTCCGAGGCTGCGCCCGCACTGTCGCTTCAGCTGTTGTGTTTGACGGCTAATGCTCCTAGGCAGGGTCAGAGCCGCAAGGCGATGAAAAGGAGCCGATATGGCGCGAGCACCAAACTACGATCAGGAACGCAAGGAACGCGACCGGCAGAAAGCGGCGAAGAAGGCCGAAAAGCTGGCGGCCAAGGTTGCCGCGCGGGAGCGTTCGCAGCCCGAAAGCGAGACTAAGACCGAAACCGCGGAATGACGGCAAAAGGCCCGCACATGCGGGCCTTGCCTCAATCTGGATTGTCGCCCTGCGTCAGGCGGGCGCTTTGTCGCTGACAAAAACGTCCACTTCACGCGCCGCGGCGATAAAGGCGCGCCTGGCGTTCATGGCGGGCTTGTCGCCGGCCAGCGCGTCGTGGCAGGCCTGCAGCGCTGCGCGATGCTTGGGACTGCGCTTGCCGGGCCAGCTGTTGAGGAGGTAATCGGAAGCCTCGCGCGCCGTGCGCAAGAGCTGAGTGCTTCCCGCCGCGACGGACTTGACGGTCACGGGTGTATCAAATCGGTTGTTTTCCATCGCCGCTCTTACGCCATCAGCATGCGCGAAGCGAGGCCGAAAGTGCTGTTCGCATCAGACGCAGCCTCTTTTGCCCGGCGGGCCCCTGCCCTGCATAGAGCGCGCTAAGCGGCGACGACGGCAAAGCCCCGGGCACGAAGACCGCGCCGGTCGTTGGCGAGCGACGTCACCAGCCGGTCGCGGCTGCCGACGATATGGGCTGAAAGCCGGCGCGCCGCTTCATCGGCCTCACCAAGGCGCGTTGCCGCCAGAATGGCGCGGTGTTCGGCCCAGGCGCGGCCAAGGGCTGCTTCGTCACGCACCTCCAGCCAGCGGGCGCGCGACAGGCGCGTCATGGCATCGCGCACGGCCCTGAACAGGAATTCGTTGCCCGACAGGCGCGCCAGCTCGATGTGAAAATCCATACCGACGCGATGCCATTCCTCCCGCACAGTGTTTTCGTCGCAGGAATCGAGCATCGCCTCGATGACGTCGATGGCGCTGCTTTCGTGGTGCATGCATGTCAGCCGCAAAGCCGCCACCTCGACCGCTTCGCGATAGACCGCGATCTGCTCGAGTTCGGCGAGGTTGATGGGCGACACCGTCCAGCCGCGGCCATCCCTGCCGACCAGCCCCTCGGTCTCCAGGCGCAGCAATGCTGCCCTGACCGGCGTACGCGAGGCGCCGAAGCGGGCTTCGATCCAGCGCTCGGTCAATTTCTCGCCTGGACCGATCTCGAGCCCCAGGATCATCTCGCGCAACTGTCGTTCGACATTTTGCATCTGCGACATTGCGCTGCCCTTTTCCCAAGCCGCATTGACAGCGCCTGGGTTGGAGTTCATGACGGATACCGGTTTGGTATCCCAAAATGGTATCCGCAACAAGCGCTGATATCGGGCAGGCAGGACATGGCACAGGAAGACACGCAACAGAGCGGCTACAACATCCACTGGCGGCGCAATCTCGCCGTCTGTTTCGCGGGGTCGTTCAGCACGCTCATCGCCATGACCCTGCTGTTGCCCTTCCTGCCGCTCTATGTCGAACAGCTCGGCGCGCAGGGCCACGCGGCGATCGTGCAGTGGTCCGGCATCGCCTATGGCGCCACCTTCTTCGCCGCAGCCCTGGTCGCGCCGCTGTGGGGGCGGCTGGGCGACCGCTACGGCCGCAAGGTGATGCTGGTGCGCGCCAGTTTCGGCATGGCGATCTGCATGTCGCTGACAGGCATGGTCGAGTCGGTCTGGCAACTGGTGCTGCTGCGCCTGCTGATCGGCTTTGCCGGCGGCTATTCCTCGGGTTCGACCATATTGGTGGCCATGCAGACGCCGAAGGACCGCTCCGGCGGGGCGCTGGGCGTCCTGTCGGCAGGCATTACGGCGGGGTCGCTGGTCGGTCCCCTGCTCGGCGGCGCACTGCCGCCACTGATCGGCATCCGCACCACCTTCCTTTTGTCGGGTGGCATGATCTTCCTCGCCTTTCTGGCGACGACATTCCTGATCAAGGAGAATCCGCGCCCACAGGCGGCCAAGGCGGCATCAAGCGTGAAGCCGAAGAGCGGCTGGTCGCAGATTCCGGACAAGCGCCCTGTGGTGGCCATGCTGACAACCGGCATGCTGCTCGCCTTCGCCACCATGTCTATCGAGCCGATCATCACCGTCTATGTGCAGCAGCTCATCGAGGATCAGAGCCAGGTGACGATGGTCGCCGGCGTGGTGATGTCTGCGGCAGCCCTTGGCACGATCCTGTCGGCGTCATGGCTGGGCAAGCTCGCTGACCGTGTCGGCCATTGGAACGTCGTCGTTGGGGCGCTGGCCGTCTCGGCCCTGCTGCTCATTCCGCAGGCCTTCGTCACCAATGGCTGGCAACTGATCGGCCTGCGTTTCCTGATGGGCCTGGCGCTCGGCGGCCTGCTGCCTTGCATCACCAGCGTCATCCGCCACAACATCCCGGATGGCGTCGGCGGCAATGTGCTTGGCTTGGCGATCTCGGCGCAATATGTCGGGCAGGTTGCAGGACCATTGACCGGCGGCTTCGTCGGCGGCCATTTTGGCATGCCGGCGGTGTTCCTCGGTACATCTGCCCTGATGGCTGGCGGCGCCGTCTACAACTGGATTGTCCAATCGCGGCGCACACGGCATATGGCGCTGGAAGCGAGTGAACCTTAAGAGGCTCCACATCGCTGCAAGAGGGATCTAGCCGAGATGAATTCCGCCGAACCCAGCCGTATCCTTGTGTTTGCCGGTGGCCTTGTCGGCGCGGCGGGTGTGGCGCTGTCGGCAGCCGCAGCGCATCACGGCGGTGCCTTCACCGGCACGGCCGCGTCGTTCCTGTTGATGCACGCACCGGTCTTCCTCGCTGTCGGCCTCATTGGCGCGAATCGCTGCCTGCGGATTGCGAGCGTCGTCCTGCTTGTCGGGCTCCTGCTTTTCGCGGGCGATCTTCTCGCCCGCGATTTCCTGGGATCGAAACTGTTTCCGATGTCGGCGCCAATCGGCGGCACCCTGCTCATCGCCGGCTGGCTGGGGATAGCAATCTCCGCCCTGGTACGCCCGCGCTCCTGAGGCCAAAGTGGATCAATCCCGGGGACGTTCGGTGCGAACCCAAAGATCGCGATTGCGCACGGCCGGTTTCGTCAGGCGCCGCACCTTCGGCCGCTCGGCGGCCGGCGCGATGCCCCAGTAGTTGCGATAGATGTCCTCGAACAGATGCTTGATGGGATGCATGGATTTTCTCCCTTTGAATTGAGTTGAATCGATCCAATCGGCACGTAAAAAAATGGCGCCGATCAGCTCCGCTTGCGCTCCACAAGGAAGCGAAGGTCGCGAATCCAAGGACCGGTCCTGCTCCGGCGCCCGGACCTGTTGGTGGCCGACCCGATACTCCAGTCGTTGCGGTAGATGTCTTCGAACAGATAATTGACGGGATGCATCGCGCACCTCCCCTTCGTCATTCAGCAGAACAAATCTGCCCATTTGGATCGATTCAAACATAGATCCTCAACCATCTCCGGTCAAGTGAAATTTGAATCGATCCAACGAAAGTGCTAGGTGCAAATCCGGAACGTGCTAAATGCATGTCAGGAGGCCCGCACAATGGCGTCACTCACCGCAGGCAATCGAAGACCCGTCCGGCTGGCCGACATCGCCAAGGCTGCGGGTGTCTCGCACGGCACCGCATCCAATGTCTTCAGCCGCCCGGAAATCGTGCGCGAGGAAGTCCGTGAACGGGTCAAGGCAGCAGCCGAGGCGATGGGCTATGGCGGGCCGGATCCCAAGGGTCGCTTGCTGCGGGCCGGCAAGGTCAACGCCATTGGCGTCGCCACCGCCGAGCCCCTCTCCTATTTCTTCGACGATCCCTTCGCGCGGGTCATGATGGCGAGCATCTCGCAGGCCTGCGACGCAACGGGAGCCGGCATCTCCCTGGTCTCGGCTGCCAACAACGAACAACTGGCCTGGAACATCCAGAGCGCCCTGGTCGACGGCTTCATCGTCTTCTGCGTCGAAGGCGGTTCGCGCCTGGTGGAACTGGCGCGCGAGCGAAAACTGCCCTTCGTGGCGCTCGACCTCGCCTCCGAGGACGGAGCGGTTGCGGCGATCGGTGTCGACAACATCGCCGGCGCCAGCCTTGCGGCGCGCCATCTCACGGATCTTGGACATCGCCGTTTTGCGGTTCTGGCGCTGCCGTTCGCTGACGGCAGAACAGGTCTTGTCTCGCCCGAGCAGGTTCGGGCCGCGACCTATGCGGGAACGCGCGACCGCCTGACCGGCTATCTCGAGGAGCTTTCGCGGGTTGGCGTCGACACATCCAAAGTGCCCGTCTACGAGACTGCCAACGATGCGGCCACCACGATAGCGGGGCTCGAAACCATCTTCGACGCCGCCAAGGAGCCGCCCACGGCGGTCCTGGCGATGTCGGACAGAATGGCTCTGGTGGCGCTCGAATGGCTGAGCGCGCGCAAGCTCAACGTTCCCAAAGATGTTTCCGTCGTCGGGTTCGACGGTGTTCCGGAAGCAGCGGCGTCCGAACCATCATTGACCACCGTCGCCCAGCCGATTGCCGAGATGGGCCGTCTCGCCGTCAAGGCGATCCTTGAAAACGACGGCGGGGTCAGCCGTCATCAGTTGCCGGTCGAACTGATCGTGCGCGCCTCGTCGGCTCCGCCGCGCGGCTGAACCATACCCTCAGCGATTGGCTCTTGCGACGGCGGAGATGCCGAAAGACGCACGAACCGGCGTAACATCCTTTTGCGTCGTGCGGGCCTTGCCCGCGCCGCCGATGGTCGACAGCCATTCGAGATAGAAGGCGAGCGCGAACTGCATGGCGATGCCGGCTGATAGCAGCAGGCTGTCGTAGGCAAGCCCGCCCGGATTGATCAGTTTCATCACCTGCGCGACCATGGCGATCACCGTACCGGCGATGAAGACCGGCAGCGAGCGCTTGCCCAGTATCGCCAAAGGATGGTCTGGGCTGGTGCGGAACAGGTTCGACAGAGCCGGCAAGGCGACGATGAGGTAGCTGACCGCCAGGATGTGCAACAGCCGCGGCAGCGACAGGAAGGTCTTGTCGAAGCCACCGATGACCACGGGCAGCTTGAACCAGGTTATCTGCCCCCAGAGCGGGCTGTGCACCCAGACCAGCGCCGTCGCCACATAGGCCGCGGCCGCGCCGACCAGCCAGCGGTTGACCGGAATGACGCCGCCGCGCCTGACGTGCAGCATGCTGGCCAAGCCGATGTTGAACAGGAACTGCCAGGACAGAGGGTTCAGGAACCAGAAGCCGGGCTCGGGATAGTTGGGCGGGGCGATCTGCCAGATGCCGGCGGCGAGCCACAGCGCACCGGAAGCGACAAGCGCCGCGACGGGCCGGTAGCTGATCAGCAGGACGAAGGCCGGCGCCATCAGGAGCAGCGCGGCATAGACCGGCAGGATGTTGTTGTAGCCGAGCTGATGGCCGAGCGTGACGATGCCGACCAGCACTTCCGGCGTGTTCTTCATCAATGGCTCGATGTTGATCAGCTTCAGCAGCTCCGGCCGCCTGGCGAACACCGCCACGGTGCAAAACAAGGCGATCACCACCATGGTCGTGACGATATGGGCGACGTAGAGCATGCCTGCCCGCCGCCACATCTTCAATGTGGCCAGAAGCCGGCCACCCGGCCGGAACTTGGTGCCATAGGCGAGCGCGACCGAGATGCCGGAAATCAAAACGAAGGCCTCGGCCGCGTCGGAGAAACCGAAATTCTTGTAGGTGAAGGCCTCGAAAGCCGTGCCCGGCACGTGGTCGATGAAGATGATGATAAGTGCAAGCGCGCGCAACACGTCGATACGCGTGTCGCGTTCGGGGATACGCAAATTGCGATCCGGGATACGCAAATTGCGATCCGACAAAACAGGGGTAGTCATCGACAAAAGGCCTCAAAGCTGGTTGTTCATGTCCAGCAATGCGACCCCCGACGCACCGCTTCGATTCCTCCCACGCGGAGTATATCGGCGCAGAAACGGGCTGGAATGCGCCTGGTTCAATCAACTTTCGCGGAGCATGAAAATATTGCGTTTTGAAGCCGGCAAATTGAGCGGAACCTCATATAATCAAGAGGATGCGGGATGACTGGCGACAGCGTCGAAAACGCCCCGCTGCTCATGAATCTGGCCTTTCCCTATCGCATTCACGACGCCGGCGGGAACAGCCGTGAATGTCTGTTCCTGCTGCATGGATCGGGTGTCGACGAGACCACTCTGGTGCCGCTGGCAAGGCGGATCGCGCCCGCCGCCGTGCTGGTCGCGGCGCGTGGCCGTATCCCCCAGGAGGATGGTTTTCGCTGGTTCGAACGGATAAGCCCGACGCGTTTCGAACAGAAGAGCATCCTGGCCGAAACAGCTGGCTTCGCCGCATTCGCCAACGAGGCCGCCAAGCGCCATGGGCTCGATCTCACCCGTGCAACTTTTCTCGGCTATTCGAACGGCGCCAATCTGGTTTCCAGCCTGATGCTGCTCCATCCGGGCGTCGTCCGCAGGGCTGCGCTGCTCAGACCAATGCCTGTGCTCGACTATGTGCCGGCGATCGACCTCGCGGGAACACAGACGCTGATCATCGCCGGCGCCGCCGACGAGACCTACGGGCCCTTCGCGCCAGCGCTGGTAACGCTGCTCAACCGGCACGGCGCGGATGTAGATGCGCGTATCGTTGGCTCTGGCCACGAGATCGGTGATCCGGACGCCGCCATCGTCAGGCAATGGCTGACGGAATCGGCAGCTGTGGTGCGGGCAAGCTGACAGCGAGCCAACACTCGCTGTCGCGCCGGCCGATAGGCCGGACTCAATGCGATGCAGGTAGACCGTTGGCTGACTCGCGCCATCGCGCCGGAGAAACGCCGAGGCAGCGCTGAAAAGCCCGGCTGAAAGCCTCTTCCGACCCATAGCCGCAACGCTCGGCGACGGCGAGAAGTTTCATGGTCCGGTCACGCAGCAGATCGGTGGCCAATTGCATGCGCCATTCCGTCAAGTACCGCATCGGCGATTGGCCGAGCAGTTTCCTGAAACGCTCGTCGAGAACCGAGCGGGATGTGGCGGCGCACCGCGCCAGTTCCTCGTTGCTCCATTTTTTCGTGGGCTCGGCGTGGATGAGGCTCAATGCACGGCCGAGCACCGGATCGCTTACCGCCGCCAGCCATCCCATATCAGCCGATTTCTGTTCGGAGTAGAGCCGCAACGCCTCGACGAACAGAAGTTCCGGCAGGCGCGCCATGAGCAGCCTTTTGCCTTGTGCCGCATGCGCGCTTTCATTCAGGGCATAGGTGAAGCAGGCCTGCATCCATTCGGTCGGCGCGCCCGGACGCGGCCGTACGCTGAAAACCGGCGGCAATCGCTGCAGGAAGACATTGAAGAGAAGCTGTTCGCACGTCAGGTAACCGCAGACGATGCGCGTGGCTTCGCCGCCGCCGTCGATGCGAACGACCGGCAGGCTTTGCCACGGCGGTGGTGGAACGAGTTCGGCCATGGGTATGGCTCCGCTGAACGCGGGATTGCCCATCAGATGCTGGTCGCCGTGCGGGAGCACGATCAGGTCGCCAGCTTTGCCTTCGACCTTCATGCCTCGTGCGCTGATCTGGAAGCTTCCCTCCTGGACGATGTGGAAGAGGATCAGCCGCCGAGAGCCGCCAGCCAGCAGCCTCGCCATATCGGCGGCCTCGGGGGAATCCAGCGCCCAGGGCGCGCGATACTCTCCCAACAAGAAAATCGAACCGGACAGCCCAACCTGCGACAGCACGTCAAGCAACAGGTCTTGCCTGTCTTCGGATTGGCTCTCTGCCGGTTGTTCGATCAGTCTGTCAGGCGTTTCGATCATGGCATGACAGGGCGTTCCAGCGGAAACTTCCCCTCACATAGGCGGCGCCTGAAGCATCGCGCCAACGGATGATCAGGTCAATGGTGACCTGAGAAGGAGGATTCCATGCCCAAATTCGTGATCGAACGCGACATGCCCGCTGTCGGCAAACTTTCGGCCTCGGACTTGCGAAGCGCTTCACAGAAGTCGTGTGGCGTGCTCGACACGCTCGGCTCACAGATCCAATGGATCCAGAGCTACGTGACGGATGACCGGATCTACTGCGTCTATCTGGCGGCGGATGAGGGCTTGGTCCGCCGGCATGCCGAAATGTCTGGGTTTCCTGCCGACCGGATTTCGCAGGTGCTGAGCATTATCGAGCCGGCAACCGCTGAATAGCCGCCGGTTTGCCTACCCCCGCCCCATCCGGTTCCAGGCGTCCAGTCCGGCGATCTTGTAGGCTTCCGCCAGCGTCGGATAGTTGAAGGTGTTGTTGACGAAGAAGTCGACCGTGCCGCCGAGATTGATCACCGCCTGGCCGATGTGAATGAGCTCGGTGGCGCCCTCGCCGACGATATGCGCGCCGAGCAGACGGCGCGTCTCGATCGAGAACAGCAGCTTCAGGAAGCCAGTATTGACGCCCATGATGTGTCCACGCGAGGTCTCGCGAAAACGCGCCACGCCAACCTCATAGGCGGCTCCACTCTCACGCACCTGTTCCTCGGACTGGCCGACAGTGGAGATCTCCGGCACGGCGTAAATGCCATAGGGGAAAGTTTCGGGCGGCGGCGGGAGCGGCACGCCGAAGGCGTGGCAGGCGGCCACCCTGCCCTGCTCCATCGACGTCGAGGCGAGGCTCGGAAAGCCGATGACGTCGCCGGCGGCGTAGATGTTGGGCACGCTGGTCTGAAAAGTCTGCGGGTCGACCTTGATGCGGCCCCTGGAGTCGGCGTCGATGCCGACCACGTCGAGACCCAAGGTTCCGACATTGCCGGTGCGACCGGCAGCGTAGAGCACGACATCCGAACGGATGGTGCGGCCGTCGGCCAGTTCGACTTCGGCGGTTTCCGGCTTGGAGCGGATTTCCTTCACCGCGCTGCCCAGCCTTATCGTCATGCCGCGGTCGCGCATCTGGTGGATGAAATCGTCGACGATCTCGCGATCGACGAAATCGAGGATGGTGTTGCGCGGCTCGACCAGCGTCACCGGCACGTCGAGCGCGGAAAAGATCGTCGCATATTCGACGCCGATGACGCCGCCGCCAATCACCGTCAGCGTGCGCGGCAACTTGCCGAGTTCCAGCATCTCGTCGCTGTCGAAGACGCGGGTCTTGTCGAAGGGCACGTCGCGCGGCCGGTGCGGCCTGGTGCCGACCGCGATCAGCGCATTTGCGAATCCGACTTCGCTGTAGTCGCCATTGTCTGCTGTCAGGCTGACCTTGTTGGGGCCGAGAAATTTTACCGAGGCACGCGCGCTCTTGACCGTGTTGCGCATGAACTGATGCTGCAGCACCTCGACCTCGTGATCGAGCGTCTTGTGCAGGCGCTCGACCAGATCGCCGACCGAAATATCCTGCTTGACCCTGTAGCCGCGACCGTAGAAGCCGCGCTCGCGCCAGCCCGAGAGATTGAGCACCGTTTCGCGCAGCGTTTTCGAGGGAATGGTGCCGGTGTGCACGGAGACGCCGCCAAGGCGCCGGCCGCGGTCGACCACCAGCACCGATTTGCCGAGCTTGGCCGACTGCACCGCGGCGCGGCGCCCGGAAGGGCCGCTGCCGATGACCAGCATGTCATAGTCCATATTTTCCCCGTCCCCTCGCCCCTGTCCCGGAGCGCTTTGTTGCGCCGCAACAAGCTAATGCCATCCGCGCGGCAAATTCAACCGTTTCAGATTGCGCCGGTCGTTGTTCGAGCCTGGCGCCCCGGGAAAACCCCGACCTTGATTCCGACACAGGTCTTCACCATTTCATCATCAAGTGGCCCGCACCCTATGTCGGGCCTCATTACGAGGAAATGACATGAACGCGCGCGTTCTCGACGGCGAAATCATCAACACCCGACTTGACGATGTCAGGGCCTATGAAGGCGTGCGCACAAGGCGCATCCTGGCCTTCGCGCTCGACTGTACCGTCATCGCTCTGCTCGCCATTCCCTTCGCCATACTGGTGTTCTTCCTCGGGCTTTTGACGCTTGGCCTTGGCTGGATGCTGTCCGGCGTCCTGCTGCCGGGCGTCGCCATCCTCTACATCTGGAACACGCTGGGAAGCGCCGACCAGGCCACCACGGGCATGAAAATGATGGGCATCCGCCTCGACCGGCTCGACGGCCGGCCCATCGACGGGCTGACCGCGGTCGTTCATTCCGTGCTGTTCTGGGCCGGCAACGTCATCCTGTCGCCGCTGGTCCTGCTGGTGACTTTGTTCTCCGATCGCAAGCGCACGCTGCACGACCTTCTGCTCGGCACGGTGGTCAGCCGCAGCGGCCGTTAAAGGCGTTTTTCGGGAGCGCTCCCGCCTAGTGGGTGCAAATGTGAAGGCGTTCGCTTGCCCATACCTTCACAATCCTGTTGAATTTTTCGCTTTCCGCGCCAAAGGTAGAGCGACTCGAAGGAGTGTTTCCAAGGCTCGATGACGCAGCATCCGACCCAGTCGCCGCAGTTCTTCCTGACCGCGCCGTCGCCGTGCCCCTATCTCGACGGCCAGTTCGAGCGCAAGGTGTTCACGCATCTGGTCGGCGACAAGGCTTCGGAGATGAACGACCTGTTGACGCAAGGCGGCTTCCGGCGTTCGCAGAACATTGCCTACCGGCCGGCCTGCGAGACCTGCCGCGCCTGCGTTTCCGTGCGCATTCTCGCCCAGGAATTCACCGCCAGCCGCAACATGAAGCGCGTGCTGCAGCACAATTCCGATCTCGTCGGCGCCATGCACAATGCCGAGCCTTCGACCGAACAATATTCGCTGTTCCGCGGCTATCTCGATGCCCGCCACCGCCGCGGCGGCATGTCCGACATGACGGTACTCGACTACGCCATGATGGTCGAGGACACCCATGTCGATACCAAGGTGATCGAATACCGGCGGCGTGGACCCGACACTTTCATCACCGGCAAGGGCCAGGGCGAACTCATCGCGGTGGCTCTCACCGATAAGATGGCCGACGGCCTGTCGATGGTCTATTCCTACTTCAATCCCGAATTCGAGGAGCGTTCGCTCGGTACGTTCATGATCCTCGACCACATCGCCCGCGCCAGGGCGATGGGCCTGCCCCATGTCTACCTCGGCTACTGGGTCAACGGCTCGCGCAAGATGAATTATAAGATGCGCTTCATGCCGCAGGAGCATCTCGGCCCCAAGGGCTGGGAGCGCTACACCAACGAAGCGGTTTCACGCTGAGTTTTTCCACGATCCGCGCTTAAACTGTTTCAAGGCAGGGGATGCTGGTCTTTCAGCCGGTTGGCTGGAGAGAGTGCGCCATAGCATCGGCCAACCGTCGGCCTGCATTTCATTGCGAAAGTTCCTGCATGTCCTCTCACCATGATCACCAGAAGGGTCTCTTGATAACCGCCATCGGCGGACTGACGCTGACTGTCGACATACCGTTGATCCGCCTCGCCGACGGTGGCGCATGGACGATCATGCTGCTGCGCACCGGCACCACATTCGTCGCGGCGATGATCATTTGGTCGGTCTGGCGGGCGCTCAGCCGCAACGCCCCGCCGCTCATCCCCGGCTGGTCCGGCCTGATCGTCGCGATCTGCTATGGGCTGACAGGGATCACCTTCGTGACCGCCGTCTATCACACCTCGACCGCCGACCTGGTGTTCATCCTGGCCTTCAACACCGTGTTCGCGGGCTTGCTGTCCTGGCTATTCCTCAGGGAAAGGCCGCAGCTGGTGACGATTATCGCCATGTCGATCATGATCCTCGGCGTGCTGGTCATCGTCGGCGGGTCGGTCGGCACCGGCAAGCTGTTCGGCGACTTCATGGCGCTTTGCTCTGCCTTCTTCGTAGCCGTGGCCATCACCATCTCGCGCGCGAGCGGCAAGGACATGGGCTTCACTTCGCTGGTCGGCGTCATTCTGCCGCTCGCGGTTGCAGCCTTCATGGTGTCATCAGGCGAAGGCTTTCACGTGAACGCGCCCTGGTGGATCATCTTCAACGGCGCCGTCATCATGCCGATCTCGTTCTTCTGCCTCGCCGCCGGGCCGAAATACATTTCGGGGCCGGAAGTGGCGATGTTCTACCTGCTCGAAACCGTGCTGGCGCCGGTCTGGGTATGGATGATCTTTGCCGAGGCGCCGACCCGCAACAGCCTGATCGGCGGCGCGATCCTGATCGTCACGCTGGTCGCTCATTCGCTCTGGCAGCTGCATGACGGGCGCAAGCGCCGGCCCGATCTCGCGGTGCACCATCCGGTCTAGAACGGTTCACCGTTTCAAGGAAACGGCGAGCCGCTCTAGAAAACCGCTTCACACTCTTCCTGGAATTGCTTCAGAACAAGCTTTCGGAATCAGGCGCTGGCTTTCTTCGCCGCGCCAGTTTCCGGCAGGATCTCGATCTGCGGACCGGCTTCGATTTCGGCAGCCGAGCCGGTGGCCATCTCGTCGACCAGTTCCACCTCGCGCAGCCATTCGCGCCAGATAGCGACGAGCAGCGCCATCAGCACCGGGCCGATGAACAGACCGAGAAAACCCATGGTCTTGACGCCGCCGATCAGGCCGAAAAAGGTCGGCAGGAAAGGCAGCTTTATCGGCCCGCCGACCAGTTTCGGGCGCAGCGTCTTGTCGACGATGAACAGCTCGACCGCTCCCCAAAGGAACAGCGCCAGGCCGGTCATGGGCGAGCCGCTGGCGGCGAGGTAGATCGAGACAAGGGTGAAGGACAGGGGCGCGCCGCCGGGAATGAGCGCCATGACGCCGGTCAGGGCGCCGAGCGTCACCGGCGACGGCACGCCGGCCAGCCAGTAGGCAATGCCCAGTACCAGCCCCTCGCCGATGGCGATGACGGTCATGCCGGTCACCGTCGAGGAAATCGTCGCCGGCACGACGCGCGAAATCCGCTCCCATCTCGTCGGCAGGATGCGCTCGCCGAGGCGGTCGACCTGGCCGGCAAAATGCTCGCCATCGCGATAGGCGAAGAACAGCGCGATCATCATGAACAGCAGCGTCAGAAGCAGCCCGAAAGCACTGCCACCGGCGGCGAGCACGCCGCGATAGATGCTGCCGATGTTGGCGCCGCTGACCAACTGGATCAGTTCCCCGATGCCGCCGGGGTGGCCGATATTGGTCGTCCACTGATCGTTCAGCCACTCGCCCACGACAGGCAGCGTGGCGATCCAGTGCGGCGTGGTGGCACCATGCCGATTGGTCTCGATCGCCCAGCCGACCCATTCGCGCACCTCGTTGATGGCATAGGTGCCGGCGAGTGCGATCGGGATGACGAGGAAGGCCAGGATGAACAGGATGGCAAAGGTCGCGGCGATGGTGCGGTTGCCGCCGACGGCAACAAGCAGACGCCGGTAGAGCGGCCAGCTGGCAAAGGCGATGACGAGCGCGGCCAGCACCGGGAACAGGAAGCCATGGAAGAAATAGACGCCGGCGGCGACGATCAGCACCAGCAGCCAGCGCGCCGCCGACAGCGGCGGAATGACAGCTGAGCGCAGCGGCGTCGACAGGCCGAACAGGCGCTGGTGACGCTCCGGTTTCTGGATTTTGGATTCCTTCAAACGCCCGTGTCTCCCAAACGCCCCTCCCCGTTATGCACTGATATAGTGCAGCAATCGTGACGATACTCCAACTGGTTGGATATCTCCCCCCTCGAGGGGAAATGGCCGGCAGGCCAGAGGGGGTCGCCTCGCGTAAAGCGCTAGCCTTCTTCTGTTTGAAGTAGGAGGTCGCGTCCGGTCGAACCGACCCCCTCTGTCGCCTTTGGCGGCATCTCCCCCTCGAGGGGGGAGAGCAAGCCGCTACCCGAACTTCCCAGTCCTCGGGAAACCCTTCGGCACCATTCGCCCTGCCGAGGCCCGGGCGCCGATCCATTCGGCCAGTTCCTCGCGCGACCTCGTAAAGGTGCGGTCGGCCGAATCCTGCCAGGACAGGCCGGTTTCCAAGGTGAACGGCTTGAGATCGAGCAGGCCGCCATCCTTGTATTTCTGCAGCCGCACACCCTTGCCGCGGCCCATCTCGGGAATTTCGGAGAGCGCGAACACCAGCATTTTGCGGTTCTCGCCGACGATGGCCAGGTGATCGCCACTGACCGGGATGCAGCGTTTGGCTTCGTCCGGCGCCTTGACGTTCATCACCTGCTTGCCCTTGCGGGTGTTGGCGACAACCTCTTCCTCCGGCACGATGAAGCCGTTTGCGTCATAGGAGGCCAGGAGCAGCTTGCGCTTGGGATCGTGGACGAAGGCGGTGACGATGTCCTGGTCATTGTCCATGTCGACGATGATGCGGATCGGCTCGCCATGGCCACGCCCACCCGGCAGCCGGTCGGCGCCAATGGTGTAGAACTTGCCGCCGGTGGTGAAGACCAGCACCTTGTCGGTCGTCTGGGCATGGAAGGCGAGCTTGAGGCTGTCGCCTTCCTTGAAGGTCAGCGTCGACAGATCGGCCAGATGGCCCTTCATCGCCCGCAGCCAGCCCTTTTCCGAAACGACGACAGTCACCGGCTCGCGCTCGATCATGGCGTGGGCGATGTCTGTCAAATCGTGCTCGGGCGCGTCGGCGAACTGGGTGCGGCGCTTGCCGAGTTCGGTCTCGGGGCCGAACTTGTCGCGGATGCTGGTGACTTCCCACTTGATCGTCGCCCATTGCTTGGCATCGGATGCCAGCAGCGCCTCGATCTGCTTCTTCTCCGTGGTGAGGCCATCGAATTCCTTGCGGATCTCGAATTCTTCCAGCTTGCGCAAAGCGCGCAGCCGCATGTTGAGGATGGCTTCGGCCTGGGTATCGGTGAGCGACCAGCGCGCCATCATCACCTGCTTGGGCTCATCCTCCTCACGGATGATCCTGATCACCTCGTCGATGTTGAGATAGGCGATCAGGTAGCCGGCCAGGATCTCCAGCCGTCTTTCGATCTCGCCCAGGCGATGTTTCGAGCGGCGGATCAGGACGTCGCGGCGGTGGTCGAGCCATTCCTGCAGCACGCCCTTCAGCGACAGCACGTTGGGCACCTTGCCGCGCGACAGCACATTCATGTTGAGCGGGAAACGGCTTTCAAGCTCGGTCAGCTTGAACAGCGATTCCATCAAGATGCCGGGATCGACAGAGCGGCTCTTGGGCACCAGCACGACGCGGACGTCCTCGGCGCTTTCGTCCCTGATGTCCTCGAGCAGCGGTAGTTTGCGCGCCATCAACAGCTCGGCGATCTTCTCGATCAGCCGCGCCTTCTGCACGCCATAGGGAATTTCGGTGACGACGATGCTCCAGGTGCCCCTGCCCTGGTCCTCCTGCATCCACTTCGAGCGCACGCGAAAACCGCCGCGACCGGTCTCATAGGCTTCAAGAATGGAGGCGCGGCTGTCGACGATGATGCCGCCAGTCGGGAAATCCGGACCCTGGACGAAATCCATCAACTTGGCCACCGGTGCGTCCCGATGCTCGATCAGATGCAGTGCCGCGTCGCAAAGTTCGGCCGCGTTGTGCGGCGGGATCGAAGTCGCCATGCCGACCGCGATGCCGGACGAACCGTTTGCAAGCAGGTTCGGGAAGGCGCCGGGGAGCACCACCGGCTCCTCGTCCTCTTCATTGTAGGTCGGCCGGTAGTCGACGGCGTCCTCGGTGATGCCGGCAAGCAGTTCGGTCGCCACGTCGGTCATGCGCGCTTCGGTGTAGCGCATGGCGGCGGCGTTATCGCCGTCGATGTTGCCGAAATTGCCCTGCCCGTCGACCAGCGGATAGCGCATCGAGAAATCCTGCGCCAACCGCACCAGCGCGTCATAGATCGACTGGTCGCCATGCGGATGGAACTTGCCCATCACCTCGCCGACGATACGGGCGCATTTGGCGAAACCCTGGTCGGGATTGAGGCGCAGCAGGCGCATGGCGTGCATGATGCGGCGGTGGACCGGCTTCAGTCCGTCGCGAACATCGGGCAGCGCCCGGTGCATGATGGTCGACAACGCATAGGCAAGGTAGCGCTCTTCCAGCGCCTTCTTCAGATCGACCGGTTCGATGTGATCGCCACCGCCATCTTGAGGCGGCAAAACCCTTTTTGCCATGGGCTGGGACTAGCCGAGCGGGTGATTCGCGGCAAGAGGCGCATGTCGCGCGGAAGGACCTGCGCGCTGTTCTGCAACAGGAAACCGCAAGGTCGAGCTTGCCGGCCAACATCAACCTGTTACATGCCACATCTATTGCGAAGCACGATAACGCTCGACGGCCCGACCTTCATGCCAAATTCACTGCATTCTCCAATAGCATACGGTTCGGGTTTGCCTTTCACTGCGATTTTTGACCATTGTGCCGGGACATGCCTTTTTCCCGTCCAGTTCGTCACGGAATGGTGATGGCGCGAAGAATTGAAAAACAATTTCAGGACACTCTCAGGGACCTTGCGATGACAATCAAACGCTCAACTCTCCGGAAATTCGCTCTTTCGACCTTCTTGTTCACACTGCCGCTGAATGCGGCCCTTGCCCAGGACGCGGCGGTTGCCGACCGTCTGAAGGCGGCGCTGGCCGCCCAGGGCGTCGATATCTCCTGGACCGGCGTGACCGGCGACAACACCAGCATGGTGCTGCAAGGCGTTGCCATCAAGCCGGCGGCGGAAAAGGAAGCCCTCACCATCGGTGACGTCAAGCTTGAGGGTGTGACCGCCGCCAATGGCGGCTTCGACATCGGCACGGTGTCGACCTCGGCCTTCGAGCATAGCAAGGACGGCGTCACCCTCAATCTCAGCCCCTTCGTCATCCACGACATGACGGTTCCGGCCGACGGCGCTACTGGCCCGCTCGGTGCGCTGATGATCTACAAGTCCGCCGAACTCTCGAACATGACGGTCAAGGTTGCCGACAAGACCGCATTCTCGATGGACGGGCTTGCCATCAAGATCACACCGCCCGCCGACGGCAAGGCGATGGAATTCACCGGCACCACCGAAAAGTTCAATGCCGACCTGACGCTGGTCGACGATCCCAAGTCGAAGGAAGTCATCGACGCGCTCGGCTACCAGAACATCGCGGGCAATTTCGAGATAGCCGGCACCTGGCAGCCTTCGGATGGCAAGATGGAACTGTCGAAGTACGACATCTCCGTCGAGAATGCCGGCACGCTGGGCATGACCTTCGACCTCGGCGGCTACACGATGGACTTCGTCAAGTCGCTGCAGGAAATGCAGAAGAAGATGGCCGCGCAGCCGGAAGGCGCCGACAATTCGGCGCAAGGCATGGCCATGCTCGGCCTGTTGCAGCAGCTTTCGTTCAACAGCGCGTCGATCCGCTTCGACGACGATTCGCTGACCGGCAAGGTGCTGGACTATGTCGGCAAGCAGCAAGGCATGTCGGCCAAGGACATCGCCAACCAGGCCAAAGCGATCGTGCCCTTCGGCATGTCGCAGCTCAACAATCCGGAGCTGACGGCCGAAGTGACTGCCTCGGTCAGCAAGTACCTCGACGATCCGAAGAGCCTCGAAGTCTCGGCCGAGCCGCCGGCATCGGTGCCGTTCGCTCTGATCATGGCGGGCGCGATGTCCAACCCGCTCGACCTGCCGAAGACGCTCGGCGTCCATGTCAAGGCCAACGAAGACTGATCGAACGGCCTCAAGATACGAAAAAAGCCCGGCAGCGATGCCGGGCTTTTTTGTTGGATTATCGAATCGAGAGAATCGGTTCGGACGGTTCTTTAAAGTGTCGTCAGAAGCTTGCGATCAGACGTCCTTCTTGGTCGGCGCGACACGCAACGCCAGTTCGCGAAGCTGCTGCGGCGAGGCTTCCGAGGGCGCGTTCATCAACAAATCGTAGGCCTGCTGGTTCATCGGGAACATGGTGATCTCGCGCAGATTCTTGGCGCCAACCAGCAGCATGACGACGCGGTCGACGCCGGCCGCCATGCCGCCATGCGGCGGCGCGCCATACTGGAAGGCGCGGTAGAGGCCGCCAAAGCGCTCCTCCACCGTCGCACGGTCGAGCCCGACCGTCTCGAACGCCTTGACCATTGTTTCGGGCAGATGGTTGCGGATGCCGCCTGAGGCGATCTCGAAGCCGTTGCAGACCATGTCGTACTGGAACGCCTTGATGCCGAGCAGATCCTCGCCGTTCAGCGCATCGATGCCACCCTGCGGCATCGAGAACGGATTGTGAGCGAAGTCGATCTTCTTCTCCTCCTCGTTCCATTCGAAGAACGGGAAGTCGACGATCCAGCACAATTCGAAGCGCTCGCGGTCGACAAGGTTCAGTTCCTCGCCAGCGCGCGTGCGCGCCGCACCGGCAAAGGAAACGAACTTCTTCGGATCACCGGCGACAAAGAAGGCAGCGTCACCATCGGCAAGGCCGAGCTGCTGGCGGATCGCCTCGGTGCGCTCCTCGCCGATATTCTTGGCGAGCGGGCCGGCGCCTTCGAGCTTGTCGCCCTCCTTGCGCCAGAAGATGTAGCCCAGCCCTGGCTGACCCTCGCCCTGCGCCCAGGAATTCATGCGGTCGCAGAAGGCACGGCTGCCGCCGGTCTTGGCCGGAATGCCCCACACCTCGGCCTTCGGGTCGTTGGCCAGGATGTTGGCGAAGACCTTGAAGCCGGAATCGCGGAAATGATCGGAGACGGCCTGCATCTCGATCGGGTTGCGCAGGTCGGGCTTGTCGGAACCGTATTTGCGCATGGCGACATCATAGGGAATGCGCTGGAAGTGCTGCGTCACCGGCTTGCCGTTGGCGAACGCTTCGAACACGCCGCGCATCACCGGTTCCATGGTCGACAGCACGTCGTCCTGTTCGACGAAGCTCATTTCGAGGTCGAGCTGGTAGAATTCGCCAGGCAGACGGTCGGCGCGCGGATCCTCGTCGCGGAAGCAGGGCGCGATCTGGAAATAGCGGTCGAAGCCCGACACCATGATCAGCTGCTTGTATTGCTGCGGCGCCTGCGGCAGCGCGTAGAAGGTGCCGGGATGGATGCGCGACGGCACCAGGAAGTCGCGCGCGCCTTCCGGCGACGACGCGGTGAGGATCGGTGTCGAGAATTCGGTGAAACCGACCTCGCCCATGCGCCTGCGCATTTCGGCGATGATTTTTGTCCGAGCAATGATGTTCTTGTGCAGCGTCTCGCGGCGCAGGTCGAGGAAACGGTACTTCAGCCGGATATCCTCGGGATAGTCCGGCTCGCCGAACACCGGCAGCGGCAATTCCTTGGCCGCAGACAGCACCTCGATCTCACGGGCGAAAATCTCGATCTCACCGGTCGGCAAATTGGCATTCGTGGTCTCGGGCAAGCGCGCCTTGACCTCGCCGTCGACGCGGATGACCCACTCGCCGCGCACGGTCTCGGCAACCTTGAAGGCCGGCGAATCCGGATCGGCGACGATCTGGGTCAGACCATAATTGTCGCGCAAATCGATGAACAGCAGGCCGCCATGGTCGCGCACGCGATGCACCCAGCCCGACAGGCGAACGGAAGAGCCGACATCGCTCTTTCTCAACTGGGCACAGGTATGGCTGCGGTAACGGTGCATGGTCATTGCTGAAGTCCGGGGTGCTGGGTTGCGGCCGAAGCATCAAAGCCCGGCCCAAAATTTGCGCGAAAAGCGCATGGGAGGCCGGATTTGTCAAGGCAAGCGGGCGATCCCGATGCCCGGCATGCCACTGAGCGTTCAGGCGAAGTGGATTTCAGCACCCTGGCGTTCGAAATCGGCGAGGATTGCGGCCGGCGCCGTCTTTTCGACCACCAGATGGCGGATCGCTTCGGCCCCGGCGACGCGATAGGGTGCCGCGGTGGCCAGCTTGTCGTTGGTGACGGCGATGACGATGCCGGCGCTGTTCCTGGCCATGGCCCGCTTGACTTCGGCCTCGGCCGAATCGAATGCCGTCACACCGCGTGCGACATCCAGGCCGCACGAGCCAAGGAAAAACAGATCGGCGCCAAGCTGCGCAATGGCGGCCAGCGTGTCGGCTCCGACGCAGGTTCCGAGGTCGCGGACGAACCTGCCGCCGAGCACGATCAGTTCGACCAATGGATGGACGGACAGCGCCGAGGCAACACCGAGCGAATTGGTGGCGATGGTCAGTTCGAGGTCGTGCGGAATGGCCTTGGCGATGGCGGCGTTGGTGCTGCCGCCGTCGATGAACAGGGTCTGTTTGCTGGAGAGCAACGCCACGGCCGCGCTCGCCAGCCGCGCCTTCTCCTCGACCGCATGGCCGCCGCGCAGACCGATGGGAGCCGCGGCAAAGGGCGCCGCCGCAACCGCGCCACCATAGACCCGGCGGCATTGCCCGGCTTTCGCCAGCTCCCTGAGGTCGCGGCGCACCGTGTCCTCCGAAACACCGAAGCGGCTCGCCAGCTCGCCGGCCAGCACACTCCCCTCCGCCGCGAGGCGGTCGCGTATAAGCTGGTGCCGTTGATCGGTCAGCATTGCCCGATTCCTATTTCGCCTGATCTTATTTCTCTTTGCACGTTCTTGCATGTTCTGCACGTTTGTGCAAGGAGTGATCGACCAGGCTGCCTGACAAGCGAGCCTCACCCTTCCTTTGAAAGCACCGCGATGAGCTTTGGCCTCAACCTTGCCCCGCAACACCGCGTCTATGCCGGGTTCGCGATCTATTCCTTCGCCATGGGCAACATCTTTCCGCGGCTACCCGACATCAAGCACGCCATGGGCATCGGCGACGGCACGCTCGGTCTCAGCCTGATCGGAACGCCGGTCGGTACCTTGACGGCGCTGACGCTGGCGACGCCGCTGCTGGAGCGCGTCGGCTTCCGCCGCGCGCTGCTTGCCCTGGTCCCGCTGCTGGCGCTTGCCTATGCCATCGCTGTGCACGCGCCGGGGCCGCTGGCGCTGTTCCTGATGCTCTTTCCCGTCGGCCTGATGATCGGCAGCGTCGAGATCATGCTCAATGTCGAGGCCGACCGGACCGAATTCCTGGTCAAGCGCCGCATCATGAACCGCGCGCATTCGTTCTGGAGCATGGGTTTTTTCGGCGCCGGCCTGTTTGGCGCGGCGCTGGCGCATCTCGGCGTCTCGCCGCAGCTGCATCTGGCGCTGATCGTGCCGATCGTCGCGATCTCGATGGCGCTGTTCCTGGGCGGCTACCAGCCGTCGCCGAGCCGTTTTGCCGGCACCGGCGAGAAGGCGCCCGTGCTGGCAAGACCGACATTGCCCATCCTCGTCCTTGTCGCGGTGACGCTCTCGGCGATGCTGATGGAAGGCGCCAGCATCGATTGGTCGGCAATCTATATGCGCACCGTGTTCGAGTCAGGCCCCTTCGTCGCCGGCTTCACCGTGGCGCTGTTTGCCTTTTCCCAGGCAACCACACGCTTCTTCGCCGACAGTTTCGTCGACCGCCATTCGCCAAGCGGCGTGGCGCGGGTGCTACTGGTGATGATGGCGGCCGGCGTGCTGATTGTCTTTTTCTCGCCCATGCCATTCGTTTCCATGCTGGGCTTTGCACTTCTGGGGATCGGCACCAGCGCCCTCTTCCCGCTGGCGATCTCGGCCGCCGCCCAGCGTACGGATCGGCCGGCGGCGATCAATGTCGCGGCGCTGTCGCAGATTTCCTTCGTCGCCTTCCTGCTCGGCCCGCCGCTGCTCGGCTTCGTCTCCGACCATTGGGGCATCCGCTCGGCCTTTGGCATCGGCATCCCGTTCATCGTCCTCAGCCTCCTGACGGCAGGATCGCTTGGCCGGCGGCCGGCCGCTGGCAAGCCTGTCGCGCCGGCGGATGAGCTGCTCAAACCGGCGCGGGACAAGATCCTGGCGCGGGCGGCAAAAGGGTGAATGGCGTCTCCACCGCCGCGGACAGGACGGACGGGCAGTTAAGATCGCGTCACGAAACTGACGTTGGCAGGGGGCCACACGGACCCGACGCCCGCTCCAAACCAGGCAATGCGGCGGGGGCGCTGCAGAACCACGATTGATCCTGCGGAACGGCAATTGCCGCTGGCATTGACCAGAGCAATGGTTCAAATAGGGGATCACCGATACGTGATCGCCTTTTTTCATGTCCTCCATCCGTCCGCTGATCCCGCTTCTTCTCGCCGCAGGCATCCTGCTCGGCGGCAATGGGCTGCAAAGCACGCTGATTGCGCTGCGCGGCGCGCAGGAAGGGTTTCCGGCCTCGTCCATCGGCCTGATGGGCACTTTCTACTTCGCCGGCTTCCTGCTCGGCTGCCTCGCCATCACCCGCATCATGAAGGCGGTCGGCCATATCAGGGCGTTTTCAGCGCTTGCCGCGATCGCCTCGGTCGGCACCTTGCTGCTGGTGCTGGTCCTCGATCCGGTGATGTGGTGCGCGGTCCGCTTTGCCGGCGGCTTTTGCTTCGCCGGGCTGTTCACCATCGTCGAGAGCTGGCTGAATTCCGGCGTCACCAACAAGGACCGCGCTCGCGTGCTGGCGATCTACCGGATGGTCGACACCGGGTCGGTGACATCAGCCCAGTTCCTCATCCCGGTCTTCGGCGCCGGCGGCTTCACCATCTTCGCCATCATGTCGATCATGATCACCTTGTCGCTGGTGCCGGTCTCGCTCGGCGACCGTTCCAACCCGACGCCGCCGGAGGAGGTCAAGCTCGACCTGGCGCGCGTCTGGCGGATTTCGCCGCTCGGCTGTTTCGGCTGTATTGCCGTCGGCGTCACCAACAGCGCGTTTCGCACGCTATCGCCGGTCTATGCCGAGCAGATCGGCATGTCGGTCGCCGACGTCGTCACCTTCGTCAGCGTCGGTATCTTCGGCGGCGCCATCATCCAGTATCCGCTCGGCTACCTGTCCGACCGCTGGGACCGGCGCCGGGTGCTGTTGATAACGACCTGCTGCGCAATGCTTTCAGCCTTGGCGCTGGTGTTCATCGCCGGCAGCAATCCGCTGCTCAACTTCATCATCATCTTCATCTTCGGCTGCTTCGCCATGCCGCTCTATTCGCTGTCGGCGGCGCATTCCAACGACCGCGCCGACACAGGCGAGTTCGTGCTGATCAACGCGGCGCTGATGCTGTTCTATTCCTTCGGCGCCATTGGCGGCCCGTTCGCCGCCTCGACAGTGATGCAGTATTTCGGGCCGAGCGCGCTGTTCGTGTTCAGCGCCGTCGTCTATGCGATCTTCATCGCCGTCATCGTCTACCGCATGCGGGCCAGGTCGGGCGTGCCGGCGGGCAAACGCGGCCGCTTTATCGCGCTGTTGCGCACCTCGACCGTTTTCGCGCGGCTGGCCAGACGAAATGGCGATCCAGACGGCCCGCCAGGGCCTTAACGATGGCTCCACAGCTTGACGAAAGCGTTTCCGGCTGAAATCTAGGAAGACTTTACTCCTGCCAAAAGCGATTTGATGCACGTCATCACCACCCAGAAAGAACTCGAGACCGTTCTCGCCGCTTTCGAAAAGTCGGATTTCGTCACCGTCGACACCGAATTCATCCGCGAAACGACCTTCTGGCCAATCCTGTGCCTGATCCAGATGGCGTCGCCTGGCGTGACGGCGCTGATCGATCCGCTGTCGCCTGACATCGACCTGGCGCCCTTCTTCAAGCTGATGGCCAATGAGGCGGTGGTCAAAGTCTTCCATGCCGCAAGGCAAGACATCGAAATCATCGTCCATCTCGGCGATCTGGTTCCGCACCCGGTGTTCGATACGCAGGTCGCGGCGATGGTCTGCGGCTTTGGCGACAGCGTTTCTTACGACCAGCTCGTGCAACGCATAACCGGCGCGCGGCTCGACAAGTCGTCGCGCTTCACCGATTGGCGCCACCGGCCGCTGTCCGACAAGCAGCTCGATTACGCGCTGGCCGACGTCACCCATCTGATCGAGGTCTATCAGCACCTCAGCGCCGAGCTGGAGCGGGAAAACCGCGCCCATTGGCTGAACGAAGAGATGGATGTGCTGACCTCGCGCGAGACCTACGATCCGCATCCCGAAGACGCCTGGAAGCGGCTGAAGATGCGGCTGCGCAAGCCGCAGGAACTGGCGATCGTGCAGACCGTGGCGGCATGGCGCGAGCGCGAGGCGCGCGAGCGCGACGTACCGCGCGGCCGTGTGCTCAAGGACGACGCGATCTACGAAGTGGCGCAGCAGGCACCACGCGACGCGGCGGCCCTTGCCAAGCTGCGCACCACGCCAAAGGGCTGGGAGCGCTCCTCGACGGCAACGGCCCTGCTTGGGGCAGTCAATACAGCACTTGCCTTGCCCAAGGAGGAGATGCCGAAACTGCCGAAGAATTTTCAGCCGCCGGAAGGCTCAAGCGCGGCGGCCGAATTGTTGAAAGTCCTGCTGCGGATCGTCGCCGAAAAGCAGGGCGTGGCTTCGAAAGTTCTGGCTTCCAGCGACGACATCGACCGCATCGCGGCCGAGGGCGAGGATGCCGATGTGCCGGCGCTGCAAGGCTGGCGGCGCGCCGTGTTCGGCGAAGCAGCACTGAAGCTGGTGCGCGGCGAGATCGGCATTAAGTTCGACAAGCGCAAGATCGCGGTGTTCGATTTGTAGAACGAACGGACTTCCCTTCTCCCCTTGGGGAGAAGGAAGAAACGCTCGGCTCAGACCACCCCGAGCAGATGCAGCGTGAACCAGATCCAGGCCAGCGCCAGCACCACAGCACCTGCGAAGAACGAACGGCTGCGCAGCCGCAGATTGTTGCTGGTCAGGTGGACCCAGGCGTGGAAATAGCGCGTCAGGACGAAAATCCACACCAGCGCCAAGGTCAGATAATTGACGCCGTTGGTGACGTGGAGCGTCAGGCACAGCACGTAGAAAAGCACCGGCAGTTCGAACTGGTTGCAGAGATTGGCGGCAACGGTGACGCTGGATGCAGGCTCGGTCGAACGCGCCTTGAACTGGCCGACCTTGGCCTCGCCTGACTTCACCGCGACGAAGCGGCGCCGACCCATCACGACGTAAACGATGTAGACCAGCAGAACTTGCGCCAGAACGGGCCAGAAGATCGCGGTCTGGTTCATGACATGTCCCCTGCCCTGTCCGGCATCAAGCCTAGAGTGTTTCACCGTTTCACGGAAACGGCGAACCGCTCTAGCTCTTTGTTTTGACGCAATTCCGAACGGAAAACCGCTTCACACTTTTCCTGGAATTGCTCTATCGTCTCTGGCCCATCAGCCAGAAAGCGGCGATGACGAGCAGCGGGATGGCGAGAAGCGCGAATTTGGTGACGATCAGCGCCGAAGCCAAAGACAGCGAATCCGGGTTGGCCGACAGGAAATCGGACAGAAGCCGTGCCACGGCGATATTCTGGGCATAGTCGGCAAGCGTGTAGGGCAGCACCAGCACCAGCGCGAAGATCGACTGCACCTGCCCGGGAAGCACGCGAAAATTCTTCAGGCGCCGGCCGGCGGCCAGGATCAGGCTGACCAATGTCAGCGACAGCAGCGCCGGGAACAAGAGATCGAAGGTCAGATAGTGCCAGACCAGAATGATCTCGCCGCCGCGCCGGCCAAGCGCCGTCAGCCAGGCCATGCCTTCGTCGGGTGTGAAGCCGAAATAACGCATGTCGAGCGACGGCAGGCCGCCGCTCAACTGGCGGAAATAGAAGAATTCCATCACCGTCATGGCGATGAAGACCGCCGCCGACAGGAAACACAGCGCACCCGCATGGCGCGACAGCCGCAGGATCGTCGCGGTCAGGCTCCGCCCGAGCCCGTATTGTTCAGGCTCCGCCGGGATAGTTCGGGCTTTCGCGGGTAATCGTGACGTCATGGGCGTGGCTTTCACGAAGTCCGGCGTTGGATATGCGCACAAAGGTGGCGCGTTCACGGAAATCGGCAAGGTCGCGGCCACCGACATAACCCATAGCGGCTTTTAGCCCGCCTGCAAGCTGATGCAGCACGCCAGACACAGGTCCTTTGTAGGGAACCTGGCCTTCAATGCCTTCCGGCACCAGTTTCAGCGTGTCGCGCACTTCGGCCTGGAAGTAGCGATCGGCCGAGCCGCGCGCCATGGCGCCGACCGAACCCATGCCGCGATAGGCCTTGAACGAGCGGCCCTGGTGCAGATAGACCTCGCCCGGGCTCTCGTCGGTACCAGCCAGCAGCGAACCGATCATCGCGGCGCTGGCGCCGGCGGCGAGCGCCTTGGCGAGATCGCCGGAATATTTGATGCCGCCATCGGCAATCACCGACACACCGGATTTGTGCGCCGTCTCGACCGCCGACATGATGGCCGAAAGCTGTGGAACGCCAACACCGGCGACGATGCGGGTGGTGCAGATGGAGCCCGGGCCGATACCGACCTTGACGGCGTCGGCGCCGGCATCGATCAGCGCCTGCGTGCCCTCGGCGGTGGCGACATTGCCGGCCAGGATGCGAACCGAATTGGAGAGCTTCTTCGCCCGCGTGACGGCATCGAGCACGCGCTGCGAGTGGCCGTGCGCGGTGTCGATGACCAGAAGGTCGACGCCGGCATCGATCAAACGCTCGGCGCGCTCGAAGCCGTCATCGCCAACGCTGGTGGCGGCTGCTGCGCGCAGGCGGCCCTGCGCATCCTTGGTGGCGTGCGGATTGAGCTGCGACTTCTCGATGTCCTTGACGGTGATCAGGCCAACGCAATTGCCTTGCTTGTCGACAACGACAAGCTTCTCGATGCGGTGCTGGTGCAGAAGCCGCTTGGCCTCGTCCTGGTCGACATTCTCCTTGACCGTGATCAGGTTCTCACGGGTCATCAATTCGTAGACCTTCTGCGCCGGGTCGGAGGCGAAGCGCACGTCGCGGTTGGTCAGGATGCCGACCAGCCGGCCGATCTTCTGGCCGCCGGTACCGCCATTCTCGACCACCGGAATGCCCGAGATCGAATAAGTGCGCATCAGCGACAGCGCGTCGGCAAGGGTGGCGTCGGGGCCGATGGTGACGGGATTGATCACCATGCCGGACTCGAACTTCTTCACCTGCCGCACCTGCTCGGCCTGCTCTGCCGGCGAGAAATTGCGATGGATGACGCCGATGCCGCCGGCCTGGGCCATGGCGATGGCAAGACGCGCCTCGGTGACGGTGTCCATCGCGGCGGAGAGGATCGGCACGTTGAGGTCGATGTCGCCGGCAATGCGGGTGCGGACATCGGTTTCGCCCGGCATGACCTCGGAATGACCCGGCTGCAAAAGCACGTCGTCAAAGGTCAGCGCCAGTGCGCCGGTGGACGTTTCGATGATTTTTGCCATGGCCAGCCCTTTAGAATGCGGAAAAAGCGCTGGACCGGGATGGACAGCGCCGACTCGTTCTTCCCTTTCAGGATTGGCGCTGGCTGGTAACACGTCGCGGCGCGGATGAAAAGCCGATGATTTCACGCTCCCGGAAAGGTGACCTTTTCCGAAAAGATGCCACCCAGGGTTGCCAGTCGCACAAAAGTGACAGCAAATTAATGCGACATCCACCCGAAGGCATGGTAACCGCCCGCTTCAAGGCCGACATGCAATCGGCAACGCAACATTCAAGTCTGGACGCGTTCCTTGAATCGCACCATCCCGCTCATCCTGGCGGTCGCCCTTTTCATGGAAAACATGGATTCGACCGTCATCGCGACATCGCTGCCGGCGATCGCCATCGACATCCATACCAGCCCGATCGCGCTCAAGCTGGCGCTGACCGCCTATCTCGTCTCCCTGGCGATCTTCATTCCGATCAGCGGCTGGATGGCCGACCGTTTTGGCGCCAAGAACATCTTTCGGGCCGCGATCGCGGTCTTCATCGTTGGTTCCATCGCTTGCGCCCTGTCCGGTTCGCTGCCGGCCTTCGTCGTTTCGCGCTTCCTGCAAGGCATTGGCGGCGCCATGATGACGCCGGTCGGGCGCCTGGTGCTGGTGCGCGCCACGCCCAAGAGCGAACTGGTCGCGGCGATGTCATGGCTGACCGTTCCCGCACTGGTTGGACCGCTGGTCGGCCCGCCGATCGGCGGCTTCATCACCACCTATTTCACCTGGCACTGGATCTTCCTGATCAATGTGCCGATCGGCCTGATCGGCATCTGGCTGGCCACACGCTTCCTGCCGGAAACCGAATCGATGGCAACGCCGCCGCTCGATTTCGTCGGCTTCGTGCTGAGCGGGCTAGCGGCATCCGGCGTCGTGTTCGGCCTGTCGGTGGTCTCCCTGCCCTATCTGCCGCCGGCCACCGGCCTTATCACCGTGGCCGTCGGGCTGCTGTCAGGCGTGCTCTACCTGCTGCACGCGCGCCGCGCCAAAAACCCGCTGCTGGCGCTCGAACTGTTCCGCAACCAGGTGTTCCGCTCCTCGGTGCTTGGCGGCTCGCTGTTTCGCATCGGCATCGGCGCCGTGCCGTTCCTGCTGCCGCTGATGTTCCAGATCGGCTTCGGGCTGACGCCGTTCCAGTCCGGCATGATCACCTTCGTCTCGGCGATCGGCGCCATCGGCATGAAGTTCGTGACAGCACTGATCTTCCGGCTCGCCGGCTTCCGCCGCGTGCTGATCTGGGGCTCGCTGATCGCCGCCGCATCGATCGCCATATACGGCCTGTTTACGCCAGAGACGCCTTACGCGCTGATGCTGGCCATATTGCTGGTCGGCGGCTTCATCCGCTCGATGTTCTTCACCGGGGTGAATGCGCTCTCCTATGCCGAGGTGTCGGCAGAAGATACCAGCAAGGCAACGCCGATCACGGCGGTGTTCCAGCAGCTCTCGATTGCGCTCGGCGTGGCGCTCGCCGGCGGCATTCTGGAAGTCTCGACCTCGATCCATGGCGGACCACTGGCGCTGAGCGACTTCCATATCGCCTTCTTCATCGTGGCGGCCGTATCGGCCTTGGCGTCGATATCGTTCATGCGGATGGCGCCAGATGCAGGCAACGCCGTGTCCGGCCATGGCCGGCTGACAACGCCCAAGACGCTGGAGCCGGTCAGATCGCCGGGGGAGTGAGGCGGGTCGGCTTAGGCTTCTGGGTCGTCCGACCCTTCGCTATGGCTCAGGGCGTTCGAGTCCTTCGGAACGTCCACTGGACGTTCCGATCCGCCTGAGGGCGTACCCGCCTCTCGCCCCTTAAAGTCTTTGGCCAGCAGATAAAGCTCCACCGACTCATCGCGCGACGCCGGCGGCTTGACGTGGTGGACGGAGCGGAAATTCTTCTTCAGCATCGAGAGCAGTTCGTTCTCCGCGCCGCCCTGAAAAGTCTTGGCGAGGAAATGGCCGCCCGGCTTCAGGACCGACAGCGCGAAATCGGCCGCCACCTCGCACAGATGCATGGTGCGGATGTGGTCGGTCCGCTTGTGGCCGGTGGTTGGTGCGGCCATGTCGGACAACACGACATCCGGGTCACCACCCAGCGCTTCGGCGAGCTTCTGCGGCGCATCCGCATCCAGGAAATCCATCAACAGCACCGGCGCGCCGGGCACGGCATCCATTTCCAGATAGTCGATGCCGATGACGTGCGGATTTTCCGCCGTCGATTTCGTGCGGGCGGCCGCGACCTGGCACCAGCCGCCGGGGGCGGCTCCGAGATCAATCACCTTCATGCCGGGTTTGAGCAAATGGTGCTTGTCGTCGATCTCGATCAGCTTATAGGCCGCGCGCGAGCGATAGCCGTCCGCCTTCGACCGCTGGACATAGGGATCGTTGATGTGGCGCTGCAGCCAGCGGCGCGACGATTCCTTCAGCCCGCTCTTCTTCTTGATCCGCGTCTTCAGCACGCGAATGCTGGCCGAGCCTGGTTTTTCCGGTTTCTTGGTCATTGCCTGATTTCTTGTTTGGGCATGTGCGTTTCGCGGAGGGCTTCCCCCACTCCGTCGCCGCTTCGCGGCGCCACCTCTCCCCCCTCCGGAGGGAGAGGAAGGGAGCCAGCCTGTATAAGTTCGCGCCTTTCCTCTCCCCCGTCGACCGGGGGAGAGGTGGCGAGCGAAGCTCGACGGAGTGGGGGTCGACTGTTCATGCCCTGCCACGCCCATCATTGCGCCAGACGCCGTCATCGGCCATCAGCTCGCTCAATATGCCTTCACGCAGGCCACGGTCGGCGACACGCAGTCGCTCCGAGGGCCAGACCGCGCGGATCGCTTCAAGGATAGCACAGCCGGCCAGCACCAGATCAGCGCGGTCCGCACCGATGCAAGGGTTGGCGCAGCGCTGCTGGAAATCCCAGCCGACCAGCCTCTCGACCATGCGGTCGACGCTGTCGCGGTCCATCCACAGCCCGTCGACCCTACGCCGGTCGTAACGCTCGAGATCGAGGTGGACACCGGCCAGCGTCGTCACCGTGCCGGACGTGCCGAGAAGGTGAAAATTCGGACTGGCCTTGAGGTGGCTCAGCCGGTCGCGGCCATCGAAGGTGGCCAGCCTGCCGGCGACGTCGTCGACCATGGCGGTGAAGATTTCGCGCGTCACCGTGCGCCCGCCAAAGCGCTCGGCCAAGGAGACGACGCCGACCGGCAGCGACGTCCACGAGACGATATGATTGGCGAGCCGCGGCGAGCGGCGGCCGGTGAGGTCGATCAGCGCGATTTCGGAAGAGCCGCCGCCAATATCGAACAGGACGACGCCTTGCGTGTCGCGCTCGACCAGCGAGCCGCAGCCGGAAACCGCCAGCCGCGCTTCGGTCTGGCGATCGATGATCTCGAGCTTCAGCCCGGCCTCGCGCTCGACGCGTTCGAGGAATTCGACGCCGTTGTCGGCCGAGCGGCAGGCTTCGGTGGCGATGAGTCTGGCTTTCCTGATCTTGCGGCTGCGCAATTTGTCGCCGCAAATTTTCAGCGCCTCGACGGCGCGGTCCATCGCCGGCTGGCCGAGCCGGCCATTGGCGGTGAGCCCCTCGCCCAACCTGACGATGCGCGAGAAGGCATCGATGACGCGGAACTGGCCGTGCCGTGTGGGAACCGCGACAAGCAGCCGGCAATTGTTGGTGCCGAGGTCGAGGGCCGCGAAGACCGGAAGTTCGTGCACCGGCGGTCGGCGGGCGCCCTGTTCCGGGCGTGGCGTTTGGACGGCAGGCGAAATCGCCGGCGCAACAGGCTGCTTCGACTCCAAAGCCGGGGCAGCGGCTTTACCTGTCGATCGATTGTCCTGGGGATGAGCTTCGTCGCGCGCAAAAACCTTGCGCCCGCGCCTTCGCTTGCGCCGCTTCTTGGGCTTGCCCTTCTGGTGATGCGTCGCGTCGCCCGCCTGGCCGTCGGCGGAGCGTGGCTCCGTCGGGCGGCGTTGCTGCCAACCGGCTGCCCCCGAGCCAGATGGCCCTGGGGAAGCGCTGGACGCGCCCACCTCCGACGCGCCTGCGCCGGTGTCGCGGTCTTCCACTGTCGTTCCTTCCGGCGCCGCGCGAACCGATGAAGGACGCAGCAGGCGCTTTGGCATGTTTCAAGTTGCCGCCAGAGTAACAGCGCCGTGCCCGATCACCAAGAGCCGCACGCTGAATTTTGCCGGCTGGAGCGCGAGCCGCCTTTTCGCCCGCAGCCGTAATGTACCCGCAAGGCTGGATTGGTAGCGCGGACGCCAGCGAAGACTACGCTGGTCGAAGCCAATGCCTCATCGCTTGCCGTTTGCGCCGCTTTCGGTGCTGGCGGACCTTGCCGGCGGCCGGCGCGACAAGTGTTCGCGGTTGAATAGCCGGCTTCAATGAGGCATTTCTGAAATGAACGGAAGAAGCTGGGCGGTCGGCCTCCCACCATCAAGCGAAAAGGAAGCGGACAGGCAACGCATGGCAGTGAGGCAATGAACTGGAGACGCTATTTCTGGCCGGTCGTCGGCTTCGCCGCGGTGATCTTCTCGCTGCTGTTGCTCTGGCACGAGCTGCGCGGCATCTCGATCGACGATGTCTGGGACGGGCTTGCCGCCATTCCAACGCGCGGCTGGGTGCTGGCCGGGCTGAGTTCCGTCATCGCCTATGCCGCGCTCGCCGGCTACGACCACATCGCGCTGCTGCATATCGGCAAGCGTGTATCATGGCTGTTCGTGACGCTGTGCTCCTTCACCACCTACGCGCTGTCGCACAATATCGGCGGCTCGGTTTTCTCCGGCGCCGTCATCCGCTATCGCGCCTATGGCACCAGGGGCCTGACCGGCCAGGATGTCGGCGTGCTGGTGGCGATCTGCTGGATCACCTTCGTGCTCTCAAGTGTGCTGGTCGGCGGCCTGGTGCTGGTGTTCGAGCCGCAGATCATCGATCGTTTTTCCGGCGCACCGCACCACGGCTTGGCAATCGCCGCCGGGATTGTCCTTTTGATTCTGGTCGGCGCCTACATCTTCGGCAGTTGGCTGCACCTGAATCCCCTGAAGATCGCCAGCTTTCAATTGCACTATCCCGCACTGCCGATCGTCGCCAGGCAATTGCTGATCGGCCCAATCGAACTGCTTGCCGCCGCCGCAATCATCTTCTTCGCCCTGCCCGAATTGCACAATCCCGGCTATTTCGTCGTGCTCGGCGTCTTTCTCGTCTCCTTCTCGGTCGCGCAGATATCGCATGCGCCCGGCGGGCTTGGCGTGTTCGAGGTGGTGTTCCTCGCCGGGCTTTCCGACATGGACCCGGTCGGCGTGCTGGCGGCGCTGCTGGTGTTCCGGCTGTTTTATCTCATCATCCCGCTGATTCTGGGCTTGGGCGTGGTGCTGTTCTTCGAACGCTCGCAATTCGGCCGGACAGAGAGCTGAGGCGCGGACTGGGCTTTGTGCTCGTGCCTGCGCGCCATATGAAACCCGGCGTCTGAAACCGGCCGACAAAACGTGACGATTGAACCGCAGAGCAGGCTTGACTATTTTCCGCTGGCGGCTACAAGGCAGCGCTCAAGCGGCTCAGCCGTTCGGCCCGCGCGGTCCATGATCGCGCCTGCTGGGGAATAGGTTAACGGTAGACCCACGGACTCTGACTCCGTTAGTCCTGGTTCGAATCCAGGTTCCCCAGCCAATCGTTTTCTTAAACAAAACAGATAGTTAGGCTCGTCTCGCACAGCCCTTGTACGTTGCACCCGGTTTCCGGCTCTGTGGCGCGCAAACCCTTGCAATCCGGCCACGTCACGCTCAATCCCTTGCTGTCATTGCAACATGACTGCAACACGAAAAGGATGGTCTGTTCTCTGGATGTTCGGCTGGCTGCCGCAAGGGAGTCGCCCCCTTCACGGCGCCAATTGTCGTTCCAATACTTTCCTGCGATTGTTCAAAATCCTGGAATTAGGGGGCGAAAACCATGGGCGTGAACCCAGACTTGCTTAACCTTGCAGTGGCAACTGTCGCACTGATCGTCTCAATGGTGGCCTTGGGTTTTTCCATCTTCTTTTGGTACCGTCAGTTTCGGCCGATCGTGACAGCAATGGTTGAGACGCACCACGGCGGCAGCGAGGGGATCGCGTACGACCTGGTTGTCCTCAACTCCGGATCGATTCCGGCAAAGAATATCAAGCTGCTCATTAGCGATCAGATAGCGTTAGAGGAGGCGCTCGGCCGCGGGGCCAATGAAGAGAACAGGGGCCGGTGGTTGGCTTGTTTCGAGCCTTCCAGCGTAATCCGTCTCCTCCAAAACGGTGCTCGGACGTCATGTTCTTTTGGCCTGACCCACAGAGATCCGCATCAGAGCTTTTGGATCGCGCAGGCCGAGTTCCCGATCCAGATTGAATATGAAGGTTGGTTCGGAGAAAAATATCAAGGGGATCGGCCAAACATCTTGCAGATCGCTGATTCTGACAGTTTCACGGGCGGAATGTGGGGAGCAGCCAAAACACCCGCTGTAAGCTGGCGGAGCTAAAGTGGAAAAGCCCGCCACCGTGAGGCAGCGGGCCTTTGCGGGGAACCTCATCCAATCGCGGCGGCTAAGCGCCTGACATCTTTTACGAAGAGGTGGAGACATACCGCGTCCCAATCCTTGAGCGACCGCTCCCCCTCTACGGAGCTCAGGGATGCGCTTGTGGACCTAACAACCGGCGCGAGGCAGATGCGCCTTACTTGACAGCTCTGGGAGCCGGCTTGCGTTCGCCCTCAACCGGGGCCATGCTGCCCTAAGGGTACGGGAGGGGAATCCGTTGGGCGAGAACAGCAATAGGTTTTCCTTCCGAACAATTGCTGTCGTTGGTACCGGAATCGTGGCGTTCTCTACGGGCTTGGCGACGCTGCTCGGCAATATAGAAAAGATAACGCCTGCTAGCTCGGCCCTTCAGATATCGAATATCCACATATCCGCGCCACATAGATCCCCGTCGGACGTCACACGTTTCAGCGCCTTGATCACGGCTGACTACCGCAAGGTTGGCTTCCTGCCACTGCGGAAGTGTCGATCTGAGATCCAATTACCAGCCAGGAACAAAATGCTGCCCCGGTCTTTTTATCCTGTAGAAGGCCGTAAGGAGGAATTCGACGCGGGCTGGTTTAATAAACAAGGCGGATTTATGCAGTTTATCGAATTTGAACAGCTCGCAATACAGGGATATTCATTCGAGTTGAGAGACGGAAATACTTCCCGGCCAAAATTGCGCATTACATGTGGAGAATATGCTACAGATTGGGAGGGGGTCGACATCCCGCAAATTTACATGCCTGAGACCTAAACAGAGGCAACATGGCAATGTACAACGACGGCCAAGTAGCCGGTTAATTTCGCCGGTCACCCGGGGGGCTCGCATGGAAAATGAGCAGGTCGGCACTTTCAGGGACGGCGTCACCTACATCAATTGGGAAATCCTGCGAAAGAAGCGCTTCGCCAAGAATATGTGCCGCCGCGGCCGCCAGATTGGCCCGACAACGTAACGCCCGTCAGTATCACCGGATTGGGGCTTATCGGGCTCGACGAGAAGACGAACGAAATGTTCTGGGACGGGAAGCGGCTCATTACCGAGAAGCGATTCACGGATTTTGAGCGCCGCCTGGCAATTGTCGGTCTGTTCATTGCTGGCATCGGCGTCGCGGCCACGGTGGTTCAGGCGTGGGCTGCCGTCGCTTCTTTGCCCTAGCTAGTCTAATCCGGGTGAAGTTCGTCACGCTCCACATTGGCGTGCTTGTCGCCACCCTGGTCGCTGCCGGAGAACAAGCGCGGGCCGATCGGAGGCCTGATCTTCGGCAGGCGATGGAGGGCACCACCTACCGCACGCAAAAGCATTTAAGGAAGCTAATGTTCCCTCAAGTCCGCCGGATAATTCAATTCCAACCCTCAATTTCTCGGCAGGTTGTGGATCTCCAACCGAACCGGCCCGCCTCTGTCGCAGCTCGTGCAGAAAAGCGCCCTCTCGTCGCTGCTGAACAGCGCACCCTTGCCATATCGTCGGATTAGCCCGGCCGGTTTGACTTCGGCATGACGCATATAGCTTCGCTGGCGGGAAGCCCAGTCGATGACGATTTCGCCATCGACAGCCTTGCCAGTCTTGGAGGCGACCGTTGCACGATGAATACCAGGGCAAGGCCATCAAGTTAACGACGACCAAACTCCGCAGGCTGCCGCTACGTGAATATGCAGTCCACAACCGGCGCGTACATCAGCGCCATCACATTGTCGTGGTTGCGCGCCGGTCGCCTCATCCCTTCCACATCGTCGATCGAAGAACGGCCTGCATATGCTCCGGGAGGTCGAGTTCGCCGCGCGCCTCGATCTGCAAAAGATATCGGGCCTTGGCCAGGCGATCGGCTTCCTCGACCGCAGCATAGCCGCATATGGCGAGCAGCGCCCTCTCCTCCTCCCGGCTGGCTCTGTCGGAGACGCCGCTGCCACCGCCTGTGTCATGCAGCGCGTTGCTGAACGCCGCGTATGCCGTCCTGTGCGCTTCAATCAGCTCTCGCAATCTATGGGACGGTTCCTGGTCTCGGCCCGGCGACTCTGCGCCGCGTGCCGTTGCCGCAACCGTCGATGCGACGGCTGCGCTGCCGGAGTGGAAAAGCAAGGCGCGGCGGTTGATCCTGGACGTGGCGAACTCTCCCATTTGCTTCGATGGCTATCCGATCGATGACATATCACCATCAGACGGTAACATGAGGGTTTGCACATTCGTGTCAGGATGGAAGGCCTCAAGGCACGCGGCTGACTGATGCGCAGCACCTGAAACAAGCTTCCCCCGAGAACACGCACGGCTCGTCACTTTTGGCTGCTTGAGGCAGACGAGATTTCCAGAACCAAAAAGATTGGTGGCCGCTGGTGCGTTCCAATGGCTAAGCTGCGTGAAAGTTTTCTACACGAGGCCGCGTCGTGCCGACTGACAGTCAGTTCATTCTCGAAAGCATCAGCCAAGGCTGCGTCATGCTTGCCGATGGCGAATTCCTCATCGACAGGCTGGTGAAGTATGTCGGCAATGGAAGGATCCGCTGGCACGTCGAGTTTCGTGGGCATCGCGTCGAGTTCACAACCGGTCAGCTAAAAAGGCAGCCCACCTTCCGCAGGAAGATGCTCGAACAAGCCGGTGTGCTGCCGGCGCAGCGCTTTGGGGCCGATTACAGGCGATGGGCTCTCGATCTGAGAAAGAATGCCATTGAGCTTCCTTGGCGGGATAGACCGGTTGATGCCGGTTTCTCCATCGACGGCCTTGTCAGCCTTGGCGGCGACCGCTGGACGGTTGACTACCAAGGCAAGGTCATCAAATTCACGACGACCAAACTCCGCCGGCAAACCAGTTTCCGCAAGAGGATGCTGCTGAAGGCCAAGGTGCTGCCGCCCCAACTCGATCCGGCTGCCTATCGGAAGTGGATGGACTGGCTGATTCAAAACGCCACAGAGGCCGCACCACAGGTCAGCGATGCTTTGATGAGCGAGAAAAGTTGGCTTGACGATCTGCCGGAGCTAGCCGGCTGGCAAAATGAAGGGGCCAACTAAGGCGGCTGGTGCGCCGGCGGTGCCGCTTATGGCGTTTGCCATGCCTGGAGATTTCGGCACACATTGATGGCTAGGGAATCTGGCCACGCCTTGGCTCGAAGCTCATCAGACTTGAATGAGAAGACATGGATCGCTTCAACCTCGGTACCTATCGCCGCGCCATCTCCACCAGCTCCCTTGAAACCCAGCGTTGGTTCGATATCGGGCTCAACTGGTGCTACGGCTTCAACCATGAGGAAGGCATCAAGTGCTTTGAGAAGGCGCTGGAGACCGATCCCGGCTGCGCCATGGTTCATTGGGGCATCGCCTATGCCGCAGGGCCTTTCTACAACCTGACCTGGAAGGAACATGGCGAGGCCGAGGCCAACAGCGCGACGAAGCGCTGCTTCGAGCATGTCCGGCTGGCGCGCGCCAATGCGGCTGGCGCCAGCGATGTCGAAAGACAGTTGATCGAGGCGCTGGCCCGCCGTTTCCAGAAGCCGCACAGAGTGAGCCCGCAGGAGTTCGAACATTGGGATGATGCCTATGCCGCCGCGATGCGACGGGTCTACCAGGATTTTCCCGACGACCATGATGTGATGGCGCTGCTGGTCGAGGCGCTGATGATGCGTACGGTGCGGCGGCTGTGGAACCTCAAGACCGGTGCGCCGGCGCCGAATTCGGACGTGCTTGAGGCGCTGGAAGTGTGCGAGCGGTCGATCCGGCTCGCCGACAAAGCCGGCGCAGCACAGCATCCGGCGATCGTCCACCTGCACATCCACCTCCTGGAAATGTCCACTATGCCGGAACGCGGCATGCGCTCGGCCGATCTGCTCGGCGAAATGTGCCCCGATGCCGGGCACATGAACCATATGCCGGGGCATATCCATGTGCTGTGCGGCGACTACGAGAAGGCGAAGCTTGCCAGCGAGAAAGCGGTCCGCGCCAACGACCTTTACCTCGCCTATGCCGATGAGCCGACCTACTATTTGCTTGGCTGTTGCCACGACCTGCATCTGATGATGTTCACCTGCATGTTCCTTGGCCAGTACCAGCCGGCGCGGTGGGCCGCCGACAAGGTGCGCAGCCTGGTCGTGCGCGACGTGGTCGCCATCCAGGACCGGCCCAAGCTCACGCAAACGGTGGAAGGCTACCATGCGATGAAATCGCATGTGCAGGTGCGCTTCGGCCGCTGGCGGGAGATCATCGACGAACCGGCGGTCGAAGAGCCCGGTCTCTATGTGCTGACGGCGGCGATGCAGCACTACGCCAAGGGCGTCGCGCATGCGACGCTGAGGCAATTCACGGAGGCCGAGCGCGAGCGCGACCGGTTCCACCGGCATGTGGAGAATATTCCGGCCGAGCGGCGTTTTCTCAGCAACCCGACTCGCGCCTCGCTCGCTGTCGGTGCTGCCTTGCTCGACGGCGAGCTTGCCTACCATCAGGGCCGGCACGACGAAGCCTATGCCCATTTGCGGCAAGCGGTCGAGCTTGACGACAATCTCTCCTACACCGAACCGTGGGCGTGGATGCACCCGCCCCGCCATGCGCTGGCCGCGCTGCTTCTCGACCAAGGCCATGCGCAAGAGGCCGAGCAGGTCTATCGCGACGATCTCGGCCTCAGCGGCAAGGTGCAGCGCTGCGCCCAGCACCCTGACAATGTCTGGGCGCTGCACGGGCTGGTCGAATGTTTGAGACTGCGGGGCGAGCGCGAAGAACTGCCGGGGCTGCAGGCCAAGCTCGCTGTGGCGGTGGCCAAGGCGGATGTGACAATCAGCTCGTCATGCCTGTGCCGGACGAGCGTGCAAGCGGCTCCAAGCTGCTGCCATTGAGATCCTGGGGTGCCGGCGCAGCCGAACGCCCGGCTAGGAAAAGACTTCGGCCAGATCGTCGACGCCGGTGCCTTCCTTGATCCTTAGCAATTCGTCGTAACCAACCGCCATGACCACCGCCGTCACGACGTCGTTGGTTGTATCCAGCAAGGCATCAAGAAGATAACGCGTCGGCGCGCCGAACGGCCATGTCTTAGGTCTCAAGGCCAAACCCGTCAGGAAAAAAACCACGGACAATCCTAGGCAAAACCCGACCAAAGGCCATCGGCTCCCCTTGGTTAGGTCGCGACTGCGCGCCAGGCACCTCAATACACTTGACCTCTCCCTGACAAGGGTCGGGATCGCGACGAACCAGCGAACCCAAAATATCAATGCGGGAATGGACGTGACAACTACGCCTGCAGGAACCCAGACGACAGATGGCAAAGGAATTTTGATTAAGAACTGAATGTAGTGGTCGATTGCGTATTGGTCGATGTCTCCGCAGAACACGAAGAGCTGGTTGGCGAGCAGCCAGATGGCTGCAGCCGAAAGTAGCGTCGCTCCTGTAACCCCCAGGCAATGCCGCAACGTTGGCCGATTCCCACGCAAATCCTCCATCGCCAGCCACGCAAAGGCAACTTGAAGCATGCCATCGGAACATTTGTAGCCGATCAATTGAACGAGAGCATAGGTGACCCGAAGGGCCGGAAAGTCATGGATGCCATACCTGGATACGATCGGCCCAAGGAGGGTCCCGAATATGGCTCTTGGCAAGCCACCGAGAATCAAGCCCAGCCAAAAACAAACACCAATATTGCGGCCGATGACCGCGAAGCTTTCGCTGAGAACCCTCCCGATCCGGAATGTTTCCGGAGGCGCCAGCGCAGTCGCAGCCACGATCGTCCCTTCCGGCAAGCCGAATTACATTGACAACTGATCCCCTGGCCGGCGCGGACCATGCACCTAGGAGAATATCTCCGCCAGTTCATCGACGCTGGTGCCTTCCTTGACCCGCCGCAGTTCGATGTAGCTCACGGCCGTGGCGACCGAGACCACCATCGACACAATGGTCTGCACCAAGGCGGCCAAGACCGCGGCGATAATTCCATGGAAGAGATAAATGACCACCGCGCTCATCGACTGGATGACAAGTCCGATGATGATCAGGATCAGGAAGAGTCCGAACAGGGCCCAGCGGCTGCCCTTCGTCAGCGCGCGGCTGCGCGACATCGAACCGAACACGCCGAGCCGCTCCTGGATAAGCACCGGTATCGCCACCAACCAGCCGAGCCAGAGGATGATGCCGGGCACCAGCAAAGCAATCGAGGCAAAGCCAACGCCAAGTGCGACGAGCAGGCCGATCCCGAGCGTCGGCAGCAAATTGCGGATCGCAACGCGGATGCAATCGCCGAAGGTCGGCCGCTTGCCGTTCAAGTCTTCGATCGCTGCCCGGACGAGACTGGACTGCAACAGAAGCGAAAACCCGATATAAAGTATTGCAAAGACCGCGAAGCCAACGAAATAGCCGAATTTGTAGTTTGCGGTTACCAAGGCAAGATTCGCTGGATCTCCAACTGTTTTGGTAGCCGGGCGCGCAAGCTGGGAGACAAGATTCGGCAGGCCTGAAAACAGCGCGGCAAGGCCAACGCAAAGGCCGATGTTGCGACCGATAACAGCAAATGTGTTGTTGAACACCCTGCCGATATCGAATTTCTCTCGTCGTGCAAATGTGGTTGAAGTCATGCGTTGTCCCCTCCTCGCCGGGTCATGCCAAGCAGTGGTCCCGACTGCAAATCTGCCAGTATTGATAACTGACGTCCAATCACTTGCAATTGTCGTGCAGCATTGCCAAAGTTGGCACCGAACCGCGGGTTGCAGGGAGCGAGCGGGTGACAGTCGCACAGCCGGGCACGGCGGACGCCGAATGGCTGGCAAACCTGCACAAGCAGTTGCTGGCGGATAACTCCATCCAATTCGATCTGCCGAGCCTCGTACCCCCGGAACCGCCGGGGTGGCTGAAGCCCGTGCTGGAGATGCTGGCGAAGATCGGCCCCTACATGATCTACCTGTTCTGGGGCGCGGTGATCATCGGCGTCACGGTCATCGTGGTTCTCGTCGCCCTCGAAGCGAAGGGGGTGGCATGGCGCCTGCCATGGCGGCGCACTCGCAAGCAGACAGAGGCGGAAGAGACATGGCGCCCGGACGCCGCGGCGGCACAGATCCTGCTGTCCGAGGCCGACGCGCTCGCCGCGCGCGGCGACTATGACGAGGCGGTGCATCTTCTGCTTCGGCGCAGCGTAGCCGACATTGCCGGGCGGTTGCCCGACTTCCTGCGCCCATCGCTGACGTCGCGCGACATTGCCACGGCCCCATCGCTCCCGTCGCGGGCGCGCCACGCCTTCAGCGAGATCGCGCGCATCGTCGAGGCCGCCCTGTTTGCCCGCCGGCCGGTCGGCGCCGAAGGCTGGCGGCAGGCGCGCGGCGCCTATGAGCGCTTCGCCTTCAGGGATGCCTGGACATGAGCGCGCCCGCCGTCGAGGCGGTGCAGGAACCGTTCAGCCGAAAAACCCTGTTCTGGGGGATTTTTGCCAGCCTGCTCGCGGCGGCGGGATTTTTCCTGTTGTCGACCTACGCGCCCGATTTTCGCCAGCCGGAAGGCGGGGCGACGCCGCTCTCCAAGGGCGGTTCGGGCTATGCGGGCCTTGTGGAATGGCTGAAACTGACCGGTGGCCTGCCCTACATGGCGAAGACCGAGAAAGACCTATCAAGGAATATCCTGCTCATCGTCACCATCTCGCCGGAAAGTGATCCGGAGGCGCTCAAAAACATCATCCATCTTCGGCAAGACCTGCCGACGCTGTTCGTGCTGCCCAAATGGCAAACCTTGCCGCTGGAAACGCACGAAGGATGGGAGATGAAGATAGAGCGGCTGCCGGACCCGGTCGTCAACGACTGGCTAGGCCGCATCACCAAGGCAAAGCTCGGCGAAGGCAAAGGCACGGCCAACAAGATCGACATCGAGGGCCATTTGGTTGCCGCGCCCGATGACCTGCAGTGGATCGCGGACAGCACTCCATGGATTGCGGCTGGCGACGGCAAGGCCGTTCTCAGCAAACTCCCCTACAAGCAATTCTACATCCTGACGGATCCCGACCTCATCAACAACGCCGGGCTCAAGGATCCCGAAAAGGCGGCAGCGGTCTTTGATCTCCTGGCCTCGCTTGACGATGTTGGGGTCATGTTCGACCTGACGCTGCACGGCGCGGGGCGAAAATACGATCTGGCCAAGCTCCTGGTCGAGCCGCCCTTCCTGGCGCTGACGCTGTCGGTGCTGGCGGCGGCCGCGCTCGCCTTCCTGCATGGGCTCGGCCGGTTCGGACCGCCGCGCACCGAGGCCCGGGCGATTGCCTTCGGCAAACAGGCGCTGGTCGACACCACGGCGATGCTTTTGAAGCGCGCCGGGCGGATCGAGGAGCTCGGCGACCGCTATGCGGCGCTGATGCGTGCGCGTGCCGGTGCATTGCTCGGCGCGCCGCAAGGCTTGCCAGGCGAAGCACTCGACCGTTGGCTCGATTCCCGCGACCACGGCGAAATTCAGGGCTTCAGCCGTCGCTTCAAGGCCGCGAACGAAGCCAGGAAGCTGGCTCAAATGCATGAAGCAGCGCAAGAGCTGCATGACTGGACGACAAGGAGGCTCGGTGAACGTCGATGATGTGAAGGCCCTGGCGAATGCGATCAGGGAAGAAGTGGCGAAAGCGATCACCGGACAGCGCGACACGGTCGATCTGATGCTGACGGCCTTGTTCGCCGGCGGACACATATTGCTGGAAGGCCCGCCGGGCACAGCAAAGACCATGACCGCGCGCTGCTTCGCACAGGCGCTCGGCGTCGCCTATGGCCGCATCCAGTTCACGCCCGACCTGATGCCCGGCGATATTGTCGGCTCCAACATCTACAATTTCCAGAGCGGGCAGTTCACGCTGACGCGCGGCCCAATCTTCTGCGACCTCCTGCTTGCCGACGAAATCAACCGCACGCCGCCGAAGACGCAGGCCGCGCTCCTCGAAGCCATGCAGGAACACGCTGTGACCTTCGACGGCACCACGCATGCGCTCAGCCAGAACTTCATGGTGGTGGCGACGCAGAACCCGATCGAGCATCAGGGCGTCTATCCCCTGCCCGAAGCCCAGCTCGACCGCTTCCTGTTCAAGCACCGGGTAAGCTATCCCGATGCACAGGAGGAACGTGCCATCATCGTGCATCACGGCGGCGGCTCCGCCTCGCACGACATCGAGCAATACGGCATCAAGGCGCGGACCGACCGCAAGACGCTGGAGGCAGCACTTGCCACCGTCGGCGATGTCACGCTGGTCGACGATATCGTCGGCTACATCGCTGCCCTTGTGCGCGGCACCCGCGAAAGCCCGGATCTGGAGGTTGGCGCCAGTCCTCGCGCCGGCGCCATGCTGGCCCGGGCCGCCCGCGCCAGGGCAGCGCTGGACGGCCGCGCCTATGTCATCCCCGACGACGTCAAGGCACTTGCCGTGCCGGCGCTGCGCCATCGCGTCATCCTGTCGCCGGCGGCGCAGATCGACGGGCGGCTGGTGGAGCAGATCGTCTCGGACCTTGTCGACCAGACGGCAGCGCCGCGTTGATCTACCCAAGCGGCAGAGCGGTCTGGGCAGCGGCGGCGGGGGCCATCCCTGCCTTCCTGATCGCGCTAGCACTGCCCTCGTTCTGGTATCTCGGCCTGTTGTGGATCTGTATTCTGCTCGCCTTCCTGGCGGTCGATGCGGCGGCCGGGCGCGGACGCGCCTCACTCACCGCCAGTCTTTCGGCGCCGCCGCAAGTCGGCGTTGGCGGGCGTTTCACCCTCCATGTCGCGGCCAGCCTTGGCGGGCGCGGGCTGCAGGCGCGCGTCGGCCACGATCAACGGCTGGCGCCGGTCGGCGGCACCGGTGGCGCCCTGCCCGCCAATGGCGGCACGCTCGATCTCGAATTCGACGCGCTGAGGCGCGGCATCGCCAGTTTCGACCGGCTGTGGCTGCGCTGGAACGGCCCGTTCGGGCTGACCTGGAACCAGGTCGTCCTGCCGATGGACCGCAAGGTGGCGGTGCTGCCCGATGTCAGCCGCGCGCGCGATGAGGCGATCACGTTGCTGCAGCGCTCCGCGCTCGCCGACGGCCACGCGCAAAGGCGGGCTGGCCAGGGCCGCGAGTTCGAGTCGCTGAAGGACTATCAGCCAGGCATGGGCCGGCGGATGATCGACTGGAAGCGCAGCGCGCGCCACGGCAAGCTTTTGGCACGCGAATTTCGCATCGAGGAGAACAACAACATTGTGCTGGCAATCGACTGCGGACGGCTGATGTGCGAGCCGGTCGACGGCGTGCCGAAGGTTGATCGGGCGGTAACGGCGGCACTTCTGTCGGCCTTCATTGCGCTCAAGGGCGGCGACCTTGTCAGCCTGTTCTCCTTCGACGCCAAGCCGCGTGTCTCGAGCGGCGCGGTGCGCGGCTCGCCGAGTTTCATGATGATCCAGAAGCGCGCGGCCGAGATCGATTATTCCAGCGAGGAGACCAATTTCACCCTGGCATTGACGACATTGGCGGCCAAGCTTGACCGTCGCTCGCTGGTCATCATCTTCACCGATTTCGTCGACCCGATCAGCGCCGAGCTGATGCTGCGCACCGTCGGCCGGCTGACCGAGCGGCATCTGGTGCTGTTCATGCTGATGAAGGATGTCGAACTGGAGACGCTGGCCGACATGCAACCCACGAAACCCGAGGATGTGGCCCGCGCAGTCATCGCGGGCGGCCTGCTTCGGGAGCGGCAAGTGGTGATTGGGCGGCTGCGGCTGCTTGGTGCGCATGTGATCGAGGCCGACCACCAACGCCTCGGCCCGGCGCTGGTCGAGCGTTATATCCAACTCAAGGAGGAGAACCTCCTATGACGCTGCCCACCGGCACCGATGCCGTACGCCAGTCGCTGGCAAGCTTCCGCCAGGAGCGCGAGGCCGACTGGAAGGCGTTCGAGGCGCTGCTTTCACGGGTCGAAAAACGCGCGCCGCGTACGCTTTCGGAAGACGAGCTGCTGTCGCTGCCGCTGCTTTATCGCTCGGCGCTGTCCTCGCTCTCGGTGGCCCGCGCGACGTCCCTCGACAGCGCGCTGATCGCCTATCTGGAGGCGCTCAGCCTGCGCGGCTATTTCTATCTCTATGGCGCACGGCGCGGCCTGAGGCAGCGCGTCGGCGATTTCTTCCTGCGCGACTGGCCGGCGGCGATCCGCGATCTGTGGCGCGAGACCTGGGTGTCGGTCGGGCTGACGGTGATCGGCGCGATTGCCGCCTACTGGCTGGTGGCCTCCGACAGCCGCTGGTACGACGCCATCATTGCGCCCAGCCTTGCCGGCGGACGCAATCCGGACTCGTCGGCCGAGGCGCTACGCAGCGTGCTCTATGACAGTGGCGGCGGCCATTTCCTGTCCGGCTTTGCCGCCTATCTCTTTACCCACAACACGCAGGTGGCAATCCTGGCCTTTGCGCTGGGCTTCGCCTTCGCGGTGCCTAGTGTGCTCCTCATCCTGATGAACGGATGCATGCTGGGCGCGCTGTTCCAGGTCTACGCGGCCAAGGGATTGGGCTTCGAGCTTGGCGGCTGGCTGTCGATCCACGGCACGACGGAACTGTTCGCCATAGCGCTCGCTGGTGCGGCAGGCATGCGGATCGGAACGCGCATCGCCTTCCCCGGCGAACTGACCCGAATGGCCGCTGCCGCCCAGGCCGGGCGGGTGGCGGCGACCGCCATGGTCGGCGTCATGGTGATGCTTCTGTTTGCCGGCCTGCTCGAAGGCATCGGCCGGCAGACGATCACCAGCGATGCGGCGCGCTACGCCATTGGCGGCGGCATGCTGACGCTATGGATCGCCTATTTCTACCTGTTCCGGATGGTGCGGCATGGCAACGGCTAGAAACCCTGCCGCGCTGATAAGGCCGCTGATCACGCCGGAAGGTGTCGACCTCAAGGTCAAGCTGGCGGACGCCGGCACGCGGGCCGCGGCCTTCCTGCTCGATGTGGTGATCATTGTCGCTGCCGCCATTGTGGTCACCCTCGTCGTCATCTTCGGCCTCGGCGGCCTTGGCGTGAAGGAGGCGGAGCCGCTCTTCATCGTCTGGATGATCTTCATCTTCCTGCTGCGCAACGCCTATTTCATCGCCTTCGAGGCGGGGCGGCGAGCCGCGACGCCTGGCAAGCGGATCGTCGGCGTGCGGGTCGCCTCGCGCAGCGGCGCCGGTCTCACCATCGATCAGGTCATCGCGCGCAATTTGATGCGCGAGATCGAGGTTTTCCTGCCGTTGTCGATCATCGCCGGGCGCGGCGGCGCCGGCGTCGCCGACACGCTTTCTACGATTTTCGGCCTGGTGTGGGCACTGCTGTTTTCGCTGTTTCTGCTGTTCAACCGCGACCGGCTGCGCATTGGCGATCTGCTTGCCGGAACCTGGGTGGTGGAGACGCCGAAGTTCAAGCTGGTCGAGGACCTTTCGCAGCGGCAAGACCCGATTGCCAAGCGCTTCCATTTCAGCCCGGCGCAGCTCGACGCCTATGGCATCGCCGAGTTGCACAAGCTGGAGGAAGTGCTGCGCCGCGACGACTATTTCGCGATGAAAGCGGTGGCGGAAACGATCAGCCGTAAGATTGGTGCGAAGGTCGAGCCGATCGATTCAAAAGCGTTCCTCACCGCCTATTACGGTGAGCTCAGGGCACATCTGGAGCGCAAGCTGCTGCTCGGCAACCGCAAGGCGGATAAGTACGCGCGGTAGAGAGGAGCTCTCAGTATGTCTGCAAAAATCAGCCAAGCAGAGAGCGCCAGAATAGAACGCGCCATCCAGGCGGCAGTCTCCGGATCGTGGGAGGAATTTGCAGAACTCACCGACGAACCGTTTCCAAACGATGCATCGATGAAGGAGCAATTCGAAGATTCCGCTCCCCGACTTCAGCAGGCCGGAGGAAATTGGGAAATCACCTCAGGCATAGGTATCGTACCTGACGACGGGACGCGCGTGATTACAGTCATGATCAAAGCGCCGCCCACCGTGGATATCGTCCTGACATTGCACAGTACGAGCGATCGGAATGACAGCACTATCAGTGTCTGGACGTTCTTTCAGCAGCTGAACTGGGACGACTAGGGCATTCCCGACGGAAACCCGCATTCTTAATGGAGTTGCTCGGCCCGGCTACCCCAGCCATTTCTCATAGTCGGCCACCAGCAGGTGCACCGGTGCGACGTCCTCGTCGATGTTGGAGAAGCGGCCGATCGTCTCGCGAAACACATTGTCGGTGAGATCGTCATTGACGGTCGAGACCTCGCCGATCAGCACGTCCTTGCCCTCGGCCCAGAAGGCGTGCCAAACGCCGGGCAGCAGCGTGACGCTCTGGCCCGGGTCGAGCTTCAGCAGGCCACCCGCCGGCAGCCTGTGGATGGTTCCGTCGACCGGCACCGACACCTCGGCCTTGGGGTCGATGCCGCCGTCGCGGTCGTGCATGAACAGCTCCAGCACCAGCTTGCCGCCGCCGCGGTTGATGATGTCCTCGGCCTTGATGTTGTGGCGGTGCATCGGCGACAGCTGGTCCTTGCGCGAGATCATGATCTTCTCGGCATAGAGCATGCCCATGCCCTTCTTCATGTCCTCGTAGCGGCCGTTGCGCACGGTGAACAGGAACAGGCCGAGATCCTTGAACTTCTCCTGGCCGTAATCGGTGATGTCCCAGCCGAGCCGCGAGGTGAAGATCGCCGAAGAATCGACCTGACGCGCCTTCATCTCCTCGGGCGACCAATAGGCGAAGGGCGGCATGATGTAGCCGAACGAGCGGATGAAAGCGTCGGCTTCGCGGATGACGTCGTTGATGGCGGAGCGTTTCATGATCGTGACCCTTCATGTCGATTTTTCCGATAAATCGCATAGCCGAACGCCGCTGCGGTGTCGATCCATGTCGCTGTCTGCCGTACCCTTCGCTACGCTCGTATGGCCCACCGATCCGGTCCGCTGGCTGCGTGACATCGCCGGCTTTCAGGCTCATAAACCCTGCGAATTCTCACAGGGATAGCCGATGCCGACGATCCACGACCTCGATACGCCGTCGATCCTGATCGACGCTGCGCGCGCCGAAGCCAACATTGCCCGTGCACAGGCCCATGCCGACAAAAACGGGCTGAAGCTCAGGCCGCACATCAAGACGCACAAGCTGCCCTATTGGGCGAAGAAGCAGGTGGCGGCGGGTGCCGTCGGCATCACTTGCCAGAAGATCGGCGAGGCCGAGGTGATGGCCGATGCCGGTTTGTCCGACATCTTTCTGCCCTACAACATTCTCGGCCGTGCCAAGCTTGAACGGCTGAAGGCGCTGCACGGCCGCGTCACCCTGTCGGTGACGGCGGACAGCATGGATACGCTGGAAGGACTCGCCGCGGTTTTCACCGATACCGGCCATCCTCTGCCGGTGCTGGTCGAATGCGACACCGGCATGGGCCGCTGCGGTGTGCAGACTGCCGATGAAGCGCTGGCGCTGGCAAGGCTGATCGACAAGGCCAGTGGCCTGACCTTCGGTGGACTCATGACCTATCCGGTAGCTGGCCGCGCGGCCGAAGCTGAATCGTGGCTCGCCAAGGCCAAGCAGGCGCTGACCGCTTCGGGTGTCGCCTGCGAGCGCATCTCCAGCGGCGGCACGCCGGACATGTGGCGCTCTGCCGATGCCTCCGTCGTCACCGAATATCGCCCCGGCACCTACATCTATCTCGACCGCTATCAGGTCGCCAAAGGCGTCGGCACCTTGGACGATTGCGCGCTGACGGTGCTGTCGACGGTGGTCAGCCATCCGACGCAAACACGCGCCATTTTGGACAGCGGCAGCAAGGCGCTTTCCAGCGATACACTCGGACTAAAGGATTTTGGCGAGCTGCTCGGCGCTCCCGACGCAAGGGTCACCGGACTCAGCGAAGAACACGGCACTGTCACGCTTTCCGGTGACGCGAAGCTGCGCATAGGTGAGCGCGTACGGGTCGTGCCCGACCATTGCTGCGTCGTCACCAATTTGTTCAACGAGGTCAGCCTGATCGACGGCGACAAGGTGCTGGAAACGCTGCCGGTGGCCGCGCGGGGGTTGATGGCCTGACCTCGGTCGGGATGCAACAGATGAATTAGGCTGGTTGCCGCTCTGCCTGCCGTGCCGCCACCCGCCGCATGGCGATAACCCGGCGACGACGGATTTCGGTGCGCATCGCCATCAGATGCAGGGCGAAGAACAGCACGGTGAAGCCGACAGCCATGACCAGCAGCGGCCACAGCAGGCTCGGGTCGATGGTTGGTCCGCCGAGCCGAAACACCGATGCCGGCTGGTGCAACGTGTTCCACCAGTCGACCGAGAATTTGATGATCGGGATGTTGATGAAGCCGACCAGCGTGATGATGGCGGCGGCCCAGGCGGCGCGGCTGGCGTCGTCGAGCGCACGGGTCAGCGCAATGATCCCGAGATACATCAGGAACAGCACGAAGACAGAGGTCAGGCGCGCGTCCCACACCCACCAGGTGCCCCACATCGGCTTGCCCCAGATCGAGCCGGTGATCAGCGCCAGTGCGGTGAAGACGGCGCCGATGGGGGCTGCCGATTTTAGCGCGACATCGGCCAGCGGATGCCGCCAGACCAGCGTGCCAAGCGCCGAAACCGCCATCAGCGTGTAGCACATCATGGCGAGCCAGGCGAAAGGCACATGGATGTACATGATGCGGACGGTGATGCCTTGCTGGAAATCCTCAGGCGCGGCGAAGCTCATATAGAGGCCGACGGCAAGGACAAGTGCGGCGATCGCCGCCAGCCATGGCACGACCTTGTCGGCCAGCCCGACGAAGCGTGTCGGGTTGGCAAGGTCCATCCAGCCGCTCAGGCGTGAAGTCGTCTCGCTCATGCGACTTTACATAGACCGCCGGGGCGATTGGGGCAATCGAGCGGTGGTGTCGCAGGCTTGAAAGCGCCTCTCCTTCCCCCTTGTGGGGGAAGGTGGATGGGCGCGCAGCGCCGAGACGGATGAGCAACTGTGTTTTCAGGCTTTGTCTGGACACCAGGGTTGGTTGTGTCGAAGCATGGCGCTGAGGATGGTCATAATCTTTCGGGCCACGGCGACGATGGCGACCTTTGGTTGCTTGCCGTTGGCAATGAGACGCTGGTGGAAGGCTCTGAGTACGGGATTTGAGCGGCTGGCGGTGAGCGCTGCCATGTAGACCACCCTGCGCAGAGCATGCCGGCCGCCCCAGATGACGCGGCGACCTTTCGGCGACCTTT